>NZ_PQVS01000027.1:0-26555 GCF_002922995.1 Lelliottia sp. 7254-16
AGTTCTACTTCCGTACAACTGACGTGACTGGCACCATCGAACTGCCAGAAGGCGTAGAGATGGTAATGCCGGGCGACAACATCAAAATGGTTGTTACCCTGATCCACCCAATCGCGATGGACGACGGTCTGCGTTTCGCAATCCGTGAAGGCGGCCGTACTGTAGGCGCGGGCGTTGTTGCTAAAGTCATCGCTTAATCATCTAATTACTCGTTAATTAGTGGTTAATAGTAAAGGGCGCTTCGGCGCCCTTTTTACATTTCTAATTTAATAACTGTCACACTTATTCGCATTTATTGTCTGCAACCGTCCCGTCTCTTTACGTATGTGCTATTGTAATCATAATTATTCTCACTTACACTTTGATCATAAATTGAGCGGGAGTGTTTATGTACGTTTGTTTGTGTAATGGTGTCAGTGACAAAAAAATACGTCAGGCCGTTCGCCAGTTTCATCCTCAGTCTTTCCAGCAGCTTCGTAAATTTGTTCCGGTAGGAAATCAATGCGGTAAGTGCGTACGCGCGGCGCGCGAGATTATGCAGGATGAATTGATGCAGATCCCGGAATACAAAGAGATCGCCTGAGGCACTATCTTTTTTTTGACATCCCTGTAGCCCCATCTACGCTTCAATAAGTGGAAGCGGAGGGACTATATAATGAAAGGTGATGTTAAAATCATAAGTTATCTCAATAAATTATTGGGAAATGAGCTTGTCGCAATCAATCAGTATTTTCTCCATGCGAGAATGTTCAAAAATTGGGGCCTGACGCGCCTCAATGATGTTGAATATCATGAATCGATCGATGAAATGAAACACGCTGATAAATATATCGAGCGTATTTTATTTCTTGAGGGCATCCCGAATCTGCAGGACCTCGGAAAGCTCGGCATTGGCGAAGATGTCGAGGAGATGCTGCAATCTGACCTACGGCTTGAGCTGGAAGGCGCGAAAGATCTTCGTGAGGCCATTGCTTATGCCGACAGCGTCCATGATTACGTTAGCCGCGATATGATGATTACCATTCTGGCTGACGAAGAGGGCCATATTGATTGGCTCGAAACCGAGCTGGACCTCATCGGCAAAATTGGTTTGCAAAACTACCTGCAGTCGCAGATCAAAGTGGCAGATTGATTAGACTCTGCCAGCCCGACAATAAACCTGCTGCCGCCAGAAATGGACCGAACGGTAGCGGGTTTTTATGTATCTGCTGGCCAGGATTGCACAGCATCTGAATGAGAACATAGCTTGTAGCCAGGACTGCGGCAGACAGTGTCAGTGCAGGAAGCACACACCAGCCGTGCCAGGCGCCCAAAGCAGCAAGATATTTCACGTCCCCATACCCTAGCCCCTCACGTTTAAACACCGTTCGATAGCCCCAGTAAATACTGGCAAAGCCCGCGTACCCAGCTATGGCGCCTACAACAGCACTAAAGAGAAACTCAGGCCGGTTGATGAGATGAAACAGAAGGCCACTCCAAAGTAATGGGCAAAGGTATTTATCCGGAAGGAGACCGGAACGGATATCCTCGCGAACCAGAAGACAAGTTAATACGAAATAAATCACCTGAAAGGGAAGGGCGGTTAGCATGGTTTACACCTCAGTCGTTATCGCTGCGGTATCCTCTCCTTCCGAATGTCTAAGAACAAACAGCAAAACTAGCCTCTGCGCAGAGCGTTCCAATGAGTCTACTTCAGCACACACTGATTGCAGCTAAACATCGAGCGGCTACGCAAAAGCAACCTACAGCGTCTGCTTTATAATCAGCACTTGCGTTGAGTCCAGATTTACGTATAATGCGCGGGCTTGTCGTAATTGACAGCGGTTCAATCTGAACCTGAGTAACACCGCTTTTCGTTACTCAACAATGCTCCCAATTGGGGGGCTACGTAAGAACGGTTACACTCTCCTATCAATCGTAATGGGTTTGAGTAGTAATCATTTTCGTTTATAAAATAATTGGAGCTCTGGTCTCATGCAGAACCAAAGAATCCGTATCCGCCTGAAAGCGTTTGATCATCGTCTGATCGATCAATCAACCGCGGAAATCGTCGAGACTGCTAAGCGCACTGGTGCGCAAGTCCGTGGTCCGATCCCGCTGCCGACCCGCAAAGAGCGCTTTACCGTTCTGATCTCTCCGCACGTTAACAAAGACGCGCGTGATCAGTACGAGATCCGCACTCACAAGCGTCTGGTTGACATCGTTGAGCCAACTGAGAAAACCGTTGATGCTCTGATGCGTCTGGATCTGGCTGCCGGTGTAGACGTGCAGATCAGCCTGGGTTAATCAGGTCATCGAGCGATTGAGAGGTTGAAACAATGATTGGTTTAGTCGGTAAAAAAGTGGGTATGACCCGCATCTTCACTGAAGATGGCGTATCTATCCCAGTAACCGTAATCGAAGTTGAAGCAAACCGCGTTACTCAGGTTAAAGATCTGGCTAACGATGGCTACCGTGCTGTTCAGGTTACTACCGGTGCTAAAAAAGCTAACCGTGTAACCAAGCCGGAAGCTGGTCACTTCGCTAAAGCTGGCGTAGAAGCTGGCCGTGGTCTGTGGGAATTCCGCCTTGCTGAAGGCGAAGAGTTCACCGTAGGTCAGGACATTAGCGTTGAGCTGTTTGCTGAAGTTAAAAAAGTTGACGTAACCGGTACCTCTAAAGGTAAAGGTTTTGCTGGTACCGTTAAGCGCTGGAACTTCCGTACCCAGGACGCTACCCACGGTAACTCCTTGTCTCACCGCGTTCCGGGTTCTATCGGTCAGAACCAGACTCCGGGCAAAGTGTTTAAAGGCAAGAAAATGGCAGGTCAGCTGGGTAACGAACGTGTAACTGTTCAGAGCCTGGACGTAGTACGCGTTGACGCTGAGCGCAACCTGCTGCTGGTTAAAGGTGCTGTTCCCGGTGCAACCGGTAGCGACCTGATCGTTAAACCAGCTGTGAAGGCGTAAGGGGATAGCAATGGAATTAGTATTGAAAGACGCGCAGAGCGCGCTGACTGTTTCCGAAACTACCTTCGGTCGTGATTTCAACGAAGCGCTGGTTCACCAGGTTGTTGTTGCTTATGCAGCTGGTGCTCGTCAGGGTACTCGTGCTCAGAAGACTCGTGCTGAAGTAACTGGTTCCGGCAAAAAGCCGTGGCGCCAGAAAGGTACCGGCCGTGCGCGTTCAGGTTCTATTAAGAGCCCGATCTGGCGTTCCGGTGGCGTGACCTTCGCTGCTCGCCCGCAGGACCACAGTCAAAAAGTAAACAAAAAGATGTACCGCGGCGCGCTGAAAAGCATCCTGTCCGAATTGGTACGTCAGGATCGTCTGATCGTTGTCGAATCATTCTCTGTTGAAGCGCCTAAAACTAAGCTGCTGGCACAGAAACTGAAAGACATGGCTCTGGAAGATGTGCTGATCATCACCGGTGAGCTGGACGAGAACCTGTTCCTGGCTGCGCGCAACCTGCACAAGGTTGACGTACGCGATGCAACTGGTATCGACCCGGTTAGCTTGATCGCCTTCGACAAAGTCGTAATGACTGCCGATGCTGTTAAGCAAGTTGAGGAGATGCTGGCATGATTCGTGAAGAACGTCTGCTGAAGGTGCTTCGTGCACCGCACGTTTCTGAAAAAGCGTCTGCTGCGATGGAAAAAACCAATACCATCGTTCTCAAAGTTGCTAAAGACGCGACCAAAGCAGAAATCAAAGCTGCTGTGCAGAAACTGTTTGAAGTCGAAGTCGAAGTCGTTAACACCCTGGTAGTTAAAGGGAAAGTTAAACGTCACGGACAGCGTATCGGTCGTCGTAGCGACTGGAAAAAAGCTTACGTCACCCTGAAGGAAGGCCAGAATCTGGACTTCGTCGGCGGCGCTGAGTAAGTCGGAGGAGTAATACAATGGCAGTTGTTAAATGCAAACCGACATCTCCGGGTCGTCGCCACGTTGTTAAAGTGGTCAACCCAGAGCTGCACAAGGGCAAACCTTTTGCTCCGCTGGTTGAAAAAAACAGCAAATCCGGTGGTCGTAACAACAATGGCCGCATCACCACTCGTCATATCGGTGGTGGTCACAAGCAGGCTTACCGTATTGTTGACTTCAAACGCAACAAAGATGGTATCCCAGCAATTGTTGAGCGTCTTGAGTACGATCCGAACCGTTCCGCGAACATCGCGCTGGTTCTGTACAAAGATGGCGAACGCCGTTACATCCTGGCCCCTAAAGGCCTGAAAGCTGGCGACCAGATTCAGTCTGGCGTTGATGCTGCAATCAAAGCAGGTAACACCCTGCCGATGCGCAATATCCCGGTTGGTTCTACCGTTCATAACGTAGAAATGAAACCAGGTAAAGGCGGTCAGCTGGCGCGTTCCGCTGGTACTTACGTTCAGATCGTTGCTCGCGATGGTGCTTATGTCACCCTGCGTCTGCGCTCTGGTGAAATGCGTAAAGTCGAAGCAGAATGCCGTGCAACTCTGGGCGAAGTTGGCAATGCTGAGCATATGCTGCGCGTTCTGGGTAAAGCAGGTGCTGCACGCTGGCGTGGTGTTCGTCCTACCGTTCGCGGTACTGCGATGAACCCAGTCGACCACCCACATGGTGGTGGTGAAGGTCGTAACTTTGGTAAACACCCAGTAACACCATGGGGCGTTCAGACCAAAGGTAAGAAGACCCGCAGCAACAAGCGTACTGATAAATTTATCGTACGTCGCCGTAGCAAATAATTTTAGAGGATAAGCCATGCCACGTTCTCTCAAGAAAGGTCCTTTTATTGACCTGCACTTGCTGAAGAAGGTAGAGAAAGCGGTGGAAAGCGGAGACAAGAAGCCCCTGCGCACTTGGTCCCGTCGTTCAACGATCTTTCCTAACATGATCGGTTTGACCATCGCTGTCCATAATGGTCGTCAGCACGTTCCAGTCTTTGTTTCCGACGAAATGGTCGGTCATAAACTGGGTGAATTCGCACCGACTCGTACTTATCGCGGCCATGCTGCTGATAAAAAAGCGAAGAAGAAATAAGGTAGGAGGAAGAGATGGAAACTTTAGCTCAACATCGCCATGCTCGTTCTTCTGCTCAGAAGGTTCGCCTTGTTGCTGACCTGATTCGCGGTAAGAAAGTGTCGCAGGCCCTGGACATCCTGACCTATACCAACAAGAAAGCTGCGGTATTGGTTAAGAAAGTACTGGAATCTGCCATTGCTAACGCTGAACACAACGATGGCGCTGACATTGACGATCTGAAAGTTGCGAAAATCTTCGTAGACGAAGGCCCAAGCATGAAGCGCATTATGCCGCGTGCGAAAGGTCGTGCAGATCGCATCCTGAAGCGCACCAGCCACATTACTGTGGTTGTGTCCGATCGCTGAGACTCTGGAGACTAGCAATGGGTCAGAAAGTACATCCTAATGGTATTCGCCTGGGTATTGTAAAGCCATGGAATTCAACATGGTTTGCGAACACCAAAGAATTCGCTGACAACCTGGACAGCGATTTTAAAGTACGTCAGTACCTTACTAAGGAACTGGCTAAGGCGTCTGTATCTCGTATCGTTATCGAGCGTCCGGCTAAGAGCATTCGTGTGACTATTCACACCGCTCGCCCGGGTATCGTTATCGGTAAGAAAGGCGAAGACGTAGAAAAACTGCGCAAGGTCGTAGCGGATATCGCTGGCGTTCCTGCACAGATCAATATCGCTGAAGTTCGTAAGCCTGAACTGGACGCTAAATTGGTTGCTGACAGCATCACTTCACAGCTGGAACGTCGCGTTATGTTCCGTCGTGCTATGAAGCGTGCTGTACAGAACGCAATGCGTCTGGGCGCTAAAGGTATCAAAGTTGAAGTTAGCGGCCGTCTCGGCGGCGCGGAAATCGCACGTACCGAATGGTACCGCGAAGGTCGCGTACCGTTGCACACACTGCGTGCTGACATTGACTACAACACCTCTGAAGCGCACACCACTTACGGTGTAATCGGCGTTAAGGTATGGATCTTCAAAGGCGAGATCCTGGGTGGTATGGCTGCTGTTGAACAACCGGAAAAACCGGCTGCGCAACCTAAAAAGCAGCAGCGTAAAGGCCGTAAATAAGGAGCGTCGCTGATGTTACAACCAAAGCGTACAAAATTCCGTAAAGTGCACAAAGGCCGCAACCGTGGTCTGGCGCAGGGTACGGATGTTAGCTTCGGCACTTTCGGTCTGAAAGCTGTTGGCCGTGGTCGTCTGACTGCACGTCAGATCGAAGCAGCACGTCGTGCAATGACCCGTGCAGTTAAGCGTCAAGGTAAAATCTGGATCCGTGTATTCCCGGACAAACCAATTACCGAGAAGCCGCTGGAAGTTCGTATGGGTAAAGGTAAAGGTAACGTGGAGTATTGGGTTGCCTTGATTCAGCCGGGTAAAGTCCTGTATGAAATGGACGGCGTACCGGAAGAGCTAGCCCGTGAAGCATTCGGCCTGGCAGCAGCGAAACTGCCGATTAAAACCACCTTTGTAACTAAGACGGTGATGTAATGAAAGCAAATGAGCTGCGTGAAAAAAGCGTTGAAGAGCTGAACGCTGAGCTGCTGAACCTGCTGCGTGAGCAGTTTAACCTGCGTATGCAGGCGGCAAGTGGCCAGCTGCAACAGACTCACCTGCTGAAGCAAGTGCGTCGTGATGTTGCACGCGTTAAGACTTTACTGACTCAGAAGGCGGGTGCGTAATGACCGATAAAATCCGTACTCTGCAAGGTCGTGTTGTTAGCGACAAAATGGAGAAATCCATTGTTGTTGCTATCGAACGTATTGTGAAACACCCGATCTACGGTAAATTCATCAAGCGTACGACCAAACTGCACGTACATGACGAGAACAACGAATGCGGTATCGGTGACGTGGTTGAAATCCGCGAATGCCGTCCGCTGTCCAAGACTAAGTCCTGGACGCTGGTTCGCGTTGTAGAGAAAGCCGTTCTGTAATACAGTAAGCCTTCTCAATACGAATACACGGCTCAGTAATGAGCCGTGTATTTTTTCTACCCATATTGTAGAAGCGGTGTTATAATGCCGCGCCCTCGATATGGGGCTTTTCGACGACTCTGAATTTAGAGTCTCAGGTAGTAGTTGACATTAGCGGAGCACTGAAATGATCCAAGAACAGACTATGCTGACCGTCGCCGACAACTCCGGTGCACGTCGCGTAATGTGTATCAAGGTTCTGGGTGGCTCGCACCGTCGCTACGCAGGCGTAGGCGACATCATCAAGATCACCATCAAGGAAGCAATTCCACGTGGTAAGGTCAAAAAAGGTGATGTGCTGAAAGCGGTAGTGGTGCGCACCAGGAAGGGTGTTCGTCGCCCTGACGGTTCTGTCATTCGCTTCGATGGTAATGCATGCGTTATTTTAAATAATAACAGCGAGCAGCCTATCGGCACGCGTATCTTTGGGCCGGTAACTCGTGAACTTCGTACTGAAAAGTTCATGAAAATTATCTCTCTGGCACCAGAAGTACTCTAAGGAGCGAATCATGGCAGCGAAAATCCGTCGTGATGACGAAGTTATCGTGTTAACCGGTAAAGATAAAGGTAAACGCGGTAAAGTAAAAAATGTTCTGTCTTCCGGCAAGATCATTGTTGAAGGTATCAACCTGGTTAAGAAACATCAG
Source organism: Lelliottia sp. 7254-16 (assembly GCF_002922995.1). Classification (NCBI taxonomy): domain Bacteria; kingdom Pseudomonadati; phylum Pseudomonadota; class Gammaproteobacteria; order Enterobacterales; family Enterobacteriaceae; genus Lelliottia; species Lelliottia sp. 7254-16. The sequence goes on from NZ_PQVS01000027.1 coordinate 7,618, forward strand.
AAGCCGGTTCCGGCCCTGAACCAACCAGGTGGCATCGTTGAAAAAGAAGCTGCTATTCAGGTTTCTAACGTTGCACTCTTCAACACGGCAACCGGCAAGGCTGACCGTGTAGGCTTTAGATTCGAAGACGGCAAAAAAGTCCGTTTCTTCAAATCTAATAGCGAAACTATCAAGTAATTTGGAGTAGTACGATGGCGAAACTGCATGATTACTACAAAGACGAAGTAGTTAGCAAACTCATGACTGAGTTTAACTACAATTCTGTCATGCAAGTCCCTCGGGTCGAGAAGATCACCCTGAACATGGGTGTTGGTGAAGCGATCGCTGATAAGAAACTGCTGGATAATGCAGCAGCTGATTTGACAGCAATCTCCGGTCAAAAGCCGTTGATCACCAAAGCACGCAAATCTGTTGCAGGCTTCAAAATCCGTCAGGGCTATCCGATCGGCTGTAAAGTAACTCTGCGTGGCGAACGCATGTGGGAGTTCCTTGAGCGCCTGATCTCTATTGCTGTTCCACGTATCCGTGACTTCCGTGGCTTGTCCGCTAAGTCATTCGATGGTCGTGGTAACTACAGCATGGGTGTCCGTGAGCAGATCATCTTCCCAGAGATCGACTACGATAAAGTCGACCGCGTGCGTGGTTTGGATATTACCATTACCACTACTGCGAACTCTGATGAAGAAGGCCGTGCTCTGCTGGCTGCCTTTGACTTCCCGTTCCGCAAGTAAGGTAGGGTTACTGAATGGCTAAGCAATCAATGAAAGCACGCGAAGTAAAGCGCGTAGCTTTAGCTGATAAATTCTTCGCTAAACGCGCTGAACTGAAAGCGATCATTTCTGATGTGAACGCTTCCGACGAAGATCGTTGGAACGCAGTTCTGAAGCTGCAGTCTCTGCCGCGTGATTCCAGCCCGTCTCGTCAGCGTAACCGCTGTCGTCAAACTGGTCGTCCGCACGCTTTCCTGCGGAAGTTCGGGTTGAGCCGTATTAAGGTCCGTGAAGCCGCTATGCGCGGTGAAATCCCGGGTCTGAAAAAGGCTAGCTGGTAATTGTCACCAATTGAATCACGGGAGTAAAGACAGATGAGCATGCAAGATCCGATCGCGGATATGCTGACCCGTATCCGTAACGGTCAGGCCGCGAACAAAGTTGCGGTCACCATGCCTTCCGCCAAGCTGAAAGTGGCAATTGCCAATGTGCTGAAGGAAGAAGGTTTTATCGAAGATTTTAAAGTTGAAGGCGACACCAAGCCGGAACTGGAACTTACTCTTAAGTATTTCCAGGGTAAAGCTGTTGTAGAAAGCATTCAGCGTGTCAGCCGCCCAGGCCTGCGCATCTATAAGAAAAAAGATGAGCTGCCTAAAGTTATGGCTGGTCTGGGTATCGCAGTTGTTTCTACCTCTAAAGGTGTTATGACTGATCGTGCAGCGCGCCAAGCTGGTCTTGGTGGCGAAATTATCTGCTACGTAGCCTAATCGGAGGAAAGAATGTCTCGTGTTGCTAAAGCACCGGTCGTCATTCCTGCCGGCGTTGATGTAAAAATCGACGGTCAGGTTATTACGATCAAAGGTAAAAATGGCGAGCTGACTCGTACCCTCAACAATGCTGTTGAAGTTAAACATGCAGAAAACGCTCTGACCTTCGGTCCACGTGATGGTTTCGTGGATGGATGGGCTCAGGCTGGTACCGCGCGTGCCCTGCTGAACTCAATGGTTGTTGGTGTTACCGAAGGCTTCACTAAAAAGCTTCAGCTGGTTGGTGTAGGTTATCGTGCAGCTATCAAAGGGAATGCAGTAGGCCTGTCTCTGGGCTTCTCTCACCCCGTTGAGCATCAGCTGCCTGCCGGTATCACTGCAGAATGTCCGTCTCAGACTGAAATCGTGCTGAAAGGCGCGGATAAACAGCTGATCGGTCAGGTTGCAGCAGACCTGCGCGCCTACCGTCGTCCTGAGCCTTATAAAGGCAAGGGTGTCCGTTACGCCGACGAAGTCGTGCGTACCAAAGAGGCTAAGAAGAAGTAAGGTAACACTATGGATAAGAAATCTGCTCGTATCCGTCGTGCGACCCGCGCACGCCGCAAGCTCAAAGAGCTGGGTGCAACTCGCCTGGTGGTACATCGTACCCCGCGTCATATTTACGCACAGGTCATTGCACCAAACGGTTCTGAAGTTCTGGTAGCTGCTTCTACTGTAGAAAAAGCTATTACAGAACAATTGAAGTACACCGGTAACAAAGACGCTGCTGCAGCTGTTGGTAAAGCTGTTGCTGAACGCGCTCTGGAAAAAGGCATCAAAGTTGTGTCCTTTGACCGTTCCGGGTTCCAATATCATGGTCGTGTCCAGGCACTGGCAGATGCTGCCCGTGAAGCTGGCCTTCAGTTCTAAGGTAGAGGTGTAAGATGGCTCACATCGAAAAACAAGCTGGCGAACTGCAGGAAAAGCTGATCGCGGTTAACCGCGTATCTAAAACCGTTAAAGGTGGTCGTATTTTCTCCTTCACAGCTCTGACTGTTGTTGGCGATGGTAACGGTCGCGTTGGTTTTGGTTACGGTAAAGCGCGTGAAGTTCCAGCAGCGATCCAGAAAGCGATGGAAAAAGCCCGTCGCAATATGATTAACGTCGCGCTGAACCACGGCACCCTGCAACACCCTGTAAAAGGTGTTCACACGGGTTCTCGTGTCTTCATGCAGCCGGCTTCAGAAGGTACCGGTATTATTGCCGGTGGTGCAATGCGCGCCGTTCTCGAAGTCGCTGGAGTTCATAACGTTCTGGCCAAAGCATATGGTTCCACCAACCCGATTAACGTGGTTCGTGCAACTATTGATGGCCTGGAAAATATGAATTCTCCAGAAATGGTCGCTGCCAAGCGTGGTAAATCCGTTGAAGAAATTCTGGGGTAATTGACCATGGCAAAGACTATTAAAATCACTCAAACCCGCAGTGCAATCGGTCGTCTGCCGAAACACAAGGCAACGCTGCTTGGCCTGGGTCTGCGTCGTATTGGTCATACCGTTGAGCGTGAGGATACTCCCGCTGTACGTGGTATGGTCAACGCGGTTTACTTCATGGTTAAAGTTGAGGAGTAAGAGATGCGTTTAAATACTCTGTCTCCAGCCGAAGGCTCTAAAAAGGCGGGTAAACGCCTTGGTCGTGGTATCGGTTCTGGCCTCGGTAAAACCGGTGGTCGTGGTCACAAAGGTCAGAACTCTCGTTCTGGCGGTGGCGTACGCCGTGGTTTCGAGGGTGGCCAGATGCCACTGTACCGTCGTCTGCCGAAATTCGGTTTCACCTCTCGCAAATCAGCGATTACAGCGGAAATCCGTCTGTCTGACCTGGCGAAAGTTGAAGGCGGCGTTGTAGACCTGAACACGCTGAAAGCAGCAAACATTATCGGTATCCAGATCGAGTTCGCGAAAGTGATCCTGGCTGGTGAAGTTTCTACTCCGGTAACTGTTCGTGGCCTGCGTGTTTCTAAAGGCGCTCGTGCTGCTATCGAAGCTGCTGGCGGTAAAATTGAGGAATAAGTAGCAGATGGCTAAGCAACCGGGATTAGATTTTCAAAGTGCCAAGGGTGGATTTGGCGAACTGAAACGCAGACTTTTGTTTGTAGTTGGTGCGCTGATCGTTTTCCGTATTGGCTCTTTTATTCCGATCCCTGGTATCGATGCCGCTGTACTTGCCAAACTGCTTGAGCAACAGCGAGGCACCATCATTGAGATGTTTAACATGTTCTCTGGTGGTGCTCTCAGCCGTGCTTCTATCTTTGCACTGGGTATCATGCCGTACATTTCGGCATCCATTATTATCCAGCTGTTAACGGTCGTTCATCCGGCCCTGGCAGAGTTGAAGAAAGAAGGGGAGTCTGGTCGTCGTAAGATCAGCCAGTACACCCGTTACGGCACTCTGGTGCTGGCAATATTCCAGTCAATCGGTATTGCTACCGGTTTACCGAATATGCCTGGTATGCAGGGCTTGGTTATTAACCCAGGCTTTGCATTCTATTTCACCGCTGTTGTAAGTCTGGTCACAGGAACTATGTTCCTGATGTGGCTCGGCGAACAGATTACTGAGCGAGGTATCGGCAACGGTATCTCAATCATTATCTTCGCTGGTATCGTTGCGGGACTCCCGCCAGCCATTGCCCATACGATCGAGCAAGCGCGTCAAGGCGACCTGCACTTCCTCCTGTTGCTATTGGTTGCAGTATTAGTATTTGCAGTGACGTTCTTTGTTGTCTTCGTTGAACGTGGTCAACGCCGCATTGTGGTGAACTACGCGAAACGCCAGCAAGGTCGTCGTGTCTATGCTGCACAGAGCACACATTTACCGCTGAAAGTGAATATGGCCGGGGTTATCCCAGCGATCTTCGCTTCCAGTATTATTCTGTTCCCAGCGACGATTGCGTCGTGGTTCGGGGGCGGAACCGGTTGGAACTGGCTGACAACAATTTCGCTGTATTTGCAGCCTGGGCAACCGCTTTATGTGTTACTCTATGCGTCTGCAATCATATTCTTCTGTTTCTTCTACACAGCGTTGGTTTTCAACCCTCGTGAAACAGCAGATAACCTGAAGAAGTCCGGTGCATTTGTACCAGGAATTCGTCCGGGAGAGCAAACGGCGAAGTATATCGATAAAGTAATGACTCGTCTGACTTTGATTGGCGCGTTGTACATTACTTTTATCTGCCTGATCCCGGAGTTCATGCGTGATGCAATGAAAGTGCCGTTCTACTTCGGTGGGACCTCACTATTAATCGTTGTTGTCGTGATTATGGACTTTATGGCTCAAGTGCAAACTCTGATGATGTCTAGTCAGTACGAGTCTGCCTTGAAGAAGGCGAACCTGAAAGGCTACGGCCGTTAATTGGTCGCCCGAGAAGTTACGGAGAGTAAAAATGAAAGTTCGTGCTTCCGTCAAGAAATTATGCCGTAACTGCAAAATCGTTAAGCGTGATGGCGTCATCCGCGTGATTTGCAGTGCCGAGCCGAAACATAAACAGCGTCAAGGCTGATTATTTCGCATTTTTTTCTTGCAAAGTTGGGTTGAGCTGGCTAGATTAGCCAGCCAATCTTTTGTATGTCTGTACGTTCCATTTGAGTATCCTGAAAACGGGCTTTTCGGCATGGTGCGTACATATTAAATAGTAGGAGTGCATAGTGGCCCGTATAGCAGGCATTAACATTCCTGATCAGAAACATGCTGTGATCGCATTAACTTCGATCTACGGCGTCGGCAAGACCCGCTCCAAGGCCATTCTGGCTGCAGCGGGTATCGCTGAAGATGTTAAGATCAGTGAGCTGTCTGAAGAACAAATCGACACGCTGCGTGACGAAGTTGCCAAATTTGTCGTTGAAGGTGATCTGCGCCGTGAAGTTAGCATGAGCATCAAGCGCCTTATGGACCTTGGTTGCTATCGCGGTTTGCGTCATCGTCGTGGTCTCCCGGTTCGCGGTCAGCGTACCAAGACCAACGCACGTACCCGTAAGGGTCCGCGCAAACCGATCAAGAAATAATCGGGGTGATTGAATAATGGCAAAGGCACCAATTCGTGCACGTAAACGTGTAAGAAAACAAGTCTCTGACGGCGTGGCTCATATCCATGCTTCTTTTAACAACACCATCGTTACTATTACTGATCGTCAGGGTAACGCATTGGGTTGGGCAACAGCCGGTGGTTCCGGTTTCCGTGGTTCTCGCAAATCTACTCCGTTCGCAGCCCAGGTTGCAGCAGAGCGTTGTGCAGAAGCCGTAAAAGAATACGGCATCAAGAATCTGGAAGTTATGGTCAAAGGTCCGGGTCCGGGTCGCGAATCAACTGTTCGTGCTCTGAACGCCGCTGGTTTCCGCATCACTAATATTACTGATGTGACTCCGATCCCTCATAACGGTTGTCGTCCGCCGAAAAAACGTCGCGTATAACGCTTACGTTTTCTAGGATTGTTGGAGATAGAAAATGGCAAGATATTTGGGTCCTAAGCTCAAGCTGAGCCGTCGTGAGGGCACCGACTTATTCCTTAAGTCTGGCGTTCGCGCGATCGATACCAAGTGTAAAATTGAACAAGCTCCTGGCCAGCACGGTGCGCGTAAACCGCGTCTGTCTGACTATGGTGTGCAGTTGCGTGAAAAGCAAAAAGTTCGCCGTACCTACGGTGTGCTGGAGCGTCAGTTCCGTAACTACTATAAAGAAGCAGCACGTCTGAAAGGCAACACCGGTGAAAACCTGTTGGCTCTGCTGGAAGGTCGTCTGGACAACGTTGTTTACCGTATGGGCTTCGGCGCTACTCGTGCTGAATCACGCCAACTGGTTAGCCATAAAGCAATCATGGTAAACGGTCGTGTTGTTAACATCGCTTCTTATCAGGTTAAAGCGAACGACGTTGTTAGCATTCGTGAGAAAGCGAAAGCTCAATCTCGCGTGAAAGCCGCTCTGGAGCTGGCTGAGCAGCGTGAAAAGCCAACCTGGCTGGAAGTTGATGCTGGCAAGATGGAAGGCACGTTCAAGCGTCAGCCGGAACGTTCTGATCTGTCTGCGGACATTAACGAACACCTGATCGTCGAGCTTTACTCCAAGTAAAGCTTAGTACCAAAGAGAGGACACAATGCAGGGTTCTGTGACAGAGTTTCTAAAACCGCGCCTGGTAGATATCGAGCAAGTGAGTTCGACGCACGCCAAGGTGACCCTTGAGCCTTTAGAGCGTGGCTTTGGCCATACTCTGGGTAACGCACTGCGCCGTATTCTGCTCTCGTCGATGCCGGGTTGTGCGGTAACCGAAGTTGAGATTGATGGTGTACTTCATGAGTACAGCACCAAAGAAGGCGTTCAGGAAGATATCCTTGAAATCCTGCTCAACCTGAAAGGGCTGGCGGTGAGAGTTCAGGGGAAAGATGAAGTTATTCTTACCCTGAATAAATCTGGCATTGGCCCTGTGACTGCAGCCGACATTACCCATGATGGTGATGTCGAAATCGTCAAGCCGCAGCACGTGATCTGCCACCTGACCGATGAGAACGCAGCTATTAGCATGCGTATCAAAGTTCAGCGCGGTCGCGGTTATGTGCCGGCTTCTGCCCGAATTCATTCGGAAGAAGATGAGCGCCCAATCGGCCGTCTGCTGGTCGACGCATGCTATAGCCCTGTAGAGCGTATTGCCTACAATGTTGAAGCAGCGCGTGTAGAGCAGCGTACCGACCTGGACAAGCTGGTCATCGAAATGGAAACCAACGGCACAATCGATCCTGAAGAGGCGATTCGTCGTGCGGCAACCATCCTGGCAGAACAACTTGAAGCTTTCGTTGACTTACGTGATGTTCGTCAGCCGGAAGTTAAAGAAGAGAAACCAGAATTCGATCCGATCCTGCTGCGCCCTGTTGACGATCTGGAATTGACTGTCCGCTCTGCTAACTGCCTCAAAGCAGAAGCTATCCACTATATCGGTGATCTGGTACAGCGTACCGAGGTTGAGTTGCTGAAAACGCCGAACCTGGGTAAAAAATCTCTTACTGAGATTAAAGACGTGCTGGCTTCACGTGGTCTTTCTCTGGGCATGCGCCTGGAAAACTGGCCACCGGCAAGCATTGCTGACGAGTAACCGGATCACAGGTTAAGGTTTTACTGAGAAGGATAAGGTCATGCGCCATCGTAAGAGTGGTCGTCAACTGAACCGCAACAGCAGCCATCGCCAGGCTATGTTCCGCAACATGGCAGGTTCACTGGTTCGTCATGAGATCATCAAGACGACCCTGCCTAAAGCGAAAGAGCTGCGTCGCGTAGTTGAGCCACTGATTACTCTTGCCAAGACTGACAGCGTTGCTAATCGTCGTCTGGCATTCGCCCGCACTCGTGATAACGAGATCGTGGCAAAACTGTTTAACGAACTGGGCCCGCGTTTCGCGAGCCGTGCCGGTGGTTACACTCGTATTCTGAAGTGTGGCTTCCGTGCAGGCGACAACGCTCCGATGGCTTACATCGAGCTGGTTGATCGTTCTGAATCTAAAGCAGAAGCTGCTGCAGAGTAATCTGCAGTAACGTAAAAGAACCCGCTTCGGCGGGTTTTTTTATATCTCCTGAATCTCCAGTTCTCTACACTGTTTAAATCAATACTTTCTCTTGTGGATTTCTACCATGTGGCTGCTTGACCAATGGGCGGAACGTCATATCCTGGAAGCCCAGCGCAAAGGAGAATTTAATAACCTGCCAGGCAACGGCCAGCCGCTGGTGCTTGATGATGATAGCTTTGTACCGGCAGAGTTACGCTCTGGTTACCGATTGCTGAAAAATGCTGGTTGCCTTCCATCAGAGTTGGAATATCGTAAGGATGCACTCGCTTTAAATGATTTACTCAACAGTATTGAGTACGACGATCCGATGGCAGATGAACTTCGCCGGCGTTTAATGCTGATCGAACTAAAATTGCAGCAAGCTGGAGTGAATACTGATTTTCTACGTGGTCAATATTCGGATCGTTTGTTCAGGACAATCAAAGGGGACCAGGCATGTACCGCATCGGAGAACTTGCAAAGCTCGCAGACTCAACGCCAGATACCATTCGCTATTATGAAAAGCAGCAAATGATGGAGCATGAGGTACGCACAGAGGGTGGGTTTCGTCTATATACCGAAAATGATCTTCAGCGACTCAAATTTATTCGCTATGCACGACAACTCGGCTTTACGCTGGAGTCGATCCGCGAATTGCTTTCAATCCGTATCGATCCAGAGCACCATACCTGCCAGGAGTCTAAAAGCATCGTTCAGGCACGGTTAAGTGAAGTTGAGGCGCGAATAGAAGAACTGCAAACCATGCAGCGATCGTTGCAACGACTGAATGATGCATGCTGCGGAACTGCTCATAGCAGCATTTATTGCTCAATTCTCGAAACCCTGGAGCAGGGCGCCAACTCAATACCTCGTGGTTGTTGATTTTTACTTATGGCGGATCTACACTCGCGCCGATTTTACTTACAATCTGGAGAATTTATGAGCCGCTATCAGCACACGAAGGGGCAGATTAAGGACAATGCCATTGAAGCATTGTTGCATGACCCACTTTTTCGGCAACGTGTCGAAAAGAATAAAAAGGGGAAAGGAAGTTATCTGCGTAAGGGTAAACACGATAAGAGAGGTAACTGGGAGGCCAGTGGCAAGAAAGTGATTCACTTTTTTACCACTGGCCTCCTGGTTTTTTAAGCCTGGTTAGACGCGATTGTTCTGTTCTTTTAACAGATCGCGAATTTCAGTAAGCAGCACTTCTTCTTTAGTTGGTGCCGGTGGCGCAGCCGCAGGTTCTTCTTTTTTGCGGTTGAGTTTGTTGATGAGTTTGATCGCCATAAAGATAGCGAAGGCCACAATCACGAAATCGAAAATATTCTGAATAAACACGCCATAGTGCATTACAACAGCAGGGATATCGCCCTGAGCATCTCTGAGGGTCACTGCGAATTGTTTAAAATCGATCCCCCCGATTAACAGCCCTAGCGGTGGCATAATAATATCGGCAACCAAAGACGAAACAATCTTGCCGAATGCCGCACCGATAATGACACCCACTGCCAAATCCACCACATTCCCGCGCATCGCAAATTCGCGAAATTCTTTTATAACACTCATTTTACTCTCCTTGAGCCAGCTGACGATCCTAAGTTTAACAAATCATTAGCCAATTTCCATTGAGGATAAATAATCGTTATGAAAAATTAAGCATTATAAAATAGAGGGTTAATAGTTACAGGTGCCCGTTCGGACACCTTTAACCGTTAGAGGAAGAAAGGACTTGGCTGGAACAAACGTTCGACGTCGGTAATAAACTTTTTATCTGTCAGGAACATAATGACATGGTCGCCTTGCTCGATGCGTAAATTATCATTGGCGATCATGACATCATTGCCACGCACGACAGCGCCAATGATGGTGCCTGGCGGTAGTTTAATTTCATCAATGGACCGGCCAACAACACGGGAGGTGGTTTCATCCCCATGCGCAACGGCTTCTATTGCTTCTGCAACACCACGGCGCAGAGAGGAAACTCCAACGATGTCGGCTTTACGGACATGGCTTAGCAGGGCCGAAATAGTTGCCTGCTGCGGCGAAATTGCAATATCGATGACGCTGCCTTGCACGAGATCGACGTAGGCCTTGCGCTGAATAAGTACCATGACTTTTTTAGCACCCATGCGTTTCGCCAGCATGGCCGACATGATGTTTGCTTCATCGTCGTTGGTGACTGCAATAAACAGATCAACTTGATCAATATGCTCTTCTGCCAGCAATTCTTGATCCGACGCGTCGCCATAAAATACGATCGTATTCTGTAATTTTTCGGCCAGTTCTGCGGCGCGCTGTTGATCGCGTTCGATCAACTTCACGCTGTAATCTTTCTCGAGACGATGTGCCAGCCCGGCTCCAATATTACCGCCGCCAACGAGCATGATGCGTTTATACGGTTTTTCAAGTCGCTGTAGTTCACTCATCACCGCACGAATATGCTGTGACGCGGCAATAAAGAACACTTCATCACCCGCTTCAACGATAGTCGACCCTTGTGGGCGAATTGGGCGGTCATGGCGGAATATTGCTGCTACGCGAGTATCAATATGCGGCATATGCTCGCGCATGGTGGATAACGCATTACCAATTAACGGGCCGCCATAATAGGCTTTCACCACGGCAAGGCTGACTTTACCTTCGGCGAAGTTAACCACCTGCAGTGCGCCGGGATATTCAATCAGACGATAAATACTGTCAATGACCAGTTGTTCCGGGGCGATGAGATGATCAATGGGTACCGCTTCAGAATTAAATAGCTTTTCTGCATCACGGACGTAATCCGGCGAGCGGATACGCGCAATTCGGTTTGGAGTGTTAAATAACGAGTAGGCCACCTGGCAGGCCACCATATTTGTTTCATCCGAACTGGTGACCGCGACGAGCATGTCGGCATCGTCTGCTCCCGCTTCACGAAGAACGCGCGGATGCGAGCCGTGCCCCTGAACCACGCGCAGATCGAACTTATCCTGCAATCCGCGCAGGCGATCGCCATTGGTATCAACGATGGTGATGTCGTTGTTTTCACCCACCAGGTTCTCGGCCAGCGTTCCACCGACCTGTCCTGCACCCAGAATGATAATCTTCATAGCTTGCGACCCGTTTTCAACATCACGCTTTGATTAGCTTAGCGTAAAAGAAGCCATCACCTTCTTCCGCTCCCGGCAGGTTTTGGATGCCAGGATTATCGACTGTGCCGGTCATGTGTAACGTGGCATCAGGTGTGCGTTTAAGGAATCCTGCAATCTGCTGAGTGTTTTCTTCAGGAAGGACGGAGCACGTTGCGTAGACCAGCGTTCCGCCAGACTTCAGGTGCGGCCAGACGGCATCGAGAATTTCGCTCTGCAATTGAGCCAGCTCATTGATATCACGGTCCCGACGCAACCATTTAATATCTGGATGACGACGAATCACACCCGTTGCGGAGCAAGGAGCATCCAGCAGGATGCGATCAAACTGTTCGTCTCCACACCACTCTGCAGGGGTGCGTCCATCTCCCTGTTTAACCTGGGCCTTGAGACCTAAGCGTTTCAGGTTGTCATACACACGGGAAAGCCGCTGCTCATCCACATCGACAGCCAGAACGCTGGCCTGTGGCGCGGTTTCAAGAATATGCGTTGTTTTACCACCAGGCGCAGCACAGAGATCCAGAATGCGTTCGCCATTTTGTGGTGCAAGATAAGTGATACAACCCTGCGCAGAGGCGTCCTGAACGGTGATCCAACCCTGCTCGAAACCGGGTAATACATGTACCGGGGCTGGAGAGGCCAGTCGCACAGCATCGGGATAGGCATCATGCGTGAAGCCGTTCATTTCAGCTTGTTCCAACAACGCCAACCATTCGTCGCGGGTATGGTGAATGCGGTTTACACGCAGCCACATCGGTGGACGCTGATTATTGGCTTCAACAATGGCTTCCCACTGCTGTGGATAGGATTTTTTCAGACGCTTAAGCAACCAGTCGGGATGGAGAAAACGTTGATCGGACTGGCTGAACTCTGCGACCAGTTCTTCCTGCTGACGCTGGAACTGGCGCAATACGCCATTGATCAAGCCTTTCAACTGCGGACGTTTAATTGCTACCGCACCTTCAACGGTTTCGGCCAGCGCGGCATGAGGCGGAATGCGCGTATGGAGCAACTGGTAGAAGCCGACCATGATCAAATAATGGATGGTGCGCTGTTTGCCCGTCATCGGGCGGGACATCAGCTTGTTGATGAGCCACTCTTGCTGTGAGAGCGTACGCAGTACGCCGAAGCACAGCTCCTGAAGTAGGGCTTTGTCTTTATCAGAAACTTTCTGCTGAAGCGGTGGCAGGATATTACTCAGGGATTGACCCTGCTCGACCACTTTCTCGATGGCCTGTGCAGCCATGCTGCGAAGATTTTGTTTTTTCATAACCGCTAAAATAAAAATGCCCGGAAACTCCGGGCCTTAGGATTAAATGCACTCAGGCAAGATGTTTGCCCGGCGTAAACCACTCACGACGAGAATTCAGCAAGTCTTGTGCGCTCATTGCCTTTTTACCGGCAGGTTGTAGCGATTCTAGATTCAGAATGCCATCATTTGTGGCCACCTGAATTCCCTGCTTGTTCGCTTCAATAATGGTACCGGGCTCTGCCTGAGACTTGCTATCAATCACCGATGCTTTCCAAATCTTAACGGGCTGATCGTCAATGGTCATCCAGCTCATTGGCCACGGATTGAAGGCGCGGATGCAGCGCTCTAACTGGGCAGCAGAAAGTGACCAGTCGAGTTGCGCCTCTTCTTTGCTGAGCTTTTCAGCATAGGTCACCTGGCTTTCATCCTGGACTTCAGGCTGAGTTTTGCCATCAGCAAGCTGCTGCAATGTCTCAACCAGGCCCTGCGGACCCAAATCAGCCAGTTTGTCGTAGAGTGTTGCGCTGGTATCTTCAGAAGTGATCGGGCAGGCCAGTTTATACAGCATATCGCCCGTATCCAGCCCTACATCCATCTGCATAATGGTGACACCTGTTTCGCTATCACCTGCCCACAGCGAGCGCTGAATAGGGGCTGCACCACGCCAGCGTGGAAGCAGAGAACCATGCACATTGATACAGCCCAGGCGCGGCATATCGAGAACTGCTTTTGGCAGAATCAATCCATAAGCTACGACAACCATGACATCAGCATTCAGATCTGAAACCAGCTGCTGGTTTTCCTGTGGGCGTAAAGAAACAGGCTGGAATACGGGTAAACCCTGTTCTTCAGCCAGAACTTTGACCGGACTCGGCATCAGTTTCTTGCCACGACCAGCAGGGCGATCGGGCTGAGTAAATACACCGACAACCTGATGGCCAGATGTTAACAGCGCGTCAAGATGACGCGCTGCGAAGTCAGGGGTTCCCGCGAAGATAATACGTAGATTTCTAGACACGTTTTTCCTTGTATCCGGGGGATATTATGCGCGAGTGCGCATACGATCCAGTTTCTCTACTTTCTGACGAATACGCTGTTGTTTCAGCGGAGAGAGATAATCGATAAACAGTTTACCGACCAGATGATCCATCTCATGCTGAATGCAGATCGCCAGTAGATCGTCTGCTTCCAGTTCAAACGGTTTACCCTCGCGGTCAAGCGCGCGGATTTTAACTTTTTCCGCGCGAGGCACTAACGCGCGCTGTTCAGGAATGGACAGACAACCTTCTTCGATGCCAGTCTCACCGCTCTTCTCGAGCAGTTCCGGGTTAATCAGCACCAGGCGATCTTCGCGATTTTCAGAAACATCGATCACGATAATACGCTTATGGATATCAACCTGTGTCGCCGCAAGGCCAATGCCTTCTTCGGCATACATCGTATCGAACATATCATCGACGATACGTTGAATTTCTGCATTCACTTCTTTTACCGGTTCAGCAACGATGCGAAGGCGCTCGTCCGGGATATGTAACACTTGCAAAACTGCCATAAATTTCCAGAGCCGTGTTCAGGAGTTGAAAAGATTCTTACCTCTATTCTAGACAAATCCCCCTCTGATTGACAGCATCGGTGACCAATCGCAAAGATTGCTGAGGCTGCTTATGGCAGGGGAAAAGGATGACTTCCACAGAGATTTGGTTACGTTTAATCAGCATTGGAAATTTGTGTGGCGACCCGATGCTGAATGCCGCGCGACGTTTATCGCAACGGCAAGATATTGATACCGCTTTGCTGATAGATGCGGGCCTAACACATAAACAGGCCAGTCAATTTATAAATGCCAAAGAAGCCGATCTTGAGTGCTCTCTTAAATGGCTTGAACACCGGGGTCATTACCTCATTTCAGCCGATAGCCCGCACTATCCTCCGCGGTTACGGACCCTGCCTGACTATCCTGGTGCACTGTTTGTTAAGGGCGAAATTGAGGTGCTAAACAGTGTTCAACTGGCGGTAGTCGGCAGTCGGGGGCCATCCTGGTATGGAGAGAGGTGGGGGCGGTTTTTTTGTGAGCAGCTGGCGAAATGCGGGTTTACCATTACCAGCGGCTTAGCGTGTGGAATTGATGGGATAGCCCATCGAGCGGCGCTTTCGGTTCAGGGGAAAACTATTGCTGTGCTTGGCAATGGCCTGTCCAGTATTTATCCCCGTCGACATTCTGCCCTTGCCGACAAGATTGTCGATGCCGGAGGCGCGGTTATTTCTGAGTTTTCGCTCACTACATCACCCTGGCCTGCTAATTTTCCACGGCGTAATCGCATTATTAGTGGTTTGAGTCAGGGCGTCCTGGTTGTCGAAGCGGCTATAAGGAGTGGATCGCTCGTGACAGCCCGATGTGCCATGGAACAAGGGCGCGAAGTTTTTGCCTTACCCGGCCCTATTGGTAACCCCGGATGTGAAGGGCCGCACTGGCTCATTAAACAAGGAGCCACGCCAGTAACCTGTCCTGAAGAAATCCTGGAAAATTTGCGATATGGGCTAACCTGGATACCAGATGAGCCTGAAAAGTCACTTTATTCATCAGATCAGGAGGAGGTGGCATTGCCATTTCCTGAGCTCCTGGCTAACGTAGGAGATGAGGTAACACCTGTTGACGTTGTCGCTGAACGTGCCGGCCAATCTGTGCCAGTGACGGTAGCACAGCTACTCGAACTGGAGTTAGCAGGATGGATCGCAGCTGTACCCGGCGGCTATGTCCGATTGAGGAGGGCAAGCCATGTTCGACGTACTGATGTATTTGTTTGAGACTTACATCCATAACGAAGCTGAAATGCGCGTGGATCAAGACCGACTGACGCGGGATCTTACCGATGCAGGATTCGAACGGGAAGATATCTATAACGCGTTAATGTGGTTAGAAAAGCTAGCTGATTATCAGGAAGGCCTTGTCGAACCGATGCAGCTTGCTTCAGATCCGTTGTCTGTGCGTATTTTTACGGCTGAAGAGTGTGAAAGGCTGGATGCCAGTTGCCGGGGATTTATCTTATTCCTGGAGCAGATTCAGGTGCTAAACCTCGATACCCGAGAAATGGTGATAGAGCGCGTCATGGCGCTGGATACGGCAGAGTTTGAACTGGAAGACCTCAAATGGGTGATCCTGATGGTTCTGTTTAATATTCCAGGCTGTGAAAATGCCTATCAGCAAATGGAAGAATTACTCTTTGAAGTGAATGAAGGTATGCTGCATTAATTCATCTATGTAGCACCAAGAGTTGTTATGGCCAAATCAGCACTGTTTACGGTGTCTAATAATGAGCCCTGCCCACAGTGTGGGGCTAATCTTGTCATCCGGTCCGGGAAACACGGTCCGTTTCTCGGTTGTTCACACTATCCAGAATGTGATTATGTCCGTCCCCTGAAAAGTCAGGCGGACGGGCATATCGTTAAAATTCTGGAGGGGCAAATGTGCCCAGCTTGTGGGGCCTCTCTGGCCTTGCGACAGGGCCGCTATGGCATGTTTATCGGCTGTAGCAACTATCCTGAGTGCAGCCATACAGAACAAATTGATAAACCTGATGAAACCGCGATTGCTTGTCCTCAGTGTCAACAAGGACAGCTGGTGCAGCGCCGTTCCCGCTTTGGTAAAACCTTCCATTCCTGCGATCGCTATCCTGAATGTCAATTCGTTATCAATCTCAAACCAGTAGCGGGGATTTGCCCTCACTGCGATTATCCTCTGCTTGTCGAGAAGAAAACGGCGCAGAGCGTTAAACTCTTCTGTGCCAGTAAACAATGTGGAAAGCCGATTTCGGCGGATTAAACCTGTGAATAATAAATTAACATCAGACTCCATTTCCCGTGCGGTGGAAGTCTTGAGAAATGAAGAAGTCATCGCCTATCCAACGGAAGCCGTGTTTGGCGTCGGGTGTGATCCTGACAGCGAAACGGCGGTTACCCGTTTATTAGAACTGAAGCAAAGACCGGTCGAGAAAGGCCTTATTTTGATTGCTGCCAGCTTTGAGCAACTCAAGCCTTACATTGATGACTCAACGTTGGACCAGGCGCAGCGCGATACTATTTTCGCGGCATGGCCTGGCCCGGTCACTTTTGTTTTCCCGGCGCAGCCGACGACGCCGCGTTGGTTGACGGGGCGCTTTGACTCTCTTGCTGTGCGTGTAACCGATCACCCGCTGGTGGTTGAACTGTGCCAGACTTTTGGTAAACCGTTGGTTTCTACCAGCGCGAACCTGACCGGGTTGCCACCTTGTCGCACATCACAAGAAGTGTTGACCCAGTTCGGTGATGATTTCCCGGTTGTTATCGGAGACACCGGTGGTCGTCAAAATCCATCGGAAATCCGTGATGCGTTGACCGGCGAGCGCTTTCGCCAGGGGTGAAATGATGGAAAAGTACGTTGTTTTTGGTAACCCAATTGCTCATAGCAAGTCACCGTTCATTCATCAGCAATTTGCTCAGCAACTGCTAATCGATCACACCTATGGTCGCGTACTGGCAGCGGTAGATGACTTTGTTCCAACGCTGGATGCTTTCTTTAACAGCGGTGGTAGAGGGGCGAATGTTACCGTTCCTTTTAAAGAAGAAGCCTTTGCGCGAGCGGATGAATTAACCGAACGCGCATCCCTTGCTGGGGCGGTGAACACACTTAAGCGGCTGGAAGATGGGCGGCTGTTGGGTGATAACACTGATGGCATTGGCTTATTAAGCGATCTTGAAAGGCTCTCCTTTATTAAGAAGGGCTTTCGTATTTTGCTGATCGGTGCCGGTGGTGCCTCTCGCGGTGTGCTGTTGCCACTTCTTTCTCTGGATTGTGCCGTCACGATCACGAATCGTACGTTTTCCCGCGCACAGGAATTGGCCACGCTCTTTGCCCATACGGGTAGCGTGAGTGCTGTATTGATGGATGATCTGGGCGGGCATGAGTTCGATCTTATTATTAATGCCACTTCCAGCGGCATCGGTGGTGAAGTGCCTGCGATACCTTGTTCTTTAGTTAATCCGCATACATATGCCTATGACATGTTCTATCAAAAGGGAAAAACGCCTTTCCTGAGCTGGTGTGAAGATCGTGGTGCGAAGCATCTGGCGGATGGTCTGGGAATGCTGGTGGGGCAAGCGGCGCATGCGGTCTTTCTCTGGCATGGCGTGTTACCTGAAGTAGAGCCGGTAATTGAAAAGTTGAAACAGGAATTGCTGGCATGAATCAGGCGATTCAGTTTCCCGACCGGGAAGAGTGGGATGAAGGCAAAAAGGCGGTCTGTTTTCCTGTTTTGGTTAACGGCGTGCGATTAACTTGCGCTATTTCAGGTGAACTGCTGCTGGAGCGTTTTGGCGGGCCCCTTCCCCTTGAGGTGTTCAGGGAGCATCGCTGGGATCTGGAAGAAGAAGCCAGCGATTTGATCCGTGATGAGCAGGAGGACGATCAAGGCTGGGTGTGGTTTTCCTGAGCCAGATACTCATTTTTCCATTTCACATAGTTGTTCGCTGAGTATTTCAATCCTTCGAGCTCCGCCTCTTTTAAAGGGCGGATCTGTTTTACCGGGCTGCCTAAATAGAGATAGCCACTTTCCAGGCGTTTGTTTTGTGGGACCAGGCTCCCGGCGCCGATCATTACGTCGTCTTCTACTATTACTCCATCCAGCAGAATAGATCCCATGCCCACCAGGACACGGTTGCCAATCGTGCAGCCGTGCAACATTACCTTATGACCGACGGTGACATCGTCTCCAATAATGAGAGGATTACCTTCTGGGTTATAACTCGATTTATGGGTTACATGCAGAACGCTTCCATCCTGAATATTGGTGCGTACACCGATAGCCACATAATTCACATCGCCTCGGATCGCGACCAGTGGCCAAATGCTGACATCATCACCCATTCTGACATCGCCAATGATAACGCTACTGTCATCGAGCATCACCCGCTCCCCCATTTTCGGGAACAGATCTTTATAAGGACGGAGTACTGCGGACATATCAACCTCGGCTGGTAAGCATATTCAAAAGATCATGATCCTATTATGCCGCACCAGCAGGGGTTAAATGCGTCAATTTTTAAGCAGATCGGGCAGGATCTCATCGAAAAGAATGGAAAAGCAGCAGTCGGTAAAAAAGATCTAAAAAACGCTTGTGCTAAAAACTGGGATCCCTATAATGCGCCTCCATCGACACGGCAGATGTGAATCACTTCACACAAACAGCCGGGCCGGTTGAAGAGAAAAAATCCTGAAATTCAGGGTTGACTCTGAAAGAGGAAAGCGTAATATACGCCACCTCGCAACGGTGAGCGAAAGCCGCGTTGCACTGCTCTTTAACAATTTATCAGACAATCTGTGTGGGCACTCAAAGTGACATGGATTCTAAACGTCGAAAGACGCTAAATGAATACCAAAGTCTCTGAGTGAACATACGTAATTCATTACGAAGTTTAATTCACGAGCATCAAACTTAAATTGAAGAGTTTGATCATGGCTCAGATTGAACGCTGGCGGCAGGCC
>NZ_PQVS01000028.1:0-25321 GCF_002922995.1 Lelliottia sp. 7254-16
GGCCTGCCGCCAGCGTTCAATCTGAGCCATGATCAAACTCTTCAATTTAAGTTTGATGCTCGTGAATTAAACTTCGTAATGAATTACGTATGTTCACTCAGAGACTTTGGTATTCATTTAGCGTCTTTCGACGTTTAGAATCCATGTCACTTTGAGTGCCCACACAGATTGTCTGATAAATTGTTAAAGAGCAGTGCAACGCGGCTTTCGCTCACCGTTGCGAGGTGGCGTATATTACGCTTTCCTCTTTCAGAGTCAACCCTGAATTTCAGGATTTTTTCTCTTCAACCGACCCGGCTGTTTGTGTGAAGTGATTCACATCTGCCGTGTCGATGGAGGCGCATTATAGGGAGTTCTCGTCAGGCCGCAACCGCTAAATGACAGAAAAATGACTGACTGCTGCATTCCACAGCAAAACCCCGTCTTATACCCTTTTGCACACAGACTTATCCACAGATGCGCTCAGATCCTGCCGACTTCCCCCACCGATCACGCACTAAATATCCCAGTAAGCTATAAATGGTGAAGGTTATTTAGGAAGATCTCTCATGATGCGACTGATCCTGATCCTACTGGGCATCGATTTCCTGCGTTCGCACTGGCGCGGGCTTCGTCACTTTGGCTGGATCACGCTGATCGCCGGGATGGCTATCTTCATCGATGCTATGGACGGTTCGCTGTTCTTTCCTATTGAGCCCTTTGCCTGCTTATTACTATTCGAAGGTGGCTTAACCTTGATGGTGGCGCACAGCGGCATGGGAGGGCAACGTATCTTGCGCTATGTGAAAGGCGCAACGTTCTCGCTAGCAGCCGTGTTGATCCTTGCCGGTCATCATGACGGCGACATCGTGCTGGCGATCATTTTCGGTACGCTATTTTTGCTCGATGGCACGTTGCAAATCGCCTCCGCACTGGTCGTTCGCTATCAGCGCTGGCGGCCAGCCCTTGTCGGTGGGATTGTCGAGATCGCGCTAGCCATCTTCTTCTATCAGCCGTGGCCGTCAAATTATGCTGGCACCGTTCCTTATTGTCTTGGGTTGGGCCTCGCGTTTGCGGGATGGAATATGTTCATCCTCGCCAACCGCGTCAAAGTCGCCGCGGCTAATCCAGGGCTCAAAGGAGAAGAGTATATGGAAGAGGCGCAAACCCTTCCCCCTGACGTCGTGGAATGGGATGGCCCACCGGAAGAGGATGAAAAAGCACTGACGGTCCACGTCTGGACGCCAGTCGGTTCCGCCCCCGGTGAAACGATCCCCCGCCCGGTGATTAACCGCTATATAGCCGCCGTGGATCAAAACGGCATTATCTCCACCGGCCACGCCGCGCTGGAATCGCCTGGCGGGATCTATATCAGCTTGTATCCTGCCGAGCTTATCGACCGCTCGCCGGATGCATTCGCCCGGCTGCTACGCGCTACCCCGGAGAATAATGTGCAAGGGTTGTTTCAACCCGACTATGCGACGGAGTCCGCGCAGTGGTGTCACTCCACGCGCAAAGTGCGCATCCGTAATTACAGCGAAACTCGCCTGACCGCCTTCTGGGAACATTACCGCCAGAACGAATCTTATAATTTGACCCACCGTAATTGTTCGAGCAGCGTAGCAAGAGCGCTGGAAGCGGCACTGGAAGGATCTGTCGGAAGACTCTGGCAAACACGCGGGTTCTGGCTGGCGATTGGAAAGCTAATGTCCACACCAGAACTTTGGGTGGCGCTACAGCTGCGTAAACGTGCTGAGACGATGGCATGGACGCCAGGGCTCGTGCTGGACTACGCCCGTGCCCTCAGTATGCTTGCCGACCCCAGGCCAACAGGCTGGTTTAACACCCTGGGGCGGGCATTAAGAAAAATGTTCCATCGTCGGATGGCGTGGGTAAAAGGTAAAAGTGGCGAAGGGGTAACAGAAGAGTAAACCTCAGCCCGCTCACAGCCATAAACGCTATACTTGCCAAAAATTCCACCCCGCAGGCCAAACCATGACCACACAACGTCTCACGCGTGACTGGCGCCTCCCCACCGCCGGGCTGATGGCGCTGGCGATTCTGCTGGCAGCCTTCACACTGCACGCCCACTGGAACGCCTTTATTCAGTGGTGCCTTGCGACGCAAATCACTCTGCACCGCTATCTGGTGATGTATCTTTTGCAGCTCAATAACCATCAGTATACCGGCGGGCTTTGGTTGCTTACGGGCGCGTTCCTTTATGGTGTGCTGCACGCCATTGGGCCAGGCCACGGCAAATTCATTGTCACAACTTATCTTTCTACTAATAAAGAAAGCCAACTCGCCGCGCGCGTAGTCCCTTTTCTCGGCAGCCTGATGCAGGGCGTGAGCGCGATTCTGTTCGTCTTTATATTGGCCGTGGGATTTAACCTGGCATCGGGGGATCTCAGTGCCAGCCGCTGGTACGTAGAAAAAATCAGCGCCATACTGATCGGCGCATTCGGCGCGTTTGTCATTTTCCAGACGTTGAGAAGCCTGCGCCCGCGCAAAATGACTATTCACGCCATGAAGCCTCTGCATCAACATGATGAAAGCTGCGGCTGCGGCCATCACGGTGTCGGCGCAGATTTAACCGCTGGCGACTGGAAAACGCGCCTGGGCGTGATTCTGGCGATTGGCGCTCGGCCATGCAGCGGGGCGATCATGATTCTAATGTTCTCGAATGCGCTGGGGATTGTGACCTGGGGGATTGCAGCAGTGATGACCATGTCGCTTGGCACAGCGCTGTCGATCATGGGCTTATCTCTGGCAGTGCGTTATGCCCGCGAACGTACGGTGGCATTCTTTGGTGGGGATTCAAATCTGAGTTGGCTAGTACCAGTGGCAAAAGTTGCTGGGGGAATTATGCTGATTCTGTTCGCGACTGTGCTGTTCTTAACGGTCATCCCAATCAGCGCCAACGGCGATTACATTGCCGCAGGCTGCTAATAAAAAACCCGCCAGCGGCGGGTTTTTCGTTAATTACTCGTTAATCCGTGGATGCTGGTCCACCAGACGAGAACGTTTCTTCTGCAGTTCTTCAATCTCTACATCAATGTCTTCAATCTTCTGTTCAACATTGTCGTAGTGCTCGCGCAGGATCTCTTTCGCTTCCTGGATGTCCGATGCCGCTGGCGTCGCCCCTTTCAGAGGGCGGTTAGCGGTCTCTTTCATCGTCAAACCGGTAATTAAACCAATCACCGCGATGACCATCAGATAGTAAGCAGGCATCATCAGGTTCTGGGTGCTTTCCACCAGCGAAGCCGCAATAGTTGGCGTCAGACCGGCAATCAGAACCGAGATATTAAACGCCGCCGCCAGCGCACTGTAACGAATGTGCGTCGGGAACATCGCCGGAAGCGTAGACGCCATCACCCCGATAAAGCAGTTCAGGATCACCGCCAGCAACAGCAGACCGGCAAAAATCAGGCCCAGCACATTACTGTTAATCAGGATAAAGGCGGGAATCGCCAGCAGGAACAGCGCAATACTGCCCAGAATAATGAAGGGACGACGACCGAAACGGTCACTCATCAGGCCCATAATCGGCTGCACAAACAGCATACCGACCATGATGGCGATGATAATCAGCACGCCGTGATCTTCAGAATAGTGCAGGTTATGCGACAGGTAGCTCGGCATATAGGTGAGCAACATGTAGTAAGTCACGTTGGTTGAAATCACCAGACCGATACAGGTCAGCAGGCTACGCCAGTGCTTGGTGGCAATCTCTTTAAACGAAACTTTTGGTCCTTCCTGCAGGCCTTCGCGATCGCCCTGCTCCAGCTTTTCAACATGCTGCTGGAACGCCGGGGTCTCTTCTAAGGCATGACGCAGATACAGACCGATAATCCCCAGCGGCAGCGCCAGGAAGAACGGAATACGCCAGCCCCACTCAAGGAAGTTCTCTTCCCCGACGACGGTGGAAATCAACACCACCACGCCCGCGCCCAGCACAAACCCGGCAATCGAGCCAAAGTCCAGCCAGCTTCCCATAAAGCCGCGTTTACGGTCCGGGGAATATTCGGCGACAAAGATCGACGCACCCGTATATTCACCGCCAACCGAGAAGCCCTGCGCCATTTTACACAGCAACAGCAGGATAGGTGCCCAGATGCCAATGGTGGCATAGGCCGGGATCAGGCCGATACAGAAAGTACTTATCGACATAATCACGATGGTGATAGCGAGAATCTTCTGACGACCGTATTTGTCACCCAGTCGGCCAAAGAACAGGCCACCAAGCGGACGGATCAGGAACGGAACAGAGAAGGTACCTAACGCTGCAATCATCTGCAGGCTGGGATCGGCACCGGGGAAAAAGACTTTACCTAAGGCGTAGGCAACGAAGCCATAAACACCAAAGTCAAACCACTCCATCGCGTTACCCAACGAAGCAGCGGTAATGGCTTTACGCAGTTTACCGTCATCAATGATGGTGACGTCACCCAGTGTAATGGGTTTTACTTTTTTCCTTTTAAGCATTGCTATCCTCGTAGACTCAGCCCTGTCCATACCACAGATAATCTTGCGGTCTGTGAACCTCGAATTCGCCTCATGCGATTCTTCTTCTTCAAGCGTAGCAGGTTTACTTACATTGACGTTTCTCGTCGATACAACCGAACCTGTTGACGCCTGTCTGGGCAGTTAGTGACCTCTTTACCCTAACAGCGTTTAAATTAGTGATCAACTTCACAAATATTTACGTATAGCGTCAGATGTTGTCAGAAAACGTAAAACCCCCTGAATCACAAAGGATGATTTCGTCGCCCCAGGATGATTATTTCTGAGGTTATTATTTTCCTCGCAACGGAAGAAAATCACTCACTTTTTTTCACATCCAATTTACAGCTTTTTTAATTACAAGCGCGCGATAGTGCCGTTTACCTAAATATGTGATCAAGATAACTAAAACACTGTTTTATTTTCATTGAATCGTAATTCCAATGATCGCATGATAAGCCCGAACACGCCGCTGCGGCTGCAACTCACCGACCGTTTAAATGCCTAAACGGATTGCGGATTGCGCATAACCAGACGGAACACCAGACAGTTAAATTTTCGTAATCATTTGAATTTAATCATTGTTTCTACCTGACTTGTCCGCCAGAAACGCGAGATAAGATGTGAGGATTTATCATGAAGATCAAAGCCACGATTGAACGCATCCCTGGCGGGATGATGCTGGTCCCTCTGGTACTTGGCGCAATTTTAAATACGCTGGCACCGAATACCGGCGCTTATTTTGGCGGGTTCACAAAAGGAATGATTACCGGCACCGTGCCTATTCTCGCGGTGTGGTTTTTCTGTATTGGCGCGTCTATTAATTTACGAGCAACGGGCACCGTTCTGCGTAAATCCGGCACGCTAGTGATCACCAAAATTGCCGTTGCCTGGGTGGCGGCGATGGTCTGTGCGATGTTTATTCCTGAGAACGGCATTCAGACCGGATTCTTCGCTGGATTATCCGTTCTGGCGATTGTTTCAGCAATGGACATGACCAACGGCGGCCTGTACGCCAGCCTGATGAACCAGTACGGTACCAAAGAAGAATCGGGCGCATTTGTCCTGATGTCGCTGGAATCCGGCCCGCTGATGACTATGTTGATCCTCGGTTCTGCCGGTCTGGCCACCTTCGAACCACATCATTTTGTCGGTGCAATTCTGCCCTTCCTGATCGGTTTCGCACTGGGTAACCTCGACACCGACCTGCGTGATTTCTTCAGTAAAGCCACGCCGGTTCTGATTCCGTTCTTCGGCTTCGCGCTGGGTAACACCATTAATCTGGGCGTGATTATGGACACTGGCCTGCTGGGCATCGCTCTGGGCGTAGCGGTTATCATCATCACCGGTATTCCACTGATTATCGCAGACCGCGTGATTGGAGGGGGGAATGGTACAGCCGGTGTCGCCGCTTCATCAGCCGCCGGTGCGGCGGTAGCGAACCCGGTGATTATCGCGCAGATTAACCCGGCTTTTGAACCGGTGGCAGCGTCAGCCACAGCACTGGTCGCTGCGGCGGTGATTGTGACTGCGATTCTGGTGCCGATTATTACGGCGCTGTATTCCAAACGCTACGGCACGCTTTCGCAGACGGAATCCGAGCCACAGCCAGTCGAATCCTTACACCACTGAGTTCCTGCAAAAACCTCTCTTCGGAGAGGTTTTTTAGTTACGCCTCGCCAAACACTTCCCCGACCATCGCATCCGCCAGCCTTTTCGCTGAACACAGTCTCGGCATCCCCAGCGCCACCGTCTGCCAGCTTTGCGTCACAGACCAGCTCACCGGATGACGATCCGGATGACACCAGTCGCCCAGCCAACCCAGCATATCTTTGTGATCCATCAAACCCGGTGACATCGGCGTCGCCAGCCACTGGTGATAGAAGTGACGGGTAGCAGGAGAAGCGTTAATGCCTTGCGCCAGATAATTGGCCGCCAGGCTGCGTAAATTATCTTTCAGCATCGCGCCAACGTCTTCGTTTGCCAGACGACAGGCATCGCCAAAGGCGCCCCAGCGCAGCTCTTCGAGAGCGATAAAACAGCGCCCCGCCAGCGACCAGCCGTCGTACTGCCCGGCCCGCCAGTGGGTAAAAACCTGATCGCTGTGTTCGCCAGCCTGCACCGTTAACCCGCGCTGGGATAAGGCTTTCTCTTTATAAGCGGCGCGTTGTGAAAAGTGGGAAGAGAGTTCGTCGTATTGTTGCATCAGGCCAGGAGACTGCTGCGCCTGGCGATTTGTTTGCTGACGTAATGACGCTAATTTATGAGTCATTCGGGTTAACGCCAGATGGCCGGGATCAAACATCCCTGCCAGTTTTTCCGCCAGCCCCAGTCGCAGAGCAGCATTTTCGCTGAACATTCCCGTCATCGCCCACGGACGAAGCTTCGTCTGGGTCATGATCTCCTGAGTTAAACGCTCACGAAATTGCTGCTGCTGAGGCACGAGTGGGGGAAGACGCACCGCGTCCACCCCTTGTACCAGATCGACCATAAACTTCGGATGAATACACTCCAGCGTCCGCCCGGGACCGTCCAGTAATTGTGTTGTCATAGTTGCTCAGCCGCGAATAAGGTTTGAATATCATCGCGTAACAGTCGGGTATCTTCCTGAATCCACGTCGCAGTCGTAATACTTTGCTGCAACAGCTGGCTGAGCGCCCTTGTGGAGTGCTCGTTTTGCTGGCGCACTGCGAGGCTATCACGCAAGCTTTCCTGTAACCCGGTCAGACATAACGAGAATTCTGCGAAAAACGTCGCCATTCCTGCCGTAACAGAGACATCGACCTGCGCCACCAAAGCTTTACAGATTTGTTCACAAAATTGATCAATATGCTGTTTGAACCGCTCATGAAGCTGTGCAACGTCAATGACATAGCGAGTACGCGTCACCACGTAATCTTCAAAACCCCAGCCCGGATTATTCAGCCAGCGCGACACCGTCTCACGCACGCTGCCGGAGCCCGATACTTCACCCGCCGGACGATTTTCCGAGGCAATCGCGTCCGTAAACAGTCCGCGCGTATTGAAGTTCAACTGGCTCGCCTGGAAGGCAGGGAAGCTAATTCGCGCCCGGAAGCCAGCATGGCTCAACTCTTCTTTAATACGTTTCTCAATCGGGCGCATCGCTTCATTCAGAGAACGCGCCAGCGTGGATTCGAGCTGATCAAAGCGCAACGCCAGTTCGCGACTGATTTTGCCCTGTGCATCCAGCATGATCAGCTCGCAGGAGGAGCGGATTTTGCTCAGCACAATCTGCGCCTGCCCTTCGTCATCCAGCACCAGCTGACCCATTTCGGCCTGCTCGCTGTTTCTCAGGTTGAGACGTTCAATGCCCGCCAAATCGAGAATGTTATCTCTGTCAAAAATATGGCTAATAGCCTGCTTAATGGTGTTTTTCTGCTGTGAAATAAATGCGTTAGCGGCATCTAATGCCTGCTCAACTTCATGCCCCACTTCGTCGCTCACCACATCCTGACGCGTCTGCAACAGCGCCATATCCTCTTCGAGGCGGGAAATATTCACCTGCAGCTCTTCAAAAGCCACCGTCAGCCCCTGATAACGAAAATCAAGGTACTCACGGGCATTCTGCGCGTAATTCAACAGCTTATGCGAGGCAGATCGCAGCGCATACAGCGAGGCATTAGCATAAGCGGCATAGATCAGCTTGCGGATCGGCTGTTCAAATAACGAATCTTCCCACAGCAAATCGGCAGCATGGCGAATATGTTCCACATCATCCAGATCGGCGGTGCGCCAGCGACGTCCGAGTGCCGCTTCGGCAAAATCCTGCACCCATCTCTGCTCCTGCGAATTCGGTAAACGCCCGTGCGTGTTAATTTCATAACGCGCGCGGTTTGCCAGATACGCCCACATCGACGACACCGGGTAGATCTGCCCCGGCGAAATATTGCCTTTCATCAGCGTGCCGGAGATCATCGCCCGCACCTGTTCTTCGTCGTCGCTGTTGCGATCTTTCTGATCGAATTTATTCACCAGCGCATACAGCGGCACCGATTTGCCCACTGCCGAAATCGCCTGACGCACCTCTTCATCAGAGATCGACTTAAGCTGGGTATAGTCCATCACCGCCAGCACCGCCGACGAGCGCGCCAGCTGTTCGTTGAGCATTTTTTGCAGATGCGGCTGTCCAGCTTCGTTCGGCCCCGGCGTGTCGAGCAGCGTCAGTTGTCCGAGATGAGAATCCAGCCCCGCCAGGTGAACAAACTCCACCTCAATCACCGGAATGTGTTCGATCGCCGCATATTCCGAGAACGGGAAATCAACGCCCAACGCCTTCGACAGACGCACCAGATCGTTGAGACTTTTCAGGCACTGGAAAATAGGCTGCGCGCCCAGATAGTGTTTTTCGAACGCCTCGCCGTGCTCAATGCGCCCGAGCAACGCGTTCATGTCTTTATCGATCTCCAGGCGTTGGGTCAGCTTTCCGCGATCGTGGTTGCACAATTTATCCTGCAACTGTTTGATCAACGTATCGATAGGCGCGACATGGGCAAAATGCAGCACCGGCTCGGTCTGACCCGGCGTATGGCGGATAAGCGTAGGCAGCGCGGTCATCGGACGGTTACGGTTTGGCAGCACTTCGGTGCCGACAATCGCATTAATCGTGGTCGATTTCCCCGCCTTCATGGTCCCGACGATCGCCAGCACCATCTCGAGACGGGTAATTTTGCGTAATTCGTTATTGAGCATTGAGAGCTGCGTTTCAACACCTCGGGTACTGAAATGCAGCGGCAGAACATTATTCGTTTCCCCGGTCATCGCAGCAGTTGTGCTATCCAGCACGGCAATCGGCATTGATTTCAACGCATCCAGATTCTGCAAAGCAAGTTGCAGCAGCCTTTCCGCTTCCTGGCTTAATTCAAAAATTGTCTGTGTGTGCATGATAAAAGCCTTTCCTTAACGCAAATTTATTACTTTTATTAAGCCGGATAGTTTTAATAATGAAATTTCGGCTTTTTTGATTACGCGTGGAAAATATGTTCAATGAATATAAGCGCCTGATCAAAAACCAGAATATATTCTGATTGCAGCGTAAAGCGCTCGTACACTCCTCTCGGCAAGAATAGCCGAAAGATAATGAGCGTAGACCATTTTTATGAAGCTATAGGATATATCAAAGTAATTTACCCACCCAAAAAGAGAGGTAATTCCCGGTCGCCAAACGAGGAATGGCAAACCTGGATGCAATAACAACTGCTCACCTCACCTTATCCGAAATGACAGTACCTGGCAATTTGCGCAATAAAATATTCGATATATTTCCTTACGCGATTTTAAATCTTAAGTACGCTGTAAGCATCGCTTAAGTGACTGACAGAAAGTGTCACTCCAGACGCTGTCTTTTAACTATTTTCAAAAAAAAGAATGTCACCGACAAATGTGTGGACTTACGCTATACTTTACGCCTTTTTCGGCAAACAGCCGGGTTTTGGCTGGCACTTTCCAGCCCCTTTAGCCTTTTTGAGGATACCGATATGTCACTTCCACACTGTCCTAAATGTAATTCTGAATACACCTACGAAGATAATGGGATGTTCATTTGCCCTGAATGCGCCCATGAATGGAATGATGCAGAACCGTCGCAAGATAGCGATGCGCTGATTGTTAAAGATGCCAACGGTAATCTGCTGGCCGACGGCGATAGCGTCACCGTGGTAAAAGACCTGAAAGTCAAAGGCGCCTCTTCAATGCTGAAAATCGGTACCAAAGTGAAGAATATCCGCCTGGTCGAAGGCGATCATAATATTGATTGCAAAATTGATGGCTTCGGGCCAATGAAGCTCAAATCAGAGTTCGTTAAAAAGAACTGATAGTTAAGACATTATTGTCTTCGTAGGCCCGGTAAGCGCAGCGCCACCGGGCGCTTTTGCCGGATGCGCTGCGCTTATCCGGCCTACAATAAAAGAACTACACTTAATGGGCTTCTCTTACCTGAGGTAATGATTATGCCGTTAAGTCCCTACATTTCATTCGCCGGAAACTGTGCAGAGGCCATCGCCTTCTATCAGCAAGCTGTCGGCGCAGAACTCACCTACAAAATCACCTACGGCGAAATGCCCAAAGACGGAAACAGCGAAGAAGGCTGCCCTTCCGGTATGCAATTTCCTGACACCGCCATCGCTCATTCCAATGTTCGTATCGCGGGCAGCGAAATTATGATGAGCGACGGCGTGCCCGGCGGCAACGCGCAGTACGCAGGATTTACGCTGGTGCTCGACACCCAGGACGTGGCCGAAGGCAAAGGCTGGTTCGACAAACTCGCCGCTGGCGGCAATGTCGAAATGGCCTGGCAGGAGACCTTCTGGGCGCACGGTTTCGGCAAAGTGACCGATAAATATGGCGTGCCCTGGATGATCAACGTCGTCAAACAGCAATAATCGTCTGGCGGAGGCGTCCCCTCCGCCTGTCATCGCATTCGCTTCAACTCTTCAAACTCCCGCAACCAATACTTAACCTAAATGTCACATTAATCCGCCAGCATGAGGCCACATTTATCGTGAGGCCTGAACATGCAAACTGTCATCCGCGTCGAGAAACTGAGCAAGACCTTTCACCACAACAAGGCTCTGCATGCCGTTGATCTGACCGTCCAGCAGGGCGAAATGGTGGCGCTGCTCGGGCCTTCCGGTTCCGGAAAATCCACCCTTCTGCGCCATCTCAGCGGCCTCATCACCGGCGATAAAACGCCAGAAAGCCATATTGAGCTGCTGGGCAACACCGTGCAGCGCGCAGGCCGTCTGGCGGGCGATATCCGCAAAAGCCGCGCGCAAACGGGCTGTATCTTCCAGCAATTTAACCTGGTCAACCGCCTGACGGTGCTCGAGAACGTGCTGATCGGCGCGCTCGGCAGCACGCCTTTCTGGCGCACCTGCCTGCGCTGGTTCTCACCTGCGCAAAAACAGCAGGCGCTTCAGGCACTGACCCGCGTCGGAATGGCCCATTTCGCCCACCAGCGCGTCTCAACGCTTTCCGGCGGACAGCAGCAGCGCGTGGCGATTGCCCGAGCGCTGATGCAAAAAGCCAAAGTGATCCTCGCCGATGAACCCATCGCCTCGCTGGACCCAGAATCGGCCCGCATCGTGATGGAAACCCTGCGCGACATTAACCAGAACGACGGCATCACCGTCGTGGTCACGCTGCATCAGGTGGATTACGCCCTGCGCTACTGCGAGCGCATCGTCGCCCTGCGTCAGGGGCATGTGTTTTACGACGGTGCAAGCCAACACTTTGATAAAGAACGATTTGACCACCTGTACCGCAGCATTAACCGCGTCGAAGAGAACGCGCAGGCTGCTTAATTTAACTGAAAAGACCAGGCGTAATTGGCGCAGCCAGATTGGACACGGACAGCGCGGAAAAACCGGAGCGTACACGTTGTACGTGAGGATTTTGAGCACTGCCCGGGTTCAAGCTGGCAAGTGAAATAGCCTGGAACAATGCCAAATGAGGATGATAGATGAGCTATAAAGCCGTTGCCGCGCTGGCCTTCACCAGCATGTTCAGCATCAGCACCCTGTTAAGCCCGGCCTATGCGCAGGAGCAAGAGCAGGAAAAAGCCCTGAACTTCGGCATTATTTCGACAGAATCACAGCAAAACCTGAAACCCCAGTGGGAACCGTTCCTGAAAGATATGGAAACCAAACTGGGCATCAAAGTGAACGCCTTCTTCGCCCCGGATTACGCGGGCATCATCCAGGGGATGCGTTTTAACAAAGTCGACATCGCCTGGTACGGCAACCTCTCCGCGATGGAAGCGGTAGATCGCGCTAACGGCCAGGTCTTTGCACAGACCGTTGCTGCTGATGGTTCTCCGGGTTACTGGAGCGTGCTGATCGTCAACAAAGACAGCCCGATCAACAACCTCAACGACATGCTCGCCAAACGCAAAGAGCTGACCTTCGGCAACGGTGACCCGAACTCGACCTCCGGTTTCCTGGTCCCTGGCTACTACGTCTTCGCGAAAAACAACGCCTCTGCCAGCGAATTCAAACGCACGGTCAATGCCGGACATGAAACCAACGCCCTGGCCGTCGCCAATAAACAGGTCGACGTCGCCACCAACAACACCGAAAACCTCGATAAGTTGAAGACTTCCGCTCCAGAAAAACTGAAGCAGCTGAAAGTTATCTGGAAATCACCGCTGATCCCTGGCGACCCGATTGTGTGGCGTAAAAACCTCTCCGAGAGCACCAAGGATAAGGTCTACGACTTCTTCATGAATTACGGCAAAACCGCCGAAGAGAAAACCGTCCTCGAACGCCTGGGATGGGCGCCGTTCCGCGCCTCAAGCGACCTGCAGCTGGTGCCAATCCGCCAACTGGCGCTGTTTAAAGAGATGCAGGGCGTGAAGGACAACAAAGGTCTGAACACGGAAGAGAAGACCAGCAAAGTGTCGGTGATTCAGGCGCAGCTGGAAGATCTCG
This sequence comes from Lelliottia sp. 7254-16, assembly GCF_002922995.1. Lineage (NCBI taxonomy): Bacteria > Pseudomonadati > Pseudomonadota > Gammaproteobacteria > Enterobacterales > Enterobacteriaceae > Lelliottia > Lelliottia sp. 7254-16. Next base: position 12,927 of record NZ_PQVS01000028.1, read on the forward strand.
ACCGCCTGACCGCCGCGCTAAGCGCGATGACATCAGTGAATAAAGCGGTGCAGTAATTTGTTCTCCCTCTCCTGTCGAGTGAGGGCGTTGATCCAGTCCCCTCTCCCACAGGGAGAGGGAGAAAACTTTAGGAGAACTCATGCAAACCATCACCGTCCCACCCCCGAAACGCAGCTGGTTCTCGCTTTTGAGCTGGGCCATCCTGCTGGCGGTGCTCATCGTCTCCTGGAAAGGTGCGGAAATGGACCCGCTGATGCTGGTCAAAGACTCCGGCAACATGGCGACCTTCGCCGCCGACTTCTTCCCGCCGGACTTCAGCCAGTGGCGTGACTATCTCAGCGAAATGGCGGTCACCATGCAAATCGCCGTCTGGGGTACCGCGCTGGCAGTCATCCTCTCCATCCCGTTTGGCCTGATGAGCGCCGAAAACATCGTCCCCTGGTGGATTTTCCAGCCAATGCGCCGCCTGATGGACGCCTGTCGCGCCATCAACGAAATGGTCTTTGCGATGCTGTTCGTGGTCGCGGTGGGCCTCGGTCCGTTCGCAGGTGTGATGGCCCTGTTCATCCACACCACTGGCGTCCTCTCCAAGCTGCTGTCAGAAGCGGTTGAAGCCATCGAACCCGGTCCGGTGGAAGGCATCCGCGCCACGGGTGCCAATAAAATTGAAGAGATTCTCTACGGCGTCCTGCCGCAGGTGATGCCACTTTTAATCTCCTACTCCCTCTACCGTTTCGAATCCAACGTTCGCTCAGCGACGGTGGTCGGTATGGTCGGCGCAGGCGGAATTGGCGTCACCCTGTGGGAAGCGATTCGCGGCTTCCAGTTCCAGCAAACCTGCGCCCTGATGGTCCTCATCATCATCACCGTCAGCCTGCTGGATTTCCTTTCTCAACGTTTGCGTAAGCACTTCATCTGAGAAGCGAGGCTTTGATTTCTATGCACTTATCCAGACATCCGACCAGTTACCCAACGCGCTGGCAAGAGATCGCCGCGAAGCTCGAAGTCGAACTGCGCACGCACTACCGCTGCGGTGACTATCTTCCCGCCGAACAGCAACTCGCCGACCGCTACGAAGTCAACCGCCACACCCTGCGTCGCGCCATCGACCAGCTGGTGGAACGTGGCTGGGTCCAGCGCCGCCAGGGAATCGGCGTACTGGTTCTGATGCGCCCGTTCGACTACCCGCTCAACTCGCAGGCGCGTTTTAGCCAGAACCTGCTCGATCAGGGCAGCCACCCGACCAGCGAAAAACTGCTCTCGGTGCTGCGCCCCGCGTCGAGCCACATCGCCGATGCGCTGGGGATTCAGGAGGGCGACAACGTGGTGCATCTACGTACGCTGAGACGCGTCAACGGCGTGGCGGTCTGTCAGATCGATCACTACTTTGCCGACCTCGCCCTCTGGCCGACGCTGCAACATTTTTCCAGCGGCTCGCTGCATGACTTCCTGTTTGACGCCACCGGCATCGCCCTCAAACGCACCCAGACGCGAATTAGCGCCCGTCGTGCGCAGGCCAAAGAGAGCAAAGTGCTGGAGATCCCGAACATGGCGCCGCTGCTCTGCGTGCGCACCCTTAACCACCGTGACGGCGACGTCAACGCGACGGAGTACTCCGTCAGCCTGACCCGCGCCGACATGATCGAATTCACTATGGAGCACTGAATGCATTTCGATACTCCCACCCGCCAGCGCTGGATGAGCGTCCTCGCCCACAGCCAGCCCACCGCGCTGCGTGAACGCCTGCGCGTGCTCAACGTCGCGCCGGAATACGAGACCATCCGTGCGCCAGAGATTGGCCTGGTGCAGATCCAGGCGCGTATGGGTGGCACCGGCGAGCGCTTTTTTGCCGGGGACGCCACGCTAACCCGAGCCGTGATTCGCCTCAAAAGCGGCACGCTCGGTTACAGCTATCAGCTGGGGCGCGACAAACAGCACGCCGAGCAGTGCGCCGTTATCGACGCGTTATTGCAGGAACCGACCCATTTTCAGTCGTTGATGGAAACCTTAATTGCCCCGCTGGAAGCCGACCGTGCCGCGCGAATTGCCGCTCGTCAGGCGGAAGTGAACACCAGCCGGGTCGACTTCTTTACGCTTGTTCGCGGAGATAACGCATGACGCTTCAACCTGCTTTTACCCTTGCCGTGCAGGATGCCCAGCACAGTTTTCGTCGTCTGCTGAAAGCCATGAGCGAGCCGGGCGTGATTGTCTCGCTGCATCAGCTCACTCACGGCTGGCAGCCGCTGAACATCGCCACCACCAGTGTGCTACTGACCCTGGCCGACGCCGACACGCCGGTCTGGCTGTCTGCCAGCATGACCAACGACATTGCCAGCCAGAATCTGCGTTTTCACACCAGCGCACCGCTTGTCGATCAGCCACAGCAGGCGGTATTCGCCGTTGCCGACGAAAAAATCAGTCACGAACAGCTGAATGCGCTTTCTGAAGGCAGCGCCGTCGCGCCCGAAACCAGCGCCACGCTGATCTTACAGGTCGCCAGCCTGAGCGGTGGCCGCATGCTACGCCTGACCGGGGCCGGGATCGCCGACGAGCGCATGGTCGCGCCGCAACTGCCGGAGTGCATCATTCACGAGCTGACCGAACGTCCGCATCCGTTCCCGCTGGGTATCGACTTGATCCTCACCTGCGGCGAACGCCTGCTGGCTATCCCACGAACCACACATGTCGAGGTGTGCTGATGTACGTTGCCGTCAAAGGGGGCGAAAAGGCGATAGCCGCCGCCCATGCACTGCAAGAGCACAGAAGACGCGGCGATGAACAGCTTGCCGAGCTGAGCGTCGAGCAAATTGAACAGCAGCTGAATCTGGCCGTCGATCGCGTCATGACCGAAGGCGGGATCGCCGACCGTGAACTGGCCGCGCTGGCGCTGAAACAGGCCAGCGGCGACAACGTCGAAGCGATCTTCCTGCTGCGTGCCTACCGCACTACGCTGGCCAAACTGGCGGTCAGCGAGCCGCTGAACAGCGCAGAGATGCGCCTTGAGCGCCGAATTTCTGCGGTCTACAAAGACATTCCCGGCGGCCAACTTCTCGGCCCGACCTACGACTACACCCACCGCCTGCTGGATTTCACCCTGCTGGCGAACGGCGAATCCCCGTCGCTGAACACCCGCGACGCACAGCAGGAAAATGCGCCCCACGTCTTTAGCCTGCTGGCGAATCAGGGGCTGGCAAAAGCCGAAGAGGACACCGGCAGCGTGCCCGACGACGTCACCCGCACCCCGCCGGTCTATCCGTGCTCCCGCTCCTCACGCCTGCAACAGCTGATGCGCGGCGACGAGGGTTATCTGCTGGCACTGGCTTACTCGACGCAGCGCGGCTACGGGCGCAACCACCCGTTTGCCGCCGAAATCCGCAGCGGTTATGTCGACGTTGAAATCGTGCCGGAAGAGCTGGGTTTTGCAGTCAACGTCGGCGAACTGCTGATGACCGAATGCGAAATGGTGAACGGCTTCGTGGCCCCCGAAAACGACGTCCCGCACTTCACACGCGGCTACGGCTTAGTGTTTGGCATGGGCGAGCGCAAGGCGATGGCGATGGCGCTGGTTGACCGTGCGCTGCAAGCCCCGGACTACAACGAAACCCTTTCCGGCCCGGCGCAGGACGAAGAGTTCGTGCTGGCCCACGCGGATAACGTTGAAGCCGCCGGCTTTGTCTCGCACCTCAAACTGCCGCATTACGTCGATTTCCAGGCAGAACTGGAACTGCTGAAACGTCTGCAACGGGAGCGCAAAAATGGCTAACCTCAGCGGGTATAACTTTGCCTATCTGGACGAACAAACCAAGCGCATGATCCGCCGCGCGATTTTAAAAGCCGTGGCGATCCCCGGCTATCAGGTGCCGTTTGGCGGGCGCGAAATGCCGATGCCTTACGGCTGGGGCACCGGCGGGATTCAGCTCACCGCCAGCGTGATCGGCGAAGCGGACGTGCTGAAAGTCATCGACCAGGGGGCGGACGACACCACCAACGCCGTGTCGATTCGCAACTTCTTCAAGCGCGTCACCGGGGTAAACACCACCGAGCGTACGGAAGATGCGACCCTGATTCAGACCCGTCACCGCATCCCGGAAACGCCGCTCACTGAAGATCAGATTTTGATTTTCCAGGTGCCGATCCCCGAGCCGCTGCGCTTTATCGAGCCGCGCGAAACCGAAACCCGCACCATGCACGCCCTGGAAGAGTACGGCGTGATGCAGGTGAAACTGTACGAAGACATCGCCCGCTTCGGCCATATCGCCACCACCTACGCCTATCCGGTGAAAGTGAATGGGCGCTATGTGATGGACCCGTCGCCGATCCCAAAATTCGATAACCCGAAGATGGACATGATGCCCGCCCTGCAACTGTTTGGTGCCGGACGCGAAAAACGCATCTACGCCGTCCCGCCGTATACCTCCGTTGAAAGTCTCGATTTCGACGATCATCCGTTTACGGTGCAGGAATGGGATGAGCCGTGCGCCATCTGCGGTTCAAAACACAGCTATCTCGATGAAGTGGTGCTCGACGACACGGGCAAACGCATGTTTGTCTGCTCCGACACCGATTTCTGCCGCCAACAGAGCGAGGCGAACGGCCAATGAAACCGCTGCTTTCGGTGAACAACCTGACCCATTTGTATGCGCCCGGCAAAGGCTTTAGCGACGTGTCGTTCGAGCTGTGGCCTGGCGAAGTGCTGGGGATTGTCGGCGAGTCCGGCTCCGGCAAAACCACCCTGCTCAAATCCATCTCCGCGCGCCTGACGCCGCAGAACGGTGAGATTCTGTATCAGGATCAGTCCCTGTACGGCATGAGTGAAGCCGAGCGCCGCCGCCTGTTGCGTACGGAATGGGGCGTGGTGCATCAGCATCCAATGGACGGCCTGCGCCGCCAGGTGTCGGCGGGCGGGAACATCGGCGAACGTCTTATGGCAACCGGCGCACGGCACTACGGAAATATCCGCGCAACGGCCCAGCAGTGGCTGGAGGATGTTGAGATCCCGGCGTCACGTATCGACGACCTGCCCACCACCTTCTCCGGCGGGATGCAGCAGCGCCTGCAAATCGCCCGCAACCTCGTCACCCATCCGAAGCTGGTGTTTATGGATGAGCCGACGGGCGGGCTGGACGTGTCTGTGCAGGCGCGCTTGCTCGACCTGCTGCGCGGCCTGGTGGTGGAGCTGGACCTGGCGGTGGTGATTGTGACCCACGATCTGGGCGTTGCCCGTCTGCTGGCGGACCGTCTGATGGTGATGAAAGAGGGCCAGGTGGTGGAAAGTGGATTAACCGACCGCGTGCTCGACGATCCGCACCATCCGTACACCCAGCTGCTGGTGTCGTCCGTATTGCAGAACTGAGTGTGTTTGTGTCGGGTGGCGCTGCGCTTACCCGACCTACGGAATTTGTAGGCCGGGTAAGGCGAAGCCGCCACCCGGCAAAAAGACCGGACCGAACACGTAGGCCTGGTAAGGCGAAGCCGCCACCCGGCATAAAAGACCGCACCGAACACGTAGGCCGGGTAAGCGAAGCGCCACCCGGCAAAAAAGACCGCACCGAACACGTAGGCCGGGTAAGGCGAAGCCGCCACCCGGCATAAAGACCGCACCGAACACGTAGGCCGGGTAAGGCGAAGCCGCCACCCGGCATAAAGACCGCACCGAACACGTAGGCCGGGTAAGGCGAAGCCGCCACCCGGCAAAAAGAGTCAAGAGGCCAACATGATCCGCGTAGAAAATGTGAGTAAGACTTTTGTGCTCCACCAGCAAAACGGCGTGCGCCTGCCGGTGCTGCAAAACGCCTCTCTTGAGGTCAAAGAGGGCGAATGCGTGGTGCTGCACGGCCACTCGGGTAGCGGAAAATCAACGCTGCTGCGCTCCCTGTATGCCAACTATCTGCCCGATCAGGGCCAAATCCACATTCGTCATAACCACGAGTGGGTGGATCTGGTGCAAGCCCCGGCACGTAAAGTACTCGAAGTGCGCCGCTCGACGATCGGCTGGGTCAGCCAGTTCTTGCGGGTGATCCCGAGGATCTCCGCGCTGGATGTGGTGATGCAACCCCTGCTGGATCTCGGCGTTTCCCGTGACGAATGTGCGGCCAAAGCGGCCCGCCTGCTGACACGCCTTAATGTGCCGGAACGCCTGTGGCATCTTGCCCCATCGACATTTTCCGGCGGCGAACAGCAACGCGTGAATATCGCGCGCGGATTTATCGTCGATTACCCGATTTTGCTGCTCGATGAACCGACCGCCTCGCTGGATGCCAAAAACAGCGCTGCGGTCGTCGAACTGATTGAACAGGCCAAAGCGCGCGGGGCGGCGATCGTGGGGATCTTCCACGACGCCACGGTCCGCGATCGCGTGGCGGATCGTCTTCATGCGATGGGAGTCGCGCCATGATTATCAATAACGTCAAACTGGTGCTGGAAAACGAAGTGATCGAGGGATCGGCAGAGATTCAGGACGGTGTGATTCGCACCTACGCCGAAACCCAGAGCCGCTCTCCACAAGCGATGGACGGCGAAGGCGGCTGGCTGCTGCCGGGCCTGATCGAACTGCACACGGATAACCTGGATAAATTCTTCACTCCGCGCCCGAAAGTCGACTGGCCGGCCCACTCAGCGATGAGCAGCCACGACGCGCTGATGGTCGCCAGCGGCATCACCACGGTGCTCGACGCAGTGGCGATTGGTGACGTGCGCGACGGCGGCGACCGTCTGGAGAATCTCGAGAAGATGATCAACGCAGTGGAAGAGACGCAAAAGCGCGGCCTCAACCGCGCCGAGCATCGCCTGCACCTGCGCTGCGAACTGCCGCACCACACCACCCTGCCGCTGTTTGAAAAACTGGTCGGCCGCGAGCCGGTCTCCCTGGTGTCGTTGATGGACCACTCGCCGGGCCAGCGTCAGTTCGCCAATATCGAGAAGTATCGTGAATACTATCAGGGAAAATATTCTCTGAATGACGAGGAGATGGCGCACTACGAAGAGGAACAGCTGACGCTGGCGGCCCGGTGGTCGCAGCCGAACCGCCAGGCGATTGCGGCGATGTGCCGGGATCGCAACATTCCTCTCGCCAGCCACGACGATGCCACTCACGATCACGTGCACGAATCCCATCAGCTTGGCAGCGTGATCGCCGAATTCCCTACTACGTTCGCGGCAGCTGAAGCCTCACGCCAGCACGGGATGAACGTCCTGATGGGCGCGCCGAATATCGTGCGCGGCGGCTCGCACTCCGGCAACGTGGCAGCCAGCCAGCTGGCGGCGCTTGGCCTGCTGGATATTCTCTCCTCCGATTACTATCCGGCGAGCCTGCTGGATGCGGCCTTCCGCGTGGCGGACGATGCGGGCAACAGTTTCACCCTGCCGCAGGCGATTCGTCTGGTGACCAAAAACCCGGCTGACGCGCTGAATCTGGGCGATCGCGGGGTGATTGGCGAAGGCAAACGGGCGGATCTCGTTCTGGCACACCGCAAGGGCGAGCACATCCATATCGATCATGTCTGGCGTCAGGGAAAACGGGTGTTCTGATGGGAAAACTGATCTGGCTGATGGGGCCGTCCGGCTCCGGAAAAGACAGCCTGCTGTCGGCGCTGCGCCAGCAGGAACACGCTCAATTATTGGTCGCGCATCGTTACATCACGCGGGCGGCGAACGCGGGCAGCGAGAACCACATCGCTCTGAGCGAGCCGGAGTTTTTTACTCGTGCAGGCCAGAATTTACTGGCGCTGAGCTGGCATGCCAACGGTTTTTACTACGGCGTGGGGATCGAGATCGACCTGTGGCTGCACGCCGGTTTCGACGTGCTGGTCAACGGTTCGCGCGCACATCTGCAACAGGCTCGCGCACGTTACGAACAAGCGCTGATGCCGGTCTGTTTGCAGGTTTCGCAGGAGGTACTGCGCGAGCGCCTGCAACAGCGTGGGCGGGAAAGTGCGCGCGAGATCGACCAGCGTCTGGAGCGCGCCGCACGTTATACGCCGTCGGACTGTCATCTCCTCAACAACGACGGAAGTTTGCTACAGTCAGTCGATAATTTGTTATCGCTTATTCGTCAGAAGGAGAAACAACATGCCTGACTGCCAGCTTCGTCGCGCCACCCCGGAAGATGCCCAGGCCGTTTACGGCCTGATTTGTGAGTTGAAACAAGCGGAGTTTGACCAACGCGCCTTTAACGCCGGGTATCTGGCTAATCTTCAGGATCGCAACATGCACTACCACCTTGCGGAACTGGACGGCCACGTCGTCGGGATGATTGGCCTGCATTTGCAGTTTCATTTGCATCACGCTAACTGGATTGGCGAGATTCAGGAGCTGGTGGTGCTGCCGCAGGCGCGTGGCCTGAAAGTCGGCAGCCAGCTGTTAGCCTGGGCAGAAGAATTTGCCCGCGACGCAGGCGCTGAAATGACCGAGTTGTCGACCAGCGTAAAGCGCGTGGATGCACACCGCTTTTATCTGCGCGAAGGGTACGCCCAGAGCCATTATCGGTTTACCAAGTTGCTGTAAAACCATGCCGGGTGGCGGCTTCGCTTACCCGGCCTACAAAACCCTGCTGACCCGTAGGCCGGGTAAGGCGCAGCCGCCACCCGGCAATTGACCCAAAGGGGGGAAATCATGGCCCTAACCATCCAACTCACCGGCACGGGTGGCGCTCAACTGGTGCCGGTCTTCGGCTGTGAATGCGCGGCCTGTCGCCGGGCACGATTGCAGGAGGCGCATCGCCGTCGCCCGTGCAGTGCAGTCGTGAAATTCAACGATGCGGTCACGCTGCTGGATGCAGGCATTCCGCATCTGATGGATGACTGGCCAGCGGGCAGTTTTCAGCAGTTTTTGCTGACGCACTATCATATGGATCATGTCCAGGGCCTGTTCCCCCTGCGCTGGGGCGTGGGCGCGTCGATTCCGGTCTATGGCCCGCCGGACGAAACCGGCTGCGACGATCTGTTCAAACATCCTGGGCTTCTCGATTTTAGCCATACGGTGGAGCCGTTCGTGATGTTTGAGTTACAGGGTTTGCGCGTCACCCCGCTGCCGCTCAATCACTCAAAGCTGACCTTTGGTTATCTGCTGGAGAGCGCCCACAGCCGCGTAGCATGGCTGTCTGATACCGCCGGACTACCGGACAAAACGGTGAAGTTTTTACTCAACAACCATCCGCAGGCGATGATAATCGACTGCAGCCACGCGCCGCGTGAAGAACCACCGCGCAACCATTGCGATTTGAACACCGTGATTGCGCTCAACGAGGTGATTGGCTGCCCGCAGGTGATTTTGACGCACATTAGCCACCAGTTCGACGTGTGGATGATGGATAACCCGCTGCCCGAGGGATTTGAGGCGGGCTATGACGGGATGCGATTGGTGTTTGATTGAGGTATTGCCGGGTGGCGGCTGCGCCTTACCCGGCCTACGGTTCGTGCCCTTGTAGGCCCGCGCAAGCGAAGCGCCGCCGGGCGATAGACCGCACATGTATCACCGATCGTAATCATCCTCCAGCCTGCGCTCATCGTCCTCCAGCTGACGTCGGTCCTGATCCAGCTGGCGCTGCCGATCGTCTAACTGACGGCGACGATCCTCAAGCTGTCTGCGGCGGTCATCGTACTGACGACTGTCGTTGCGGCGGCTCTCCTCATAACGATCGTCGTCATTCTGGCGATTGCTCGAAGGGTTGTACGCTTCACCGATCGCCTGCTGGATATTCCCAATAGCGTCGTCAATGATATCAGCGTGGGCCATCTGACTGGTGAATGACAGCAGGCCAAAAATCAGAGCGGTAATCGTGCGTTTCATAAAGCCAGTCTCGCGGCAGGTGGGCTGGCTTTACGTTAATCAACGACGATGAAGGCGAGTAGCGGAGGAATCTCAAAGATGACTCACCTTCCGCAGCGCCTGCGCCAGTTGCGTTCGGGTGAAGGGTTTTCGCAGTAGTTCCACGTCCGGCAACTGCGAATTGTGCATCGGACGTAAATCCTGGCCGCTCACCAGCAGCACCGGCAGATGCGGGAAATGGCTCCGAACGTGGTGGATCACCTCCGCGCCGCTCATTGTGCCCGGCAGCATCAGGTCACTGATAAAGAGTTCGATATCCGCTGACGCCTCCAGCATCTTCAGCGCCTGCTCACCGGTTTCGGCTTCCAGCGTCAGATAGCCGAGCTGATGCAGTTGTTCGCACAAGGTCTGGCGCACGTCGGTTTCATCCTCGAGCACCAGCACCAGCCGATCGCTCTGTTCGGTTTCCGCTGTCGCGAGCGCTTCATCGTGCGAAGCCACCGCCTGCGCCGAGCGCGGGAGTTGCAGGCGTACGGTGGTTCCCTGCCCCGGCGCGCTTTCGATTTCGACGCGCCCACCGGACTGGCGCACAAACCCGTACACCATCGACAGCCCCAGTCCGCTGCCGCTCCCCGTCTGTTTCGTGGTGAAGAACGGCTCGAAGACCTGGGATTTCACCTCCTGCGACATCCCACAGCCGTGGTCGATCACCTCCAGCGCCACCATATCCTGCCTGCGCCCATCGCTACGGGTCACGCGCTGATTCCATGTCCGAATCCGAATCACGCCGCTCTGCCCTTCCATCGCATCGCGAGCGTTCATCACCAGATTGATGATCGCATTTTCGAGCTGGCTAACGTCAATCCACGCGGGCCACGCCGGGTGCTGCGCTTCGATGTCCAGCGTCAGCGTGGCGGGCAAAGAGTGATGCATCAGCTCGCCGAGGTTTTCCAGCAACGGTTTCATCTCCACGACGTGTGGGTGCAGGGACTGTTTGCGCGAGAAGGCCAGCAGGCGCTGGGTCAGAAGCGCGCCGCGTTCGGCGGCCTTGAGCGCGCGGGTGATACGCGGCGCATCCGGCGAGTCGGGATCGACCAGCTCCAGACTGCCAATGATCACCGCCAGCAGATTGTTGAAATCGTGCGCCAGCCCGCCCGTCAGCTGCCCGACCGCTTTCATTTTTTGGCTGTGCAGTAGCGCTTCTTCCAGCCCCACGCGCTCGAGCCGGTCGATCTCCATCTGTGTCGTTTTCTCTTTCAGCAGGCGGGTGGTGTGCTCCAGCGATGCCGTGTTGCGGGCAAAAACGTTAAACGCACGCGCCAGTTCACCCAGCTCGTCGCGGCGCTGGAGCGCAGGCACCGACACGTCCGACTCACCGTGCGCCAGACGCGACATGGCCCGAGAAATAGCCGTCAGGTTGGAACCTAAATTGCGGTAGATGTACCAGCACGCGCAGCCGGTGATCAGCAGCGCCAGTCCGGCGAACACACTAATAAAGACGCTGATAGAGCGCAGCTCTTTGTGGCTTTGCGCGGTGCGCAGCTCCGACGCCTGCGCCACCTGCGCCACGTATTGGTTGATATCGCGGTTTAAAATCGCCACCAGCGCTTTGATGTGAAACATATACCAGCTGATCGCCAGGTCGCTCTCTTCCAGCTGCTTCGAGAGCGGCGCGAGCTTTTGCAGTTCAGCGTTGAAATCAGGCAACACAAAGTCGATAACCGGCTGGCGAGCAGTCTGTGGCAGCGTGGTGGTCACGCTATTCAACTGCTGAATAGTGGCGCGCGGAGACGGGGTTTCAATCGCCGCCATGATCAGCCGATCCATTTCCGCCAACTGGCGCGCGTCCGGTACGTTGTCAACAAAACGGCGGTTGATATCTTGCAAATGGCGTAAAAAACTTTGGCTTTGATAGAGCGAACTCAGCAGCGCGTTACGCTCCAGATGACGCCGCTGACCACGCTCCAGCATCCCGGTCACGCTCTGCTGTAACTCATTACTCCGGCGAATGATTCGAGCCACCAGCGCCGGTTCCTGCTGCGCCAGCGGCGCATCGGCAAGCTGCTCAAGCGAGCGGCGCAGCGCCATCTGTGTTTGCTTGAGCCTGTCGGCCTCACTTTTGTACTCCAGCGCCCCAACCACTTGCGAAAGCCGCACCGCTGCCGTCGCCACATTCGCCGTATCGCGTGCCAGATTCATGCTGCCGGTCATGTCGTTCAGGGTCTGTTGCTGGACCTGCTCCTGAATCTGGCTGGCATGACGAAAGCCCAGCACCGCCACGCCGCTGACCATCAGCGTCACCGCCACCACCAGCAGATTGAAGGAAAGCAGGCGGCCACGGGCGCTGGCGAAAAAGGGTGGACGGCGTGATGGCATGTTGGCTCCGGTGATGTGCGGTTTGATGCCCTCACCCTAACCCTCTCCCTGTACGGTCCGGGGACATCATGAACACTTGTTCGGGGACATGGTAGACACTTACAACTAAGGCATACGAACCCGTTTTTGGAGTCGCTTATGCCCTGGGATGCGAGAGATACCATGTCATTACGTACCGAGTTTGTTCTGTTCGCCTCGCAAGACGGGGCGAACATCCGTTCTCTTTGCCGTCACTACGGCATTTCGCCCGCTAC
>NZ_PQVS01000029.1:0-20459 GCF_002922995.1 Lelliottia sp. 7254-16
GTAGCGGGCGAAATGCCGTAGTGACGGCAAAGAGAACGGATGTTCGCCCCGTCTTGCGAGGCGAACAGAACAAACTCGGTACGTAATGACATGGTATCTCTCGCATCCCAGGGCATAAGCGACTCCAAAAACGGGTTCGTATGCCTTAGTTGTAAGTGTCTACCATGTCCCCGAACAAGTGTTCATGATGTCCCCGGACCGTACACTCCCACAGGGAGAGGGCGAAAACATTAAAAACGGCAACAGAGTTGCCGTTTTGCATTTACCTTGTAGGCCGGGTAAGCGCAGCGCCACCCGGCTTTTTTGGGCTTACAGAACCTTGTGCGGACCAAAGCATTCGTAATGAATCTGCTCTGCGTTCACACCCAGCTCAACCAGCTGCTTCGCCGCAAACTGCATAAACCCGACCGGACCGCAAAGATAAAACTGCATCGCCGGATCGCTGAACAACCCTTCCTGAGTGCGTAAATCCATCAGCCCTGCGCTATCAAACCGGTCTCCGCTTTCGGGTTGATTAAACCAGACATGCGAAGCAAAGTGCGGCAGCGTGGCACCCAGGGTCTTCACTTCATCAGCAAAAGCATGCACCTGGCCGTTTTCTGCCGCGTGGAACCAGTTTACCTGAGCGCTGTGGTTAGCCGCTGCGAGGGTATCCAGCATTGCCAGCATTGGCGTTTGACCAACACCCGCGGAAATCAGCGTCACCGGAGTGTTCGCCTCTACCGCCATAAAGAAATCACCCGCAGGCGCAGCCAGATGAACCACATCCCCGACGACAGCATGATTATGCAGCCAGCTCGAAACCTGACCGCCGTCTTCACGTTTCACCGCAATACGATAGCCTTTGCCATTCGCTTTACGGGTGAGTGAATATTGACGAATTTCCTGATGCGGGAACCCTTCAGGCTTTAGCCACACGCCGAGATACTGGCCCGGCTGATAATCCGCGACCGGCTGTCCGTCGACCGGCTCAAATTCAAAGCTAGTAATAAGCGCACTGCGCGGAGTTTTTTCGACGATACGGAATGCGCGCGTACCTTCCCAGCCGCCGTTTTTCGTGGCGTGTTCGCTGTAAATCTGCGCTTCACGATTGATGAACACACCCGCCAGCACGCCGTAGGCTTTGCCCCAGGCGTCAAGCACCTCCTGGCCTGGGCTGAACATCTCGTCCAGCGTCGCCAGCAGGTGCCCGCCGACGATGTCATATTGCTCCGGTTTAATCTGGAAGCTGGTGTGCTTCTGGGCGATTTTCTCGACGGCAGGCAGCAGCGCGGCCAGGTTTTCAATATTGCTGGCATACGCGGCGATGGCGTTAAACAGGGCTTCGCGCTGATCGCCGTTGCGCTGGTTGCTCATATTGAAAATCTCTTTGAGCTCCGGGTTGTGCGCGAACATGCGATCGTAAAAATGGGCGGTGAGTTTAGGTCCAGTTTCGACCAGCAGGGGAATGGTAGCTTTGACTGTAGCGATGGTTTGAGCGTCTAACATAGCAACTTCCTTGGACAGTTATTTTAATGATGTATTTTAAATGCATCTTATAAAAAATAACCCTGTGTTGTAAATGGTTCTTTGCAACATGAAATAGTTGCATCACAAACCTGAAAAGAAATCCATTGAAAACCGCGAGGTCTTTATTCCTCAAACCCTTGCGTGGCGTGGAGGTAAACGTTTGCGTAAAATCGTTTGTCAAGACCTGTTATCGCAACACTATTCGGTTATACTGTTGCCCGTCGTCTATCAGGACAGCCTTTTCTAGGCCAAATTTTATTGTTAGCTGAGTCAGGAGATGCGGATGTTAAAGCGTGAAATGAACATTGCCGATTATGATGCCGAACTGTGGCAGGCTATGGAGCAGGAAAAAGTACGTCAGGAAGAGCACATCGAACTGATCGCCTCCGAGAACTACACCAGCCCGCGCGTCATGCAGGCGCAGGGTTCTCAGCTGACCAACAAATATGCAGAAGGTTACCCGGGCAAGCGCTACTACGGCGGTTGCGAGTACGTTGATATCGTTGAACAACTGGCGATTGACCGTGCAAAAGAGCTGTTCGGCGCAGACTACGCGAACGTTCAGCCGCACTCTGGTTCTCAGGCTAACTTCGCGGTTTACACCGCGCTGCTGCAGCCGGGCGATACCGTTCTCGGTATGAACCTGGCGCAGGGCGGTCACTTGACTCACGGTTCCCCGGTTAACTTCTCCGGTAAACTGTACAACATCATCCCTTACGGTATTGATGAGTCCGGTAAAATTGACTACGAAGACATGGCGAAGCAGGCACAGACCCACAAACCGAAGATGATCATCGGTGGTTTCTCTGCTTACTCCGGCGTGGTTGACTGGGCCAAAATGCGTGAAATCGCAGACAGCATCGGCGCATACCTGTTCGTGGATATGGCACACGTTGCCGGTCTGATCGCGGCAGGCGTTTACCCGAACCCGGTTCCACACGCGCACGTAGTGACCACCACCACCCACAAAACCCTGGCGGGTCCGCGCGGCGGCCTGATCCTGGCGAAAGGCGGTGACGAAGATCTGTATAAGAAACTGAACTCTGCTGTGTTCCCAAGCGCACAGGGCGGCCCGCTGATGCACGTCATCGCGGCTAAAGCTGTCGCACTGAAAGAAGCGATGGAGCCAGAGTTCAAAGTTTACCAGCAGCAGGTTGCCAAAAACGCCAAAGCGATGGTGGAAGTGTTCCTGAACCGCGGCTACAAAGTGGTTTCTGGCGGCACTGAGAACCACCTGTTCCTGCTGGATCTGGTGGACAAAAACCTGACCGGTAAAGAAGCAGATGCTGCGCTTGGCCGTGCCAACATCACCGTGAACAAAAACAGCGTACCTAACGATCCGAAGAGCCCGTTTGTGACGTCCGGTATCCGTATCGGTTCTCCGGCTGTGACTCGCCGCGGTTTCAAAGAAGCTGAAGTGAAAGAGCTGGCTGGCTGGATGTGTGATGTTCTCGACAACATCAACGACGAAGCGGTTATCGAACGTATCAAAGGCAAAGTGCTGGATATCTGCGCACGTTTCCCTGTGTACGCGTAAGATCTCGTTTCAGTTTAAAAGGCCGCGTAAGCGGCCTTTTTTATTGTCTGGGAATAATGTCGGCCCGATAAGCGAGGATGTTACCGACGGTCGATCGATATCGCCCCTGGCCCGGTCACGGCCAGTAACAGAAACGCCCCGGCAATACTCACATTCTTGTAGAAGTTAATCATGTTCGGCATCACCGCATCGCCACTCATATCCCAGTAGTGGTGGCCAATCACCGCCGTCCCCAGGGTATAGAAGACAAATAACACTGCCAGTGGTCGGGTGTAGAAACCGAGCACAATCAAAATCGCGGCGGGCACTTCCATGATCACCGCAATAATCGCCGCCAGCATTGGCATCGGTGCGCCGAGCGACGTCATATACTGCACTGTTCCATCAAACCCGGTTATTTTTGGAAGTCCAAAAATAATAAACAACACAACAACCGCGATACGTGCAATCAGCAGAACCAGCGAGCGGGACTGACCGAAATCGAAATAGCGTAGAGTGTTCATGGCAGGCTCGTTATTGGGTGGGGTTTACGTTAAAGCTAATACACAACCCGGAACTCCGCCATAAGACCAAATAATCAGCTGCTTAACCCTTAGCGCGTGTCATCCATCACCCTCTCACACTTCGCCTCGCTTTCCGCACCGTTCCCGCTTTTAGCGGCTTGAATACAGGCCTGATAGTCGGTGGGTGAAACGGTTTCCTGAGTTTGCGAAGAGGGCGATGTCTGACAGCCCGCCAGCAGTAAAAGCCCAAAAACTATCCCTATTATTTTCATCTCTGATCTCCTGTGGTTTATGAGCGATTAAAAAATCGTAAATGGCGCAATCACATTGAATTTAATGTCGATTTCGTCCTGGAACATGTTGTTGTAGCCGCCGCTGTAGTTGGGGTTACTGCCGTGGTTGTCGTAGTTGATGTAGTGCAGATTAAACAGCGTGCCTTTCAGGCGGCCGGTCTGCACCGTGTGGGCGATATTGAAGGTCCAGGCAGATTCATCGATGCGCTGACTCTGATCGGCAAGCTCTCCGTTCACGGTACAGGTAGTGCAGGGTTTACCATTCCAGCCGTAGGCATAACCTGCGCCAATCGCCCAGCCGGGCAGATCGTAATTTTTCAGGTCATAGGTCACACCGGCGAAGACAGAGGTTTCACCGTTGGCATCAAAGTCGGATGCCGCATCCCACCAGATATCCAGTCGTCCGTTGGAGCTGGCATAAGCCGGGGTGATACGTTGCAGGAAGAAGCCCTGGTTACCTTCGGCTTTTACGGTCTGCGCTTCGAGGCGGAAATCCAGCGTATCCACGGTATAGCCGAGCATGATGCCCTGCAGCCAGGCTAACCCGTCATATTCGTCGTTGACGGAACCATAGGCGGCGATGGTGTTATCGCCCACTTTGTCTTTTGCGCCGTAAAACTGATAGCTCATGCGCAAGTCGTTGCCGGCCACCGGGAAGCTGTACGACACTTTGCCGAAATACTGATCCATAAAATCAGCTGCCTGAGCCATCGAAGCCTCCAGCACCAGTTTATTTTTGAAGTCGTAACGCAGCCCAAGAGAGTGAACGTAATTGATTTTGGTGGTGTTATCCGCCGCGCGGAACTCGTACATCTCCGTGTACCACGGGGCTTTGTATTTATCCGACCATAGGTACGAACTGGACAGCGCGCCGTGCTCGCCAAAATCCCAGTTGCCGCCGATCTCCGCCCCCTGATAAGCACCGGGCACAAAGCCCCAATGCACGGCGAGTAGCGTCTGGCCGGACGGCTGGATGTAACCTGCGCGCATCCAGTAATCGTCATATTTCATTTTCAGCGCCGCTTTGTAGAGATTAAAACCGCCCTTATCGCCGGACCAGTCCTCTCCCCAGCGCTGATGTGCAGAGCTCAGGCTAATTTCATTCGGATGCGCCGCACTGCCGGTGGCAAGGTTGGCGGCGGCAAAACCGGCCACGTCGAGGCCAATCAGGTCCGCCGCGTAACCGGAGGTGAAATCGAGATTGGCGTTAAAGGTCGAATGGTGAAGATCTTCCACGTAATGCCCGTAATCCTCGCTGCCGACGGTCATGTCGCGCTTGTCGCGATAGCGCTGGGAATAATAAATTCCGCCGGTGAGATGAGAATCATCAACGAAGCCGGACGCGGTGGCAGGGGCAGGAAATAGAATGACAGGCACGCTTGCCAGCAGAGTGGCAAGCAGCGCGTAAAGGCGAAAATAGTGCATAGAAACTCCTCCTCCATGTGAAGACTGATATTCAGAACAGCGCGATTAATGGGGGCCAGCGCCCCCTGGCGTTAAGGCTGACGTTTCAGATGCCAGATGCGGCTGATGTAATCCCGGCTCAGAGGGGGATCGACGAAGATCCCGCGGTACATCAGCTCATCCCCGCCGAGACACTGGTTGTCCAACTGATACCGCGAAGCAGAGTCCAGCCCGGCGAGACGGATTTTACGCAGGGGAGCCGAGGCGTGGCTCACTAGCGAGAAGGCCATCAGCAGCGCTTCGCTTTGGTCGGGAGAGACAAACATCCAGGCGGCAAAATCAGGGTTTTCCCACGGTGAGATGAGTCGCCAGAAAGTGCCGAATTGCAGCAGTTTCCGGTGCTGTTTGTAGAATGCGATCTGCTGGCGCACGGCGTCATCGCGCTCGGCGTTGCTGTGCATCAGATCGAGCATCAGGCCGTAATTGCCGCTCATGGCGACGGCCCCGCGCATCGCCATGCTGGTGGAGCGCCCCATCTGATGGTTAGGCACTTCGGAAACATGGGCGCACTGCATAACCGGCGGATACAACATGCTGGTGGCGTATTGGATCTGCACCCGCGAGGCGGCATCGGTATTGTCGCTGACCCAGGCCTGCGGCATGTAAAACAGCATCCCCGGATCGAAGCGTCCGCCGCCGCCCGCGCAGCACTCAAACAAAATGTGCGGGAAGCGTGTGGTCAGCGCATCCAGCAGCGCATACAGGCCCAGCATGTAGCGATGCGCCGTCTCCTGCTGTTGTGCGGCTCGCGCCGTCGAAGAGCCGACTTCGGTCATGTTGCGGTTCATATCCCACTTGATGTAATCGACGGGATGGCTGGCGAGAAACGTACTCAGCTGTTCAAGAATATTGTCGCGCACTTCCGGGCGGCCTAAATCGAGGATGTACTGATTACGCCCTTCGGAGAGCGGTTGATCGCCCGCGTTGAGGACCCAGTCCGGGTGCTCAGCAAACAGCTCGCTGCGCCGCGACACCATTTCCGGCTCAAACCACAGGCCGAACTTCATCTCCAGGGCATGCACTTGATCGATCAGCGGGCGCAGACCGTGGGGGAATTTCTGCTGGTTAACAAACCAGTCGCCTAGCGACGACGTATCTCCGTTGCGCTCACCGAACCAGCCGTCGTCGAGCATCAGCAGTTCCACGCCGAGCGCTTTGGCGTTGCGCGCAAAACGCAGTAATTTTTCCTCATTAAAATCGAAATACGTCGATTCCCAGTTGTTGGCGAGAATCGGGCGGGTCTGATGGCGATAGGGGCCACGCACCAGATGGTCGCGATAGAGCGTGTGTAGGGCATGAGAAAGCCCATTCAGCCCAGTTTCCGACCAGGCGAGCACCGCCTCTGGTGTCTGGAAACTGTCGCCGGGGTTTAGTTCCCAGCCAAAACCATGAGGGTTAATGCCGAGCTGAACGCGGGTCTGTTGATACGCATCTACTTCGGTGCGGGCGGTAAAATTACCGCTGTAGACCAGATGCAACCCCCACGCCTCGCCCTGCATTTCGGTGGTATGCGGGCGAACCAGGCCAATAAACGGCTGCTGATGGGTACTGCTCGCCCCGCGCTTGCTGTCGAGGACCGTTATGCCGGGGTTCAGCGGCTGACGATGCAGCTGACGCTCCCTCGCCCACGCGCCGGGGAACTGGATCTGCTCAAACTCGCTGTCGGGGAAATCCAGCGAACAGCTCAGAGCGCGCAGCAGACGCAGCGGTTTGACGCCCGGGTTTGTGATCCGCGCGTGGCGCGTTACCACCGGCAGGTCACGAAAAATCGTGTAGCTAAGTTCCACCTGCAGATGCGTAACGGGATCGGCCATCGTCACCCTCAGCGTTTGTGCTTCCTCCGGCGAACTGACCCATGTGGCGGGAAGGCCATCGAGGGCGAGTTTCCCTGACACTATCTGATGTGAAACATAGTGCAGGTTCGACACCTGATGCCCGTCGGCATAACGCACTTCAAAGGCAGGCTCGCGGTAATCGCCCGCGCCGTGTCCGGGATATTCCTGTAACACCGTATCCAGCGAGAACGTCCTGTCCGGCCATTCGGCTGGTGTCGGGGAAAACGATGACCGGTCGAGCTTCGGGTAATCATGCGGTTGCGAACAATCGGCAATACGTTTACCCCAGTAGCAGTGAACCAGATAACGCTGATGCGCAATCCCGAATACGTAGCTAATCTGGCTATTCTGCAGGTGGAAAGACTGTTTTTCAGGGTTCCAGATAATCATGCTTTCACCTCGGCAGAGGACGCGGCGTTACGTTGATGGATATCGCTCAAAATTTCGTAGAAACGTTCTTCGGTAATTTCATAGCGAGCAAGCGGGACCAGACTTAGCAGGGTTAATACGCCCGGAATCATCGTGAATAGCAGACCGATCCACATGGCGGTCTCGGTCGCCTGAATCTGATGCGGAATATATCCGGCCCACGACAGCATAAATCCACCGATTGCGCCGCCAATAGCGCCTGAGAGTTTGGTTTTAAAAATATTGAGTGAAAAAACCATTCCTTCGGAGCGATTGCCGCTGCGCCACTCGCCGTATTCCACGCAGTCTGCGACCATCGAATAAAGGGAGATTTGCCCAATCCCGCCACAGAACGGCGCCAGAGCGCCAACAATAAAGATTAATATGATGTTGGACTGGAAAAAGAATAACAGCATACAGGCCAGCGCCATGACCGCGCTGCTGTAAATAGCGGTATTCTTTTTTCCTATTCTGGCAGAAATAAAGGGAGAGGCTACGGCACCCAAAACCTGTGCAATCATCGATACAGTCAGGAAAATCCCTAACATCATTTCAGCATTTAAATTATAGATAAAGAAGTAAAGCTGGAAGGTTCCACGAATTACGCCGATCATTTCTAATAAGAACATCCCGATGAGTAATAACCGCAGCGGGCGATGCTGTTTTAACAAGGTCCAGAATCCTTTGAAACTCTGACGCTCTTTGCGCGGCACCGTATGCTTTTCCTTGACGCCAAAAAAGGTAATTAGCATACACACCAGAAACACCACACTGTAAATAATGGCCACGGCCCACCAGCTTCCGACGTACTTTACCAGCCACAGCGTCGAGGCGCTGACGGAGAGAAATCCGAAGGTGGCAATGGTTCGGGGAATGGTAATCACTTTGGTGCGTTCGGTCGGATTCTGCGTGATGGCGGCAGACAGCGACCAGTAGGGAATATCGATGATCGCGAAGCAGACACTCCACAATATATAGGTCGAGTAGGCATATACCAGCTTTCCGGCCTCTGAAAGATCCGGACTCAGAAAACAGGCGACGGTGGTCAGAGAAACCAGAATACTGCCGACCAGAATCCACGGGCGGAATTTCCCCATTTTTGTGTGGGTATTATCCACCAGAATGCCGAGGGCAATATCCGTTGCGCCATCGACAAGGCGGGCGATTAAAAACAATAATCCGACTGCTGCGGCTTTGATGCCAAAACTGTCGGTATAGTAAAGCATGAGATAGATAGCGATAAAGGCATACATCACATTTGCCCCGAAGCTCCCCATGCCATAGGAAATAGCGGTGCTCCAGGAAACTCTGTCGCTCGCGAAATTATCCTTCTTCACGGTCTTTTGCTCATTGACTTGTGCTAATTCCATTCTGAAAACTCCTAATTGCCAGGAAGCGCGGATTCATTTTATTGAACCCGGAGAGAATTGAACGTTGGCAATTGTAGGAGGCTAAAATGAAACGGACTTTGCGCGGGCGTTTATATTTCAGTAAACACGGATTACTAATCGAAAAGCTAATAATCTCTTTGTCTTAATAAAATATTTACCCGGTAAATATATTAAAGGAAAAGCTGAATCGCGTTAGCCTTCATTTTCAAGCGCGGCTTCGACATACAAATATCCAATGCCCATTACCTGCTGGGCGCGGGTTAAGCCGCCAAAATTAATCTGCGTGGCATTGCGCTTTAAGCCATCGCTGTGATCAAACGGATTAAAGCCGATGCGCTGTTTTATCGCTTCAAGCCAACTCTCACCAAACCCGCAGCTGCGGCCATAAAACCAAATTTGATTGATATTCAGAATGTTGAGGAAGTTATACAGGCTCAGGCCAATCGCATGCGCCGACTCTTCCACCCAGCGCATCACGTGTTCGTCGCCCGCGTGCCAGGCTTTCACCAGCTGCTGTGAGCTGAGGGTTTCAGGATCTTGCTGCGGGACAGCAGGGTGGCTCTTAAGCCAGATCCGCGCCTGTTTTTTCAGGGCGGAAAGGGAGGCCACCGTCTCCAGGCAGCCATAGCGGCCACAGTCGCACATCGCGCCATCCGGGTTAACGATCGTATGCCCGATTTGCCCGCTACCGTATAAATTCCCGCGATAAATTTGTCCGTTAATCACGAACGACGAGCCGATACCGTAATCGACGTTAATCACGCAAAAATCCTCGCGGTTCTGCGCATTTTGCCATTTCTCCGCGAGGGCCAGCATCACGCAGTCGTTATCCAGCTTCACCGTGACGCGCAGCTTCTCCTCCAGCAGATATTTAATCTCCACGTTCCCGCGCCACGGTGCTTGCGGCATGGTTTGCGACACGCCGGTCACCGGGTCAACCTGGCCGTGAATGCCCAGCGCCAGGTTAATGATTTTTCGCGGCCAGTTTTTTGACTGCAGCAGCCAGATAGATTCAATTGCGGCCAGCAGTGCCTGCGGTGTGGGAGCGCTGATGGCGCGGCGTTCAAACTCACCGAGCGCCGACAGCTGCGCATCGCAAAGTTGGCTTTCGATACTGGTGGGGGTCACATTCATGCAGAGAATGTAATCGCCCTCAGGCGGAATCTGATAACTGCCGCCGTTCAGCCCTCTGCTGCTCATATTTTCACTGGAGTGGCTGAGTTTGCCATCCTCCACCAGTTCATCGAGGATTTTGCTGACTGCCGGAATCGACAGGCCGGTAAATTGCGCAAAACGCGATTTGCTCAGCTGTTTGTGTTTCCACACCAGTTTCAGCAGAGTCTGGCGATTAAGCTGTCGCACCCGCTGATTGTTCAGACCTGACTCCTGCATTTCACTAAACCTCGTTAACTGTATTGCGTGAGCTTTAAGCAATTAAAACATATCACTCTCCGCCAGACTGTTGCCATCCCCTCATTCACTAACATTTGTTTACTGGAGAATGGCTATGTACGGAGTTGTTAAAGTCTGGCAAGAAACTCTCTCTCTCCCCACCTGGACGACAGGCAGCGAAGATACCAATCCGATGTTCCTCGAAAAACGCGTCTATCAAGGCTCGTCCGGCGCGGTCTATCCCTATGGCGTCACCGACACCCTGACGGGCAAACGCGAAATGCGCGAGTACCAGGCGGTGTGGATGGAAAACGACTTTATCCGCATTATGCTGCTGCCGGAATTGGGCGGAAGAATTCACCGCGCCTATGACAAAGTCAAAGAGCGCGATTTTGTCTACTACAACGAGGTGGTCAAACCCGCGCTGGTCGGCCTGCTCGGGCCGTGGATCTCCGGCGGTATAGAATTTAACTGGCCGCAGCACCATCGTCCGACCACGTTTATGCCCGTGGATGTGACCATTCAGCCTGGTGACAACGGCGCGCAAACCGTCTGGATGGGCGAAGCCGAGCCGATGCGCGGCCTGCAGGTGATGACCGGTTTTACGCTTTATCCGGATCGCGCGCTGATCGAAATTACCGGCAAAGTATTTAACCCCAACGCCACGCCGCGCCACTTCCTGTGGTGGGCCAACCCGGCGGTGAAGGGCGGGGACGACCACCAGAGCGTTTTCCCGCCAGATGTGACGGCAGTCTTTGATCACGGTAAACGCGATGTCTCCGCCTTCCCGATTGCTCATGGAACCTATTACAAAGTCGACTATTCGGCGGGCGTGGATATCTCGCGCTACAAAAACGTGCCAGTGCCGACCTCCTACATGGCCGAGAAATCTGATTACGATTTTGTCGGGGCGTACCACCACGGTGAGCGCGGCGGGTTGCTGCACGTTGCCGATCATCAAGTTTCACCGGGTAAAAAGCAGTGGACCTGGGGCCATGAAGAGTTTGGCCGCGCCTGGGATCGCCATCTGACGGATGAAAACGGCCCCTATATTGAGCTGATGACCGGCGTCTTTACCGATAACCAGCCGGATTTCACCTGGCTTGCGCCGTACGAAGAGAAAGTGTTCGTGCAGAATTTCCTGCCTTACAGCGAGCTGGGTATGGTGCAGAACGCCAATACCCAGCTGGCGTTAAAACTGGAACGCCACGCGCCGCATTTACAGCTGGGAATTTACGCCATCGCGCCGCTGGTGGAGGTGAGTCTTGAACTGAGCGCTGAAGGTAAAACGCTCTGGCAAACGCGCCTCAGCCTGATGCCGGGCGAGAGCCACCAGCAGACGCTGGCAGGCCACGACGCGCGTTTAACCCTGACGGTCAAAGACGCTTCGGGCCGCACGCTGCTGAGCTATCAGGAGCACATTCCGGAGGAGACGCCGCTGCCCGCACCGGCCACCGCACCGGCATTGCCGGAAAACATCACAAATTGCGACGAACTCTATTTTATCGGCCAGCACCTGGAGCAGTACAACCACGCCAGCCGTTACGCGGAAGATTACTACCGCCGTGCGCTGGCGCTGGACGCGCACGACTATCGCAACAACGTCGCGCTCGGGACGTTGGCGCTCAACCGCGCAGACTGGGCCCTGGCGCAGCAGTGCGCGAAAGCGGCTTTGGTACGCGCCCATCAGCTGAATAAAAACCCGCGCGATGGCGAAGCCAGCCAGCTGCTGGCGACGGCGCTCGAGCGTCTGGGTGATGACGAAAAAGCCTGGGATCACTACTACAAAGCGTCGTGGAGCGGGAACTGTCGCGACGCGGCGTTCTGGTCGCTGGCGCGTCTGGCGATGAAACGCGGTGACTACGCCAACGCGCTGGAAAAGGTTGAGGTCAGCCTTGGTATCAACGCCAGTAACAATCTGGCGATGGGGCTGAAGGTGCTGGCGCTGGCGAAACTCGGGCGCGAAGACGACGCGCTGGCGTTTATTGATGCCGGTCTGCGCACCCATCCTCTCAGCTACACCCTGCACTATGCGCGCTGGGCGATAAATCAAGATGACATCTCGCGGGAAAAACTGCGTCAGGTGACGGGTCGTCGCGGGGCAAATGCCTGCGTGCTGGCGGGCTGGTTAACGTCGATGGGCATGAGTGATGCGACGCGCGAGGTGCTGGATCTGCTCGACAGCCAGGAGACGCTCCCGCAATTGTGGCGTGCGGCGCTAAGTGAAAATGCAGAAACGCGCGCCCGTCACCTCGCTGCCGCGCGGCGCTGCGAGCCTAACCGCGTGCGTTTCCCGAACGCGCTCGACGAAGTGCAAATGCTGCAAAACTTGCAGGATGATGCCTTTGCCCGCTATCAGTTGGGCTGCTTCTGGTACAGCAAACGTCGCTATGACGAGGCGGTGGCCTGCTGGCAATTCACTCTGCAACGGGAACCGCAGTTCGCGCCAGCCCAGCGCCTGCTGGGCATTTACGCATGGAACAAACAGCAGGATTTGGCGCTGGCGCAGCAGTATCTGCAACGTGCCGTCGAGCTGGAACCGGAAAATCCGCGTTTCCTGTTCGAACTCGACTACCTGAACAAACTCACTGGCGAAACGGTGGCGAAACGTCTGACGATGCTGTCCGCCCGTGAAAATGTTGCCCTTAAACGCGACGACCTGACGGCAGAACTGCTGAGTCTGTGGAATGGCTCCGGACGCTACGCTGATGCAGCGAACGTACTGAAAACCCGCGAGTTCCACCCGTGGGAGGGCGGGGAAGGCAAAGTCACCGGCCAGTATCTGCTCAACCAGCAGCATCGCGCCTTGCAGCACATTGCCAGCGGGGATTTTGCTGAGGCGATAAACCTGCTGCAGGCCGCGCTCCGCTACCCGCATAACCTCGGGGAAGGGCGTCTGCCGGGGCAAACGGATAACGATATTTGGTATCTGCTCGGCTACTGCCATGCGCAGTGCGACAGCCAGGCCGAGGCGCAGCGCTGCTTCACCCGCGCGGCGCAGGGCGGAAGTTCGCTCGATGCCGGGCGCTATTATAACGACCAGCCCGCCGATTATCTCTTCTGGCAGGGGATGGCGATGCGCGCGTTGGGCGACAGTGCCGCAGCCGAGCGTCACTTCAACAGTTTCCTGACCTGGGCGAAAGCCCATCACGACGATGTACCTGAGGCCGATTTCTTTGCTGTTTCGCTGCCGGATCTGGTGGTGCTTGATGCACCCGCCGGGCTACAGCATCAGCAGCACTGTCTGTTTATCGAGGCGCTCGGCCACGCGGGACTGGGGGATTTCACCGCCAGCCAGCGTTTCCTCAATACCCTGTTAACCCTGAATCCTGCGCACGACAAAGCGCATTTCGTTCAGCACGCGCAGGCGGCTGGCATTTTTAACTAACTGACCTGACAGGTGGGGCAACCCACCTGTTAACCCTCTGTTTCCTGCATTCCCTTAAAGAGGAATCACGATGAATAATGACGCACAGACACAACTGAAAATGGGCTACGTCTGGACCATCTGCCTGGTTGCGGCCTGCGGTGGGCTGCTGTTTGGCTACGACTGGGTAGTGATTGGCGGGGCAAAACCCTTCTACGAAGCTTGGTTCTCAATAACCGATCCGGCGCAGTCCGGCTGGGCGATGAGCTCCGCGCTGGTGGGCTGTATTTTTGGTGCGCTGATCTCTGGCTGGTGCGCCGATAAGCTGGGACGCAAGCGCCCACTGATTCTGTCGGCGCTGCTGTTTAGCATCTCCGCGCTGGGCGCGGCGCTGGCGCATAATTTCGACGTTTTCGTGGTGTTTCGCATTATTGGCGGCATCGGGATTGGTCTCGCCTCGGCCCTCAGCCCGCTTTATATCGCCGAAGTTAGCCCGGCAGAAAAACGCGGTCGCTTTGTGGCGGTCAACCAGCTCACCATCGTGGTTGGCGTACTGGCCGCGCAGCTGGTAAACCTGATGATCGCCGAGCCGGTGGCGGCAGGCGCAACGCAGGAGACCATCCTCCACAGCTGGAACGGGCAAATCGGCTGGCGCTGGATGTTTGGCGCAGGGCTGGTGCCTGCTCTGGCCTTTTTACTGCTGATGTTCTTCGTGCCGGAATCCCCGCGCTGGCTGATGAAAGTCGGCAAACCGGAACGTGCGCGCGCCATGCTGGAGCGCATTGGCACCGCGCAGTACGCCAGTCAGACGCTGAAAGAGATTGCCCATACGCTGGAAAAAGACACTCAGAAAGTCTCTTACTCCACGCTGTTGCAGCCGCAAATCAAACCGATTGTGATTATCGGCATGGTGCTGGCGATGTTCCAGCAGTGGTGCGGGATCAACGTGATCTTCAACTACGCTCAGGAGATCTTTGCCTCGGCCGGGTTTGATATCAACGACACCCTGAAATCGATTGTGGCTACGGGCATTATCAATCTCGTCTTTACCGTCGCCGCGCTGCCGCTGGTGGACAAAATTGGGCGTCGCAAGCTGATGCTGCTGGGCGCATCGGGCCTGACCATTATCTATGTGCTGATCGCCAGCGCCTATGCGATGAACATCATGGGTTGGCCGGTTCTGCTGCTGGTGCTGGCGGCGATTGCGATTTACGCCCTGACGCTGGCCCCGGTCACCTGGGTGCTGCTCTCTGAAATCTTCCCTAACCGCGTGCGTGGGTTGGCGATGTCGCTCGGAACGTTAGCTCTGTGGGTAGCCTGTTTCCTGCTGACCTACACCTTCCCGCTGCTCAATGCCGGGCTGGGCGCGGCGGGCAGCTTCCTGCTGTACGGCGTGATTTGTGCGGCTGGGTATCTCTACATTCTGCGTAACGTGCCGGAAACCAAAGGCGTGACCCTCGAAGCGCTGGAAGAACAGCTGGAAAAACAGCACACGAAAAGTACTCACGCGGCGAATGCCGGACGGGCTCACTGATGGCGAACTCGTTACTGCTTCAAAACGCGCATCTGCGCCTTAGCGTCGACCCGCAGGGAGGCGGGCTGCGCGAGCTGGTGTCCCTCACTCACGACACACACGTCCTGTGGGACAAAGGTGAAAGTGCACTATTCCCAATGCTGCCGCTGGCAAACCGGGTGGCCGGGAATCGCTTTTCATTTCAGGGGCGTGAAGTCGCGCTGCCTCGCAGTCCGGTCGATGATGAGTTCTTCCTGCACGGCAACGGCTGGCTTGAGCGCTGGTCCGTTGAATCCGTATCGGATACGGAGTGCCTGCTTCTGCTTCGCAGCCAGCACCCCTGCGGTTTCGACTATCTGGCCGAGCTGCGTTACCGGTTGCGGGAAAACGTTCTGCGGGCGGAGCTGACGCTCACGCACCTCGGCAAAAACCCGATGCTCTACGGGCTGGGTTTTCATCCGTGGTTCGTGTTTGAGGCGGAAAGTCGCGTGCAGTTTTTCGCCAGCGGCTACTGGCCGGAAGGGGAGAAGCATTTGCCGCTGGCGTGGCAGGGTGAAATTCCACCTGCGATCGATTTCTGCGAGGCAAAACACGGTGAGAACGGCTGGCTGAATGTGGGCTATTCCGGCTGGAACGGCGTGGCGAAGATTCAGCGAGATGTGATGACTGTCACATTATCATCGCAAACACCCTGGCTGATGCTGTTCCGAATGTCGGGTGAATCATTCTTATGCCTCGAACCCCAGAGTCATCCGGTGAACGCCCATCATCAGGCCGGACAGCCAGGATTAGTGGCGTTAGGCCGGGGCGACAGTACCCGTTTGGCGATGGAAATTGCCGTCGAATCAACGGTAAATTCCTGTTAATCGGCTGTTAATACCCGCTTGCGCCAGCCCCTTTTTAGCGCCAGACTAGCGCCTCCAAAACGGGAGGGATTCATGGGTTTGCATTCCACGCGCTGGCTGGCGCTCAGCTATTTTACCTACTTTTTTAGCTACGGTATTTTTCTGCCTTTCTGGAGCGTGTGGCTCAAAGGTATCGGCCTGACTCCGGAAACCATCGGCGTACTGCTGGGCGCAGGCCTGGTGGCGCGATTCCTCGGCAGCCTGCTGATTGCGCCGCGCGTCAGCGATCCCTCTCTGCTGATTAAAGCCATGCGCATTCTTGCGCTGCTCACGCTGGTGTTCCTTGCAGGCTTCTGGGTCAGCCAGCAGTTTGCCTGGCTGATGGTGGTGATGGTCGGCTTTAACCTCTTCTTCTCGCCGCTGGTTCCGCTGACGGATGCCCTTGCGAACACCTGGCAAAAACAGGTAACGATGGACTACGGGCGCGTGCGTCTGTGGGGATCGGTGGCCTTTGTGATTGGCTCGGCGCTGGTCGGCAAGCTGGTCAGCCTTTACGATTATCATGCCATTCTGGCGCTGCTCAGCGTCGGGATTGCCTCGATGCTGCTGGGAATGCTGCTACAACCGTCGGTCAAACCGCAGGGTGAAAGCCGCCAGCAGGAGAGCACCGGCTGGGCTGCGTGGAGCACACTGATTAAGCAAAGCTGGCGTTTTCTGGCCTGCGTCTGTTTATTGCAGGGCGCGCACGCGGCGTACTACGGTTTCAGCGCGATTTACTGGCAGGGCGCGGGTTATTCTGCGTCTGCTGTTGGATATCTCTGGTCGCTCGGCGTGGTGGCGGAAGTCATCATTTTTGCTCTCAGCAAAAAGCTGTTCCGCCGCTTTGGTGCGCGCGATCTGCTCCTGCTCTCCGCCGTGTGCGGCGTGCTGCGCTGGGGCATCATGGGCTGGACGACTGATTTACCGTGGCTGATTGTCGCCCAGATCCTGCATTGCGGCACCTTCACCGTCTGCCATCTGGCGGCGATGCGCTATATCGCTGCGCGTCAGGGCAGCGAAGTCATTCGTCTGCAAGCGGTCTATTCGGCAGTGGCGATGGGCGGCAGTATTGCGGTGATGACCGTGTTCGCGGGGTTCCTGTATCAGCATCTCGGCCACGGCGTGTTCTGGGTAATGGCGCTGGTGGCGCTGCCGGCTCTGGTGGTTCGTCCCAAAGTGGCAGCGCAAAACGTGGCGTTATGATTCCAGCATGGCGCGAATATGTTCCTGCTGCTGCGGGTTTAGCGTCTCAACGGCGTGGATCAGCGGCGGCGAGAACAGGGGCAGGGCGGTGGCGTAAGGGGTAATGATCAGCGCCGCCTCGCGCGGTGCGCCTTCTTTCTGGAACGTCTGAAGCGACACATAGCGAATGTTGAGCGGCAGCAGCGTCAGTTCGCGCAGTTGCCCCTCAATCAGCACTTCACTGGCTTTGTCATCGCCCGTTAGCAGC
Source organism: Lelliottia sp. 7254-16 (assembly GCF_002922995.1). Lineage (NCBI taxonomy): Bacteria > Pseudomonadati > Pseudomonadota > Gammaproteobacteria > Enterobacterales > Enterobacteriaceae > Lelliottia > Lelliottia sp. 7254-16. The sequence continues at coordinate 17,547 of NZ_PQVS01000029.1, forward strand.
ACGACCTGTTTCTCATGCAGATCCGTTTCCTGCATCAGCCACGCGCCAAAAATCACCGCCACCAGGCACATCTCTTCATCAGAAAAACGCAGGCCAAATTCCGCTTCCACTTCAAACAGCACATCCCTTGTGGTGCGCATCAGACGCGGGTACAGGCGACCAATCTCTTCCGGCAAGCTGTTGTCGATCCCGATGCCAAACAGCGAGCGATCCAGCGCCTGGGAAAGATGAATATACAGCTGATCCGTCAGCCCCTGTTCGTCGCTAAAGCGCATTCCCGTCTGCCCGCGAAAACGGCCGATCATGCGTGAGATGGCGTGGCGCAGGCGTTGGTCCAGCTGATGCGCATCGCGCAGCGGATCGGGGGTGCGCAGCATCATAAACAGCAATGACAGAAACAGCGGCTCATCGGCGTGCGGACTTTGTCGCACCCGGCGCTGCCAGTGGCGGACAATCTCCTGCGCCGCCAGATATTCACCGCGCGAATGTGCCCAGTGGCGCTGAACGGGGGAAAACTGCGGCGTCTGCCCCAGATGATGCTGGATCAGGCAATATTGCAAATAGAGCTGCAAAAATTGTACGTCGCGGCACTCGAAGTTGCGCTCCAGGCGGCGGGAACAGAAGGCAATCAGCGCCCGCAAATTAGTATCGTCATACAGCGTACGCGCGATGCCGAGCTGTTTAAGCTCTGTTTTAAGCGCCGGGGTAAACTGTTGGCTAATAAAATGCGGGCACAGCCGCAGCGCCCGTCGCAACCAGTGCAGCAGGCATAAGCGTTGATCGAGCGTCGTACCTTCAATTCGGTAGCTGCCGTCATGATGCGTCACGATGTTCAGCCGGTGATAGCGCTGGATCTCATCGCGCGTCTCGGCTATATCTTGCCGTGCGATGTCGTCGTCGACCCCATTGATATCGATAATGCTTTGCGGGGTGACGACAAAACCTGGCAGGTAAAGCATCAAAAGCACCTGGCAGCGGCGCTGCGAACTGGAAAGCACAGATGGGTTTTCGAGTGTCGTCATCATCTGTCGGGTATCCAGTAGGGGTATTCGATAAGAATAGCTAAAGGATGTGCGCAGGAAAGCGCACCCGTGGGTCTTTCCGTCAGGAATGCGGGAGAACATCACAGAATTTTTGACGTGAGGAATCGATGCAAATAGTTAAACACAGCGCTTCGGCGCTATTTTTGGCGGTTTTATCTTCGGCGGCCAGTGCGCATCCTCACAGTTTTATCAGCCTGCAGACGGAAATTGTCGCCGATGATATGCAGATGAGCGGCCTGAAAATGCGCTGGACGATGGATGAAATCACCTCGGCCGATCTGCTTTATGATGCAGGCGCGGCAAAGCCTGGCGATGAGATCTGGAAAAAGCTGGCAGCGGAAGTGATGGCCAATGTGCTCGGGCAGCACTATTTCACCGAGTTCTGGCATAACGGGCAAAAGGTTAAATTTCTTAATCGACCGACCACCTACGGCATGGAGCGCGATGGCCATCAGGCAGTGTTAACCTTTATTTTGCCATTGGCCGAACCGCAGCCGCTGGCCGGGCAGAAATACACTTTCTCGACTTTTGATCCGAGCTATTACGTCGACATGAGCTATGCCGAAGACAAAGATGCGGCGCTTCCCGCCGCGCTGCAAAAGCGCTGCACGATTGCAGTCCATACGCCAAAGCCGAGTGAAGAGACGATGAACTTTGCGCTATCGCTCGATAAAGCCGATGCGCCGCCGGAGGATATGGATTTGGGTAAACAGTTCGCGCAGCAGGTGACCGTGCAATGTCAGTGATGGCTTCTTCTCTCAGTAAAAAACGCCGCTGGCTGCACCTCTGGCCGCTATTCCTGTTTCTGGTTCTGGCCGCCGTTGGCGCATTCTGGCTCTGGCAGGCGTGGCCGCAGGTGATGATGAAAAGCATCATCTGGCAGCGCGAGGTCAATCAGCAAATGAGCGGACTGCTCAAAGCGGTGGCGGAGAACCCGACCAAAGCCGGTGGCTCGCTGCTGATCTTCAGTTTTCTATACGGCGTGCTGCACGCGCTGGGGCCGGGCCACGGGAAAATCGTCATTACCACCTGGCTTGCGACCCATCCTTCAAAGCTCAAATCGAGTATCGGCTTAACGCTTGCCTCTTCGTTATTGCAGGGACTGGTGGCGATTGCGCTGGTGGTCGTGGTGCTGACGGTACTGCAACTCCCGGCTCGTCAGCTGCACATGAGCAGTTTCTGGCTGGAGAAGGGGAGCTATGCGCTGGTGGGCGTGCTTGGGCTATTGCTCTGCTGGCGAGCGGTCAAAAAACTGCGGGCCTTGCTGCAGAAACCCAAATTCAAAACGTTCACGCCGCATCATGTTCACGATGCCCACTGCGGTTGCGGGCATCAGCATTTGCCGACGCAAGAACAGCTGCAAAGCGGGGACGACTGGCGCGCACGGCTGATGATCATTCTGTCGATGGGGATGCGGCCCTGTTCCGGGGCAATCATGGTGCTGCTGTTCAGTAAGGTGATTGGGGTATTTAGCTGGGGCGTGATTTCCGCACTGGCGATGGCTGCGGGGACGTCGCTGACGATTACGTCTCTGGCCTTGCTGGTCCACAGTTTTCGCCAGCTGGCGGTGAAACTGAGCGGCAACAAAACGCCGGTACTGTGGCGGCAGGTGGGCTGGACGACGCTGGCGTTAGCAGGCGGGGTAATTTTACTGGTGGCGGCGGTGACGATGGGGGTCAGCGCGGTGCCGGTGGGGCGGGGGTTACGACCGTTTTAAAGGGTGCGGCCTGATGCCCTCACCCTAGCCCTCTCCCTGTACGGTCCGGGGACATGGTAGACAGGTGTTCGGGGACATGGTGAACACTATTTAACATCCTTTACCCATGGTGATCGACTTTTTCTTCAGGTCGATCACCCCCACTTTCGTGCT
>NZ_PQVS01000002.1:0-419413 GCF_002922995.1 Lelliottia sp. 7254-16
CGGAGTGGACGCATCACTGGTGTTCGGGTTGTCATGCCAATGGCATTGCCCGGTAGCTAAATGCGGAAAAGATAAGTGCTGAAAGCATCTAAGCACGAAACTTGCCCCGAGATGAGTTCTCCCTGACTCCTTGAGAGTCCTGAAGGAACGTTGAAGACTACGACGTTGATAGGCTGGGTGTGTAAGTGCAGCGATGCATTGAGCTAACCAGTACTAATGAACCGTGAGGCTTAACCTTACAACGCCGAAGATGTTTTGGCGAAGAGAGACATCATTTTCAGCTTGATAACAGATTAATTGACCTGCAGAGATGCGGGTTGATAACAGAATTTGCCTGGCGGCTTTAGCGCGGTGGTCCCACCTGACCCCATGCCGAACTCAGAAGTGAAACGCCGTAGCGCCGATGGTAGTGTGGGGTCTCCCCATGTGAGAGTAGGGAACTGCCAGGCATCAAATTTAGCGTGCTGATATGGCTCAGTTGGTAGAGCGCACCCTTGGTAAGGGTGAGGTCCCCAGTTCGACTCTGGGTATCAGCACCACTTAATACGTGGTTGAAGTTCGGCAATAGTAAAAGAATTTGTCTGGCGGCTTTAGCGCGGTGGTCCCACCTGACCCCATGCCGAACTCAGAAGTGAAACGCCGTAGCGCCGATGGTAGTGTGGGGTCTCCCCATGTGAGAGTAGGGAACTGCCAGACATCAATTAAGTGAAAAGGCCATCCGAAAGGATGGCCTTTTTGCATTTGTTCCTCTGAAAATTTGCCCAGTAGCAGTACACCACTGAGCAATGAAGACGATTAATGAATCACCTGCGATAAGAATGCGCGTGTACGCTCAGATTTCGGATTAGCAAAGAACTCATCAGGTGGTGCTTGTTCAACAATTTCTCCGCGATCCATAAAGATCACTCTATCTGCAACTGTTCTGGCAAAGCCCATTTCATGCGTAACACAGAGCATAGTCATTCCCGATTGAGCTAAACCAATCATAGTGTCGAGTACTTCTTTAACCATTTCAGGGTCGAGCGCTGAAGTCGGTTCATCAAACAGCATAATTTTAGGTTGCATACACAGTGAGCGGGCAATTGCCACACGCTGTTGCTGCCCGCCCGAAATTTGTCCCGGAAATTTGTTTGCGTGCTCAGCAATACGGACACGTTCCAGGTAATGCATTGCCAGCGCTTCAGCTTCCTTTTTAGGCATCTTCCTGACCCAAATAGGGGCCAGCGTAAGGTTCTGTAACACCGTCAAATGCGGGAATAAATTGAAATGCTGGAACACCATACCGACTTCCTGACGGACACGTTCGATGTTTCGAATGTCATCATCCAGCTCTATCCCATCAACGACGATACGTCCTTGCTGATGCTCCTCAAGATGGTTAATACAGCGAATGGTGGTAGATTTTCCTGAACCTGAGGGGCCGCATAAAACAATACGCTCGCCCTGTTTGACTTTCAGGTTGATGTCTTTCAGGACATGAAACTGACCATACCATTTATTCACATTTTCCAGCGTAATCATCGCGTCGGCCGGGGCCATAGTTATTTTGCTCATAAGTTCCTCATTGCGGTGTACGCCCGGTGTTAAAGCGCTTCTCCAGGTGTTGGCTGTAGCGCGACATGCTGAAACAGAAAATCCAGTAAACAAGTGCTGCAAAAACATAACCTTCAGTCGACATGCCGAGCCAGACGGGATCGACTGTGGCCTGTTGTACACTGCTGAAAAGATCAAACAATCCGATAATGATCACCAAGCTCGTGTCTTTAAAGAGTGCGATGATGGTGTTCACAAGCCCTGGAATAACCAGCTTCAAGGCTTGGGGTAAGATCACCAGCCCCTGCATTTTCCAGTAACCGAGCGCCAGTGATTCGGCCGCTTCGTACTGACCTTTTGGCAGAGCCTGTAGGCCACCTCTAACCACCTCTGCAACGTAAGCTGACTGGAATAAAACGACGCCCACCAGTGCGCGAATCAATTTGTCGATTGTTGTGCCTTCTGCCATAAACAGCGGCAGCATGACCGAGGACATGAACAGCACGGTAATCAGCGGTACACCACGCCAGAATTCAATAAAAATAACTGAAAGAGTCCGTACTACTGGCATGGCTGATCGACGTCCCAGTGCCAGCAAGATACCCAAAGGTAGCGCCCCCGCGATCCCCACGGAGGCAATGATCAGCGTGAGAGTTAATCCCCCCCATTGGCGAGTTTCGACCCGCTCAAGTCCCAGTATTCCGCCATATAGCAACAACCACACAATCAGCGGATAAATCACTGCCCAACAAGCAATATAGCGTCCACGACGTGGCAGGGTTTTGAAGAACATCGGGGCGATCGACAGCAAACCCGCAATCAGTGCCAGATTGATACGCCAGCGTTGATCATGTGGATACAGACCATACATAAACTGGCCAAACCGCTCATGGATAAACACCCAACAGGCACCCGCTTTGGTACAGTCCGCCCGCGTTGAGCCTACCCAGTTTGCCTGCAAGAAAGCCCAGTTCAGCAGCGGAGGAATCAGCTCCCACATCAACCACAAGCTGACAATTGTCAGCAGACTGTTACTCCAGGAGGAGAACAGATTTTTGCGTGCCCAGGCGATGAAACGCCAGCTTCCGGTGCTGGACGGACGCGAGGGGTGTGACAATACGGCTTTTGTCATCATGGTTCCTTAGCGCTCAACCAGGGCGATGCGACGGTTATAGATATTCATCAGCAATGAAATTGTCAGGCTGATAATCAGGTAGACGGACATGGTGATGGCAATAGTCTCAATCGCTTGTCCGGTCTGGTTAAGTACGGTTCCGGCGAACAAAGAAACCATGTCGGGATAACCAATCGCGGCAGCCAGCGAGGAGTTTTTGACAATATTCAGATACTGGCTGGTCAACGGCGGGATGATCACACGTAAGGCCTGAGGAATGATCACCTGGCGCAGCGTTACTGGGTTGGGTAATCCGAGTGAACGTGCGGCTTCGTGCTGACCATAAGGAACCGCCTGGATTCCTGAGCGAATAATTTCAGCAATAAAGGCAGAGGTATAAATGGACAGCGCAAGCGTCAGAGCAGCCAGTTCAGGAATAAGGACCATCCCTCCCTGGAAGTTAAAACCTCGCAACTGCGGAATGTCCCAGTGCAAAGCGGCACCGAATACCCAGTGGGCCAGTAGAGGCAAACCAACGATCAGTAATGCCCCGATTGGCCAGGTTCTGCGAAGTTGCCCGGTTTTAATCTGAAGTGAGCGGTTATAACGAAACAGCCCAATCGTAATTGCTACCGCGATAACAAATGCAGCGATAAACGCATACAGACCTTCGCCAGCCAACGGCGAGGGAATATATAAACCCCGGTTGCTCAGGTAAAAGAGATCTAAAGCATCAACGGCCTGTCGTGGTCCGGGCAGATTGCGTAATACGGCGAAATACCAGAAGAAGATCTGCAGTAGCGGGGGGATATTGCGAAACGTCTCGATATAAATTGTCGAGAGTTTACGTAATAGCCAGTTCTCAGAAAGACGCGCAAGCCCGAGAAAAAAGCCCAGCAAGGAGGCAAATACAATGCAGAGAGCAGAGACCAGCAGAGTATTCAGTAAACCGACAAGAAACACCCTGCCGTATGTATCGCCTTCTTGATAATCAATCAAATGCTGCACAATTCCGAATCCGGCACTACGATCCAAAAACGCAAAGCCAGAAGTAATACCGCGATTGCTCAGATTGGTAACAGTGTTATGAATCAAATAAACCGCAACAACAACAACGGCGACGATAGCTATTATCTGGAATAGCCATGCGCGAACCGAGGGATGAGAAAAGGAAAGTTTTCCTTTTACGGCTAAGCGGCGATGGGACATAAAGAAACCTCGGTAACCATGACTCTGGACGGGGCACCGCAAATGCAGTGCCCGTTACAGCTAAATGCTTAACGCACCGGCGGAGCGTACTGAATACCACCGTTATTCCAGAGGTTGTTCTGGCCACGTTTGATCTTCAGCGGGCTTTCCGATCCAACGTTGCGCTCAAAGATCTCTGCATAGTTACCGACATGTTTGATGATGTTATAAGCCCATTTATTATCGAGCTTCAGATCCTTGCCGAAATCACCTTCTTTACCCAGAAGATGCGCCATATCCGGTGTCGTAGGGTTTGCGGCTTTCTCGTCGACGTTTTTAGAATTGATACCCATCTCTTCGGCATTCAGCATGGCGAACAGCGTCCAGCGAACAATGGAGAACCAGTCTTCATCACCACGGCGAACGACCGGGCCGAGAGGCTCTTTGGAGATGACTTCAGGCAGAACAATCCATTCCGCCGGGTTGCTCAGTTTAATTCGCAGGGCATAGAGCTGGGACTGATCGGAGGCCAGCGTATCGCAACGGCCTGACTCCAGGGCTTTTGCTGATTCATCAGAACGGTCGAAAGTCACCGGCGTGTATTTCATGTTGTTGGCTTTGAAATAGTCGGCGACGTTCAGTTCGGTATCGGTTCCCGCCTGAATACAAACGGTTGCTCCGTCGAGTTCTTTCGCGCTTTTCAGCCCCGCTTTGTTGTGGGTCAGGAAGCCGATGCCATCGTAGTAAGTCACACCGGTAAAGGACATCCCCATCCCCGCATCACGTGACGAAGTCCAGGTTGTATTACGAGAAAGCATGTCCACTTCGCCCGATTGCAGTGCGGTAAAACGCTCTTTCGCCGTCAGTGGGGTATATTTTACTTTTGTGTCATCCCCGAAAAGGGCTGCTGCAACGCCACGGCAAACATCGACATCAATGCCAGTGAACTTTCCGTTCGCATCGGCATAAGAGAAGCCCGGTAACCCATCACTAATACCGCATTGGACAAAACCTTTCTTTTTAACGGCATCAAGTGTTGTACCGGCATGAACCTGTCCCGCTACAGCAAACAACATGCCGGCGGCGGCCAGGCTGGCTATCATCGTCTTTTTCATAATGCATCCTGTGTGGCGAAATTTATCGTTATAGAAAGTCGTTTTAAAACGCTTTGACCTGTCTGTGGCGTTGGCCGACGTTTATAAAGCAAACGTAATGCCAATTTTGCGCTCGGAAGAAAAAGGGAGAATTGAACGCATAATGCAGAGTGTAGACAGGGATAAATAAATCGAGCGCCCCGAAATGGTGCGAAATCACAACCTACGCCACAAATCAGAGCAAAAGTTGATAACCCGGAAGCTAATTAAGAGAGGTAGTTTCTGACGTGAATATTGGCAGGATATTCAATGTCATTGAATTGTGAAAAGTATCACGCCTGAAAATGAAATAAACAAATCATCGCAAAAAAGATGTGAGAAGAATCAGACATTAATAAATTAACGCAGAGGGGTATGGGGAGTTTTTTTAACGTTTTGAAAAAATACTGCACTGGTTTGAAGCAAAAGCGCGGATTTGCCGCGCTTTTGCAGGAAAACATTATTTAGTTAACGCGACGATACCTAACGTCAAGCCTGCGATAGCCGCAGCACCACCGGCGATTGCCCCTGCAGTCTCCCAGTTATCCTGGGTGGTGCCTTTCATACAGGTATTGGTATGAACCAGACGACCCTGATCGTCATATACCGGCACACACGGAGAGTCGTGCGCACATCCGGCGAGAAGCGCAGCGAGGGTTGCAACGCAAATGAATCTTTTCATGATGTTACCTCAGAATAAAAACTGGCTCGCAATAAAATCGAAAGTGGATTTATCGAGCTGGTGTTTATTTTACCACTACACCCATCTGCACTGACAGGATGAATAATCTCAAAATATGTGGTTTGTAAAAATCGTGGAGGAAATAACTTAGCAGTAAAAATACAATGATAATTCGCGTGCTAATTTTTGAATTAAAGAAAGAAGAAAAGGCGCCGAATGACGCCTTTTGAATTGATTTACTTAGGATTGCGATTAAATCGTCTTCTTACGACCACGAAAAATACAGGGACGAAGAAGATTGCGAGAAGGGTCGCAGACAGCATCCCCCCCATAACGCCTGTCCCTACGGCATTTTGCGCACCGCTCCCTGCACCCTGGCTGATAACCAATGGCAGTACACCGAGGATAAACGCCAGTGATGTCATCAGAATCGGGCGAAGGCGCATACGTGAGGCTTCAAGCGTAGCCTCAATGACTCCTTTCCCTTCTTTTTCCATCAGGTCTTTCGCAAACTCCACAATCAGAATGGCGTTCTTCGCGGAGAGGCCGATGGTGGTGAGAAGCCCTACCTGGAAATAGACATCATTATTCAGCCCACGCAGCGATGCGCCGAGTAGGGCACCAATAACGCCCAAAGGCACAACCAGCATAACGGAGAATGGAATGGACCAACTCTCGTAAAGCGCTGCCAGGCACAAGAACACGACGATCAGTGAAATAGCGTACAGCGCCGGGGCCTGGTTGCCAGAGAGGCGTTCCTGATAGGACATTCCCGTCCAGTCGAAGCCAATCCCGGAAGGCAGTTTCTGGGCGAGTGACTCCATTAAGACCATCGCTTCGCCAGTACTCTTGCCCGGTGCAGCTTCGCCGAGGATTTCCATGGATGGCATCCCGTTGTAACGCTCAAGTCGCGGCGAGCCTGAAATCCAGCGCGAGGTACTAAACGCAGAGAAAGGCACCATTTCACCGTTTGCACTGCGTACGTAGAGGTTATTGATATCACCTGGCAACATACGGAACTGTGCGTCGGCCTGTGCGTACACTTTTTTCACACGACCATGATCGATAAAGTCATTTACGTATGTACCGCCGAGTGCGGTAGAGACGGTCTGGTTGATATCCGACACGCTGACACCCAGAGCCTGGGCTTTCTCCTGATCAACATCCAGTTTGAACTGCGGCGTATCCTCCAGTCCGTTTGGACGCACACGTTCCAATAGTTCCGGGTGTTCTTTAACCATACCCAGCAGTTGGTTACGTGCTTTTGTCAGTTCAGTATGACCCAGGTTAGCCTGGTCGATAAGCTCAAAGTCAAACCCTGTCGCCGTACCCAGTTCGATAATCGCGGGCAAGTTGAAGGGGAAAATCATCCCATCTTTAATCTGGCTAAAAGCTTTGGTTGCGCGGCTAACAATGGCTCCCACGCCGTTTTCAGCTCCAGGACGCTCATCCCACGGTTTGAGGCTTACAAAGGCGATACCGGAGTTTTGCCCCTGACCGCTAAAGCTAAACCCGTTAACCGTAAAGACTGATTCTACGTTGGCCGCTTCCTTGGTTTGATAATACTGTTGTACCTGATCCAGTATCTGCTGTGTACGCGTTTGCGTGGCGCCAGCGGGCAACTGGACCATGGTCATAAATACGCCCTGATCCTCATCCGGAAGGAAGGAGGTCGGAAGGCGTAAAAACAATACAGCCATTCCACCCACAATCAGTACATACACCACCAGATAACGTCCGGTTTTGCGTAAAATCCCACTCACGCTATTGCTGTAATGCTCCACGCTCTTATCAAAGAGGTTGTTGAACCAACCAAAGAAACCGCCTTTTGCATGATGTTCTTCTGACGGCGGTTTGAGCAGTGTGGCGCAGAGTGCGGGTGTCAGAATCAGTGCGACCAAAACAGAAAGCGCCATTGCCGAGACGATAGTCAGCGAGAATTGGCGGTAGATTGCACCGGTCGAGCCGCCAAAAAAGGCCATCGGAACAAACACCGCAGAAAGCACCATTGCGATACCGACCAGCGCCCCCTGGATTTGCTCCATGGATTTCTGTGTCGCCTCTTTTGGCGGTAGTTTGTCTTCCACCATGACGCGCTCGACGTTCTCAACGACCACAATAGCATCGTCAACCAGCAAGCCTATCGCCAGCACCATCCCAAACATCGTCAGCGTGTTGATTGAAAACCCGAATGCTCCAAGAACGGCAAAAGTCCCTAATAACACGACGGGTACAGCGATCGTGGGGATCAGCGTGGCGCGCAGATTTTGCAGGAACAGATACATGACGAGGAAGACCAGAATGATCGCCTCAAACAACGTTTTGACCACTTCATGAATGGATATCTTCACGAATGGCGTGGTGTCGTACGGATAAACGACTTTCAGTCCTTGTGGGAAGAAGGCCTGTAATTCTGCCAGTTTTGATTTAATCGCAGCGGCGGTGTCCAGCGCGTTTGCACCCGTCGCCAGCTTGATGCCCAGACCGGTGGCTGCCTGGCCGTTGATCTTCGTGACCATATTGTAGTTTTCACCGCCCAACTCAATACGGGCCACATCTTTCAGATGCACCATCGAACCGTCCTGATTCACCTTCAGTGTGATCTTGCTGAACTCTTCCGGTGTTTTCAGGCGTGTTTGCGCGATAATCGAGGCGTTCAACTGCTGACCTGGTACCGAAGGCGTACCACCCAGTTGCCCGGCAGCAATCTGGTTGTTTTGGGTTTTAAGCTGATTGATGACATCCAGCGGCGTCAGCTGATATTTATTCAGGGCGTTGCTGTCGAGCCAGATGCGCATCGCATACTGTGCGCCAAACAGCTGCACATCGCCCACGCCAGAGGTACGACTGATCGCGTCTTTCACGTTGGATGCGACATAATCGGAGATATCATCCTGCGTCAGACTTTTGTTATCTGAAACAAAACCCGCAACCAGAAGGAAGCTGCTGCTGGATTTCTCCACACCGATCCCTTGCTGCTGAACTTCCTGTGGCAGCAATGGCATCGCCAGCTGGAGTTTATTCTGAACCTGTACCTGCGCGATATCAGGATCGGTACCCGACTGGAAGGTCAGAGTGATGGTCACGTTACCGGCAGAATCGCTGGTGGAGGACATGTACATCAGATTATCGATGCCGTTCATGTTCTGTTCGATAACCTGTGTAACGGTATCTTGCACCGTTTGCGCATCCGCGCCTGGGTAAACGGCCGTGACGGCAACAGCAGGCGGAGCGATGGTGGGATACTGCGCCACCGGCAGCTTGAGAATTGCCAGTCCGCCCGCAATCATCAGAATGATGGCAAGCACCCAGGCGAAAATCGGCCTTTGAATAAAAAAGTTAGCCATTGATTAATCCCTTAACTGGCTTTAGCGGCGGCGGAATCAGGCGTGGCGACCACAGTGGCGCCGGGATGTGCCTTTTGCAGACCGCTGACGATAACGCGATCACCTTCTTTTAAACCGTCAGTGATCAGCCAGCGATCGCCAATGGCCTGAGGTGCTACAACGCTACGCATTTCAACCTGCTCTTTTGCATTCACCACCAGAACAGTGGCATCCCCGCGTGGTGTACGGGTCACGCCCTGCTGTGGAACCAGAATGGCATTTGGCTGCACACCTTCATCAATGCGAGCACGTACAAACATCCCCGGCAACAGCATATGCTGCGGGTTTGGGAAGACGGCGCGAAGGGTAATGGAACCTGTGCTCTCATCAACGGTGACATCAGAGAATTGCAACGTCCCTTTTTGCGGGTAGGGCTGACCATTTTCCATCAGCAGTTGAACGCTACTGGTGCCATCGCCTTTTTGCAGGCTGGACTGTTTCAGCTGCATAAAGTCATTGCTCGACTGCGTTACATCCACATAGATCGGATCAAGTTGCTGCACGGTTGCCAATGCCGAGGATTGACCGTTGGTCACCAGCGCTCCTTCTGTGACGCTGGATTTACCGATTCGCCCATTGATCGGTGATGACACTTTGGTATAGGCGAGATTGATACGTGCGGTCTCGACGCCAGCCTGAGCGGCAATGACGCTCGCATCAGCCTGCCTGGCGTCAGCCACTGCCTGGTCGTATTCTTGTCGGCTGACATATTGTGTGCCAACCAATGGGACATAGCGTTTCACGGTTAAATGAGCGATGTTCGCCGCTGCTTCGGCTTTCCCCAGGTCGCCTTTCGCGCTGTCATAGGCGGCCTGATAGGTCGCAGGATCGATCTGGTAAAGCGAATCGCCAGCTTTAACGTCACTGCCTTCGATAAAGTTACGACGTAAAACAATGCCATTTACCTGCGGGCGAACTTCAGCCACGCGAAAAGCATCCGTGCGCCCCGGAAGCTCTGTTGTCACCGCCAGCGGAGCACTTTTCACGACATAAACAGTTACCTGAGGTGCCTGTGTGCTGTGTTGCGAGTTATCAGAACCATCACAGCCAGCAAGCAGTGCGGAGCAGACAATAAAACCGGATAAGGGTAAAAGCCTGAAGTGTTTCGTCATTACTGTTCCTTTAAAAAACAATAAACTGATATTTGCCGTGAAGTCGTGAATGAATGTCGCGGGGCAAAGAGTCAGAAATCCAGCGCACATCATAATGAGGTGTGTTGCGGTTGTTTAATTTATAAGTGCGGCGCACGTTTAATTAAGATAAAAACCAGAGCCCGGCATGACGAATCAACGATATAGTGATGAGGAAAAACGCACTGATTTAAATATTATCCAAGGTTACTTATATGTTTCGTGAATTAAATTAGTCTGATTTATTCGTGGTAATTATTGATTCGGTTAATTGACTTTTTTTGTTCAGAATAACCTTTCCTTTTAGGGAATACTCCCACGACTGCGTGTTTTCATTCACGTAGAGAATCGTTCTGGTGACGGGTGAGAATCTATGGCGCGTAAAACAAAAGAAGATGCACAAAAAACACGACAGCAGCTGATAGAAGCCGCCATTGTCGAGTTCTCGACGCGCGGCGTGGCAAGCACTACGCTGACGGATATCGCTGAGGCAGCCGGTGTTACGCGCGGGGCGATTTACTGGCACTTTTCCAGCAAGTCGGAAATCTTTAATGCTATCTGGGATCAGCAACTGCCGTTATGCGACTTAATTTTTGACCAGCTTTCACTGACGAATAATGATGATCCGCTGTGTGTTCTTCGAGAACGGTTTATCGCGGCGTTGCAATATATTTCTCGAACTCCCCGGCAGCGAGCACTCTTACAAATTCTGTATCACAAATGTGAATTTAATAACGAAATGACATCAGAGTGCGAAATTAGACGAAGAATTGGTTTTAATTATGACAATGTCCGAATGCTGCTGGAAAAAGGGCTGGCGTGGGGAATCATTTCTCCACAAATGAATATTGATCTTACGTTGATTGTTTTCCACGGCTTCTTTAGTGGATTAATCAAAAACTGGTTAATGAACAGTGAGAATTATAACCTCTATCAGCAAGCCCCCGCGCTGGTGGATAATATCCTGGCGACGTTAAATATTACACGCGTACCGCCAGTGACTTATCCTGTTGCCTCATGATGGTAGGTGGTATTTTATCTCATCAACATTATTGCACAGCTCTTCGACGGTTTGTGCTGTTACAGGCTTGCCTAACAAATACCCCTGAAGCGTATTACAGCCAAGTTCAGTGAGGAATTGCTGCTGAGCTTCCGTTTCTACGCCTTCTGCGACCACTTTCAGGTTCAGCGTTTTCGCCAGGGCTACAATCGCCGAGACGATAGTGGCATCATCACTTTTCCCGCTCAGATCTTTCACAAACGCACGATCGATTTTCAGTTCGCAGGCAGGCAACTGCTTCAGATACAGCAGGCTGGAATAGCCTGTACCAAAATCGTCAATTGAGGCTTTCACACCGGCATTCGTTAGCGCCGTTAAGATCCTGACACTTTCCTCTGGGTTGTGCATCGCGGTGGTTTCTGTCACTTCCAGAATCAAAGATTCAGGCGGAACGCGATGAAGCGCCAGACAGTCAAGGACAGTATTGACCAGCGTGGGTTGCTCAAACTGGAGCGTGGACAAATTCACCGCCATCGACCAATCTTTGTGACCCTGAAGATGCCACTCGCGGAGCTGGCGGCAGGCTTCGTTAATCACCCAGTTACCCATCGGGATAATCAGCCCGGTTTTCTCTGCCAGTTGCAGGAATACATCAGGTGACAGCAGCCCTTGTTTCGGATGTTCCCAGCGCAGCAAAGCCTCAAAGCCCAAAATTGGGCCAGCAGGTGCATGGAATTTCGGCTGATAGTGCAGGCGCAGTTCATCGCGATCGATGGCCAGCCACAGATCGTTCATCAGTTGTAAATGGGTTTGCGCCAGCGTGTTCATCGACGGCTGGAAAAAGTGGTAGCCGTTACGGCCCATGTGCTTGGTGTGATACATCGCCGCGTCGGCGTTAAACATCATTTCGCGATCGGTTTTACCGTCGTGCGGATAAAGGGCAATACCGATACTGATAGTGACGACCAGCTCGTAAGGCTCGACGTTGAAAGGGCTGTCGATGGTACGGACCAGCGCGCTGGCAAGCGAGGCTGCATCATCCGGTCCGCCAACTTCCGCCAGCAGGACGAATTCATCACCGCCGATGCGGGCGAGGGTATACTGGCCTTTCAGCGGCAGCAGAAGCCGCTCGGTGACAGCGATCAAAAGTTTATCGCCAGTATCATGGCCATACGCATCGTTCACCGCTTTGAATCCATCGAGATCCATAAACATCAGCGCGAAGTGTGTGCCTTCACGATCAGCCTTGCTGATTGCCTGATCGAGCCGATCTTCCAGAAGGACGCGATTGGGTAAGCGCGTTAGAGTATCGTGAAGCGCCAGCTGGGCAAGTTCTCGGTTAGCTTCAGCAAGGGATGAGGCCAGCAGAGCGGTTCGGGCCTGGAGCCTGGCATCCAGCATGGAAACCAGTAAAGTGATGCCGAGAATAGAGAGGGCCACTACGCTCACCAGCACCGCCAGCCAGCTGCCGTTAATACCGTGATGGTGTATTAATGTAGATGGCGGGAATTGCGCCGCTTTCATGCCTGCATAATGCATACCCGCAATTGCGATACCCATCGTCACGGCCGCGCCTAGTCGCATCACCGCAACTTGTGCCGCTTCGTGACGCAAACGAAACGTGAGCCACAACGCCGCAAGTGAAGCGGCCAGCGCAATGACAACAGAGATAGCGACCCAGAGCTTGTCCCAGATAATGCCTGGCGTCACTTCCAGTGCAGCCATGCCGGTGTAATGCATGGCGACAATGCCTGCCCCCATAACTAATGCGCCGGGCAGCAAGCGTCGTAATCGCAGTTGTTCCCCGCTGACCAGCCAAAGCGCAAACATCGAAGAACCGATCGCGATGAACATCGAGAGCACCGTCATCACTGGGCTATAGCTCATGCTCATGGAGAGCTCCATCGCCAGCATGCCGATGAAATGCATTGCCCACACGCCGATCCCCATCGCCACGCCGCCACCCGCTAGCCAGACGCGTGCAGCGACGCCCTGACTTCCCGCGACGCGCGCGGCCATATTGAGTGCGGTATAGGCTGCGAGGATGGCAACAACAAAGGAGACAGCAACGAGGATTGGGTTGTATTGGCTAACCAGCATGGTGGGCTTAACTCATTCTCAGTGAGACGTTATGCAATAGCGCCTGAAAAGGGCAGTGACATTATCATCGTATCGGAATGGCGAAAAGGCTTTTAAATCCCCGTTTTTAATGGGTGATAAGCTCTTTATTGCTGATGTTCGCTGCTTAATCGAGGTCTGAACAATTCACCAGTTTGAGCGGGTTCACCGAATTCATATTGCGACACTGATCGGTTTCGGTGCTCAGTAACTCAATCCACTGGATCAGCAGTGCATCAAAGATGAAAACCGTGACAGCAAATACAACCAGCCACCAGTATTTACGAATCATTGTGTCGTTCCGGTCAGAAAGAGGTCCAGTGAGGTGGTGGAAATATACATGAAAAGCAGGCGTTTAAAAGCGGGAGAAGATAGGGTTTACAAACTCTTGACGTTCAGATTTCAGGCAATAAAAAAGGCGCGTCCCCATGCCGAGTAGCGCCTTTTTAAACAAGCAGTTAGCTAATCGAAATTAGTTCATGCCGTATTTTTTCAGCTTCTTACGAAGAGTACCACGGTTGATACCCATCATCAGGGCAGCGCGGGTTTGGTTACCGCGGGTGTATTGCATCACCATGTCCAACAGTGGCTGTTCAACTTCAGCCAATACCAGCTCATACAGATCACTAACATCTTGACCATTCAGTTGAGCAAAATAGTTCTTCAGTGCCTGTTTTACCGAGTCACGGAGGGGTTTTTGAGTTACCTGATCCTGAGAGTTAACGGTAGAAACGGTCAGTACGTCAGAATTTACGCGTTGTTCGAACATAGTTCTGTCAGCTCTTTATTTCTGTTTACGCAAAATTTTCGAAGTATGCCTCCAACGCCTCCAGCTGTACGCTGGCATCCTCTATGGCGTTGAATGTGCGCCGAAACTGGTCATTTGGAGCGTGCTCCTGGAGATACCAGGAAACGTGTTTACGCGCAATTCGGTACCCTTTTGCCTGACCATAAAAGTCATGCAGTTCCCGAATATGCGAACAAAGCAAGCGCTTAACCTCTGCCAGAGGCAGGGGAGCAAGCAACTCTCCAGTGTCCAGATAATGCTGGATTTCCCGAAAGATCCAGGGTCTTCCCTGAGCCGCACGTCCTATCATCAGAGCATCTGCCCCTGTATAGTCGAGCACAGCCCTGGCTTTTAGCGGGTCAGTTATGTCGCCATTCGCGATAATCGGAATGGAAACTTTCTGCTTAACTGCCCGAATGCTGTCGTATTCCGCATTGCCGTTGAACAAACAAGCGCGAGTGCGTCCATGAATGGTCAGGGCCTGGATACCACAGTCTTCGGCCAGTTGGGCAATTTCTACACAGTTACGGTGTTCCGGCGCCCAACCAGTGCGAATCTTTAACGTAACGGGAACGTCCACTGCGTTAACCACCACCGACAAAATCGACTTCACCTGATCGGGGTATTGCAACAGGGCTGAACCTGCAAGCTTGCGATTCACCTTTTTTGCCGGGCAACCCATATTGATATCAATAATTTGGGCGCCACTTTCAACGTTAATACGCGCGGCTTCCGCCATTTCTTCAGGATCACTTCCGGCAATTTGCACGGTGCGAATACCTGGCTCATCAATATGCACCATCCGAAGACGGGACTTGTCGCTTTCCCAAACCTGCGGGTTAGACGACATCATCTCGGAAACGGTTAATCCTGCTCCCATCTCGTAGCACAGCGTCCTGAACGGCCGGTCGGTAATACCTGCCATAGGTGCTGCGATCAGTCGATTTCTGAGCTGGTAGTGTCCGATGCGCATGAGTTAAGAAATGACCATACTGTGACTGCAAGGCGGCGTATATTACGCATTTTTTGCACGAGATGAAAGGCCAAACTTTGAACAATCCGCTATTACAGATCAATGAATTGCTGTTCAGCACCTACTGGGAAAATTATTAACTATTTAAATCATTGCCTTAAATGATTGTGACTATTTTATCACCGCTTACAAATTCCCGTAACTTCTCATCATTTCTGCATAAATGAATCACTTATTCGGGATAATCTGCTGTTTTAAGCAGCAGATTGTCGGCCTTCTTTGCGATCGGCGTCTCATTTTAGAACATGATCATGATGAATAAGATGGACGTATTCTGAGCAATTTTAGGGAAACGAAGCAGGCGTGGTCATCGAAAGACCACGCCATAAACACCAACTTACTTTTTACGACCGGTAATGCGGCACCACTCTTCTTTCTCGATGACCGGATCGAGAGCGAAGAGATCGGCGTACGCTTCGCACACGCTCTCAGCCTGGCTGGCAAGAATCCCCGACAAGCCTAGTAGACCGCCCTCAACGGGCAGCACGCTGATTAATGGTGCCAGTTCGCGTAACGGGCCAGCAAGAATGTTAGCAACCACCACATCGGCTTTCATGACCTCTGGCTGGCCATCCGGTAAATACAGCTCAAGGCGATCGGAAACGCCGTTGCGCTGCGCATTATCGCGACTGGCCTGGATCGCCTGCGGATCGATATCGATCCCGATGGCTTTCGCAGCACCCAGTTTCAGGGCCGCAATCGCCAGGATCCCGGAACCGCAGCCGAAGTCGATCACGGTTTTACCTTCCAGATCCAGCCCATCAAGCCATTGCAGGCACAGAGAGGTTGTCGGGTGGGTACCTGTACCGAACGCCAGGCCCGGATCCAGCATCACGTTCACGGCGTTAGCGTCCGGCACATCGCGCCAGCTTGGGCAGATCCACAGACGTTTACCGAATTGCATTGGATGGAAGTTATCCATCCACTCGCGTTCCCAGTCTTTATCTTCCAGTTGCTCAATCTTATGCACAAAGCCAACGCCCAGCAGCGGATGATTCTCAAGGATCGCCACCACTTCTTTCATGTCGGTTTCGGCATCGAACAGGCCTATGACATCAGTATCACCCCACAGACGGGTTTCGCCTGGCAGCGGCTCAAACACCGGTGTGTCATGCGTATCCTGGAAAGTAATGGAAACTGATCCCGCTTCCATTAACGCGTCACTCAGTTCTTCGGCATTTGCACCGGTTGTGTTCAGTTTTAATTGGATCCACGGCATGGCAAAACTCTTTATTTATCAGTAGAAATCACGGCTGCCTGTGGGACGGGTTGACCGAAACGGTTCCCCACCACAAACGCCAGCAAACTTAGCAGTAACGAAGGCACAATCGGATGGAAGCCCAGATACTGAATTTTAAACGTGGCGAGCACTGCATACAGTACGCCACCGACAATCATTCCGCTGAGCGCACCCGCAGCATTAGCGCGTTCCCAGTACAGGCCCAGCACCAGCGGCCACAGGAACACCGCTTCCAGCCCGCCGAACGCCAGCAGGTTGAGCCAGATGATCATCTCCGGTGGGCGCCACGCGGCCAGCATCATCAGAATGCCAAGCACCAGCGTTGTCCAGGTCGAAATGCGCTTCAGGCGGTGCTCATTGTGTATTTTAGCCGGAGTCGCGCTGAGCCACAGATCTTTAATGATGGTGGCCGATGCCTGCAACAAGTGCGCATTGACGTTGGACATGATCGCCGCCATCGGCGCGGCCAGGAATAGGCCAGCAGCCCACGGTGGTAGCACCTGCACCATTAACGTCGGGATCACCTGATCAGGCACGGTCAGATGCGGCAAAATGGCGCGACCCAGTGCGCCCGCGAGATGCATTCCCAGCATCAACAGAGACACTACGATCGTACCGATGATTATCCCACGGTGAACGGCTTTGCTGTCTTTATAGGAGATACAGCGCACCGCCGTATGGGGCAGGCCGATGACACCAAAACAAACCAGAACCCAGAATGAGGTCATAAAAGCTGGGGTGAGAATATCGTCGGCACCGTGCGGACTCACCAGTTTCGGGTCAATCTGCTCGAGGGTTTCCACCGCGTTATGCAGGCCGCCCGCCGCGTAAATTACGCCGACCAGCAGCACCAGAGTGCCAATCAGCATCACCATGCCCTGCATCGTGTCGTTGAGAACACTGGCACGGAAACCGCCGAATGCGGTGTATAGCGCGATGGTAATACCGAAGATCAACAGCCCATTTTCGTATTTGATACCCGCCGCCGTTTCCAGCAAACGCGCGCCGCCGATAAACTGCACGGCAATCGCGCCGACGAAGGCAACCAGCAGGCTGACGCTGGCAATCCACACCACCGCGCGGTTCTGATAGCGGGCCTGCAACATGTCATTCAGGGTAATCGCGTTATAGCGTCTGGCGAGAATGGCGAATTTCTTGCCCAAAATACCGAGCGACAGCCAGATCGTCGGGACCTGAATCATCGCCAGCAGCACCCAGCCGAGCCCGTATTTATACGCCGCACCTGGCCCGCCAATAAAAGAGCTGGCGCTGACATAGGTGGCGGTCAGCGTCATCGCCAGTACAAATCCGCCCATCGAACGACTTCCTAGGAAATATTCACTGAGAAACGAGCCGGTGCTGCGCTTGCGCATGGCGTAAGCCGAGAGGCCAAAGACAACAAAGAGATAGATAATCAGAACGGCGATGATTTCAGTTTGCATCGCTATCCTCCAGAGAGATATCGCGGAAGATAAAACGCACCATCAGCCAGCACAGCAGCGTAAAGACCAAAGGCATCAGCAGACAGGCCATTTCAAACCAGTGCGGCAGGCCGGTGAATCCGGGGGCCGAATCAGGTAAGTAAGCGGTTACTAACCATGCGGCGAGATAGAGAAGGGTCAGCCACAGCGCCCAGCGCGCTTCTTTATGGGCTTGAACAAAACGCTTGTCCATTTTAAGTCCCTTGTGGATGAATAAATAAAAAAGGCCGGAATCTCCGGCCTTTTAACGCTAATGCGGTCTTACTTTTCGTGAAGGCCGAGTTTCTTCTCAAGATAGTGGATGTTAGTCCCACCATTCTGGAAGTTCTCATCGTTCATGATACGAACCTGCAGATCCACGTTGGTTTTAATACCATCGATGATCAGCTCCTGCAGGGCGTTCTTCATGCGGGCAATCGCCACATCACGGTTCTCGCCGTAGCAGATAAGCTTACCGATCATTGAGTCATAGTACGGTGGCACAGTATAGCCAGCGTAGATATGAGATTCCCAACGCACACCAAAGCCACCCGGCGCGTGGAAACGCGTGATTTTACCCGGGCTCGGCAGGAAGGTGTTCGGGTCTTCGGCGTTAATACGGCACTCGACCGCATGGCCTTTCACCACAACTTCTTCCTGCTTGATGGACAGCGGTTGACCCGCCGCGATACGCAGCTGTTCTTTGATCAAGTCAACGCCGGTAATCATTTCAGTAACCGGGTGTTCAACCTGAATACGGGTGTTCATCTCAATGAAGTAGAACTCGCCGTTTTCGAACAGGAATTCGAACGTACCTGCACCGCGATAGCCGATATCGACGCACGCTTTGGAGCAACGCTCGCCGATGTAGCGACGCAGTTCCGGGGTAATGCCCGGTGCTGGTGCTTCTTCGACCACTTTCTGGTGACGACGCTGCATGGAGCAGTCACGTTCAGCCAGATAGATAGCGTTACCCTGACCGTCAGCCAGCACCTGAATTTCGATGTGGCGTGGGTTTTCCAGGTATTTTTCCATGTATACCATGTCATTGCTGAAAGCGGCTTTCGCTTCAGCTTTGGTCATGGAGATGGATTGCGCCAGGTCTGCATCGCTACGTACAACGCGCATACCACGACCGCCGCCGCCGCCGGACGCTTTGATGATAACCGGGTAGCCAATGCGTTTAGCATGAGCGCGGTTTGCATCCATATCGTCGCCCAGAGGGCCGTCAGAACCTGGTACGGTCGGAACGCCTGCTTTTTTCATCGCGGTGATTGCGGACACTTTATCGCCCATCAGGCGGATAGTGTCAGCTTTCGGGCCGATGAAGATAAAGCCAGAGCGCTCAACCTGCTCAGCAAAATTGGCGTTCTCAGAGAGGAAGCCATAACCCGGATGGATTGCCACCGCGCCGGTGATTTCAGCGGCGCTGATGATAGCCGGGATATTCAGATAACTTTTTACGGACGGAGCCGGGCCAATACAGACCGTCTCATCCGCCAGTAATACGTGTTTTAAATCGCGATCCGCGCTTGAGTGCACAGCGACAGTCTTAATGCCCAGTTCTTTACAGGCACGAAGGATTCGCAGTGCGATCTCGCCACGGTTGGCGATGACAATTTTATCCAGCATGTTCGCCTCGTTACTCGATGACGACCAGCGGCTCGTCAAATTCTACCGGCTGACCACTTTCGACCAGAATCGCTTTAACAATGCCTGACTTGTCAGCTTCGATCTGGTTCATCATTTTCATGGCTTCAACGATACACAGGGTATCGCCTGCATTGACTTTCTGACCCACTTCGCAGAACGCTTTAGCGTCCGGGCTTGGCGTGCGGTAGAAAGTACCAACCATCGGGGAACGTACGATGTGACCACTGATTTCTGCGGCTGCTGCAGCCGGCGCTTCTGCGGCCGGAGCGACTGCGTTAGACAGAGCAGGCTGCTGCTGCATCACAGGTGCAGCATAAGCCTGCTGCATGACCGGGAAGCTAGCGGCTGGCGCTGCACGGCTGATGCGTACAGACTCTTCGCCTTCAGAAATTTCCAGTTCGGAGATGCCTGATTCTTCAACCAGCTCGATCAGTTTTTTAATCTTACGAATATCCATGAGTGGGTTCCGTACTCTTGTTTAGTGTGATTGTGACAGGCGTTTTACCGCTGTCTGTAAAGCGTATGAATAACCGTCAGCACCCAGTCCGCAGATAACGCCGGCGGCGATATCCGACAGATACGAATGGTGGCGGAACGGCTCTCGTGCATGCACATTGCTCAGGTGGATCTCGATAAACGGGATGCTCACCGCAAGCAGTGCGTCGCGGATAGCAACACTGGTGTGCGTAAACGCGGCCGGATTAATCAGGATATAGTCCACAGTGTCTTTAGCCTGATGAATACGGTCGATGAGTGCGTACTCCGCATTTGACTGAAAATGGTCAAGACTCACGTCAAGCGCCGCTGCTTCCGTACTAAGACGGTTAACAATTTCGCTTAAGGTCAGCGTGCCGTACTTCTCGGGTTCGCGGGTTCCGAGCATATTCAGGTTCGGTCCGTTCAAAACTAAGATGTGCAACTTTCCAGTCATTGTGCAGCTATCTCCTGCGATTCTCGGGTAAAAAACAAAATATACCTTCGATGCGCAATTGTCACCTTTTCAGGGAGTGAAAATCCCCTTCAGGAAAACCAAGGTCGCACATTATAACGATTTCGTAGCATTTAGCAGCTAAATACTGGTCTTATCAGGGAAGATTATCAACCGCAATTGGAAAAAGATTCGCGGTTGATAAGTAATCTGCGGGAATACGCACAGTTTCGCGAACTATCGCCACCACTGGCGGAACTTCTTGTAACGCCATGCCAAAAGCCCTAAAGCAAGCACAGCGTAGATGATGGGCTGAGGGGATAAAATCTTCACTGACCACAGATAATGTATCGGCGCCAGGATCGCCACAAGATAGACGAAGTTATGCAAAAGTTGCCAGCGGCGGCCCAATTTTCGCTGGGCAAACTGCGTCGATGTCAGCGTCAGCGCCAGTAAAATCACCCAACTGATAATCCCTAGCGTCAGATACGGACGCGATACCAGTTCGCTGCCAAGTAGCGCCAGATTGTTAATCCCCAGCTCCAGCAATGTATAGCTGGTGAGATGTATCGTCGCCCAGGCAAAGCACCATAAACCTAAAAGGCGGCGGGTGCGTATCAATAATGGCTGTTTAGCGTAGCGTGCGAGGGGAGAAATCAGCAAGGTGGCCAGTAAAAATTTCAGAGCCATCCTACCGGTAAAGTGTTGAATATCTTTGGCCGGATCGGCGCTGAAATAGCCCTGACTGGCAGCCCAGAATAGCCATATAAAAGGAAGCAACCCGGCCAGGTGCAATAGCACTTTGAGCCAGGTTACCTGTTTAGCAGTTAAGCGCACTAAAAATTCTCCCGCAAATTGAGCCCGCGATAGAGCGAGGCGACTTCATCGGCGTAGCCATTAAACAGCAGCGTCGGCTGACGTTTCACGTCCAGCGCACCGCCAGAACCGATAAAACGCTCGGTGGCCTGGGACCAGCGCGGATGATCCACATGCGGGTTCACATTCGCAAAAAAGCCATATTCATTCGGCGCGGCGAGATTCCAGGTGGTCGGCGGGCGCTCTTTGGTCAGCTTAATGCTGACGATCGATTTGATGCCTTTAAAACCATATTTCCACGGCACAGTTAAGCGGATGGGCGCACCGTTTTGCGGTGGTAAGGCTTTTCCGTAAACGCCAACGGTCAGCAGCGTCAGCGGATGCATCGCCTCGTCGAGCCGCAATCCTTCGACATAAGGATATTCCAGCCCGCCGCCGATAAACCGGTCTTTCTGCCCTGGCATTTGCTCCGGTGAGTAAAGCGTCTGGAAGGAGACATATTTAGCATCGCTGGTGGGTTCGGCCATTGCCAACAGCTTGTGCAGTGGAAAACCGATCCACGGTACTACCATCGACCACGCCTCGACGCAGCGCATCCGGTAAATACGCTCTTCAAGCGGGAAACGGGTAGTGAGATCGTGATGATCAAAGGTGAGCGGTTTGGCGACTTCACCCTCAATTTTTAAGGTCCAGGGATCGGTTTTCATGCTGCCCGCGTTCGCGGCGGGATCGGCTTTATCAAGACCAAACTCATAGAAATTGTTATAGCCCGTGACTTTATCTTCCGGCGTCAGCGGCAGTTTATTTTGCCATTGAGCGGGTTTGGTAAAGGTTAGCGGCTGGCCTGAGGGCGCTTTCGGACGATCGTTGCCTTTAAACCAGTCGAGCAGGTCGGCATGGGCAGTTGGAGAAAGTGAAAGGGCGGTGGCGCTAATGCCAAGCATCTTCAGGATCTGGCGGCGCTGTAACATAAAGACAGATTCGGCCGTAACATCGGCTTCCGTCAGTTTTCTGGTTTTCATGGCATCCTCCGTCATGCATTTTTCTAAGCATGACGGAGGAGTTGAGTTAGCGCGAATATGTCACGAAAATTTGAAGATTACGCAATCTTCACCAGTGCGCGACCGTGGAACTGGTTGCTCATGATTTTGCTGGCGTATTCTGGAGCCTGTTCAAGCGTAATTTCGGTGGCGCTTTGGCTGAAGAACGACTCCGGCAAATCACGTACCAGACGCTCCCATGCCTGCGCACGACGCGCGGCTGGCGTCATCACAGAATCCACGCCCTGTAGACGGACATTGCGCAGAATAAATGGCATCACGGTGGTCGGCAGGGCAAAACCTCCCGCCAGACCACATGCCGCGACACAACCGCCATAGTTCATTTGCGCCAGCAGTTTTGCCAGTACTTTATCGCCCACGGTATCTACTGCGCCTGCCCAAACCTGTTTTTCGAGCGGACGGGTTTCAGCAAACTCATCGCGTCCCAGAATACGATTAGCACCTAAGGAGCGCAGATAATCGTGGGTACTTTCGCGCCCGGTAACCGCTGCGACCTGATAGCCTAATTTGTGCAACAGCGTAACAGCCGTACTGCCCACGCCGCCGCTGGCGCCGGTCACGACGATTTCACCGGAGTCGGGGAGAACGCCTGCATCCTCCAGCGCCATCACGCACAGCATGGCGGTAAAACCCGCGGTACCGATAATCATTGCTTTACGGCCGTCCAGGCCTTTCGGCATCGGGACCAGCCAGTCGCCGTTAACGCGCGCCTGTGAAGCGAGGCCACCCCAGTGGTTTTCACCGACACCCCAGCCGGTCAACAACACCTGCTGCCCGGCGTGAAAACGAGGGTCTTCGCTCGAATGCACACGACCGGCAAAGTCAATTCCCGGAATCATCGGAAAATTGCGGATGATTTTACCGGTGCCAGTGATCGCGAGGGCATCCTTGTAATTCAGGCTGGACCAGTCGATATCCACAGTCACGTTCCCCTCCGGGAGACGGTTTTCCTCAAGGGATTGAACCGACGCCAGAGTTTTGCCGTCTTGCTGTTCTAAGATCAAAGCCTGCATACAGATGTCCTCACTAAGCATGGTGATTGGAAAATAATTTCTGGAGACTATACTCGCTCATTGAAACGCTATGCCGATTTAACGCAATAAATTGCCAGATACACCAGGTTTGGTAGTATGCCCCGACCAAATGCAAGTTAGCGCTTACTTGCTCTTTAACTGCTTCCCCCATCAACCAACGGAGTGATCTCAAGGATGCGATTAACGACGAAATTTTCAGCTTTTATTACGCTGCTGACGGGGCTGACTATCTTCGTCACCCTGATGGGGTGCTCGCTGAGCTTTTATATTGCGATTCAGGACAAGCTGGGCAACCGTTTACAGTCCGTAGCATCAGTCATTGATTCGCGTCTTGTGACCTCGACTTTACCTGCGCTCTCACAGCAACTGGATGAACTGATGGTGCCGGTGGATATTGTGCACATCGACATCCTTCAGGGTAGCAAAGTTGTTCTGAGCCATGCGCGTCAAGGCAGTTATCGTCCGGCGGGGACTCTGGCGCAGTATCGCGAAATGACGGTCCATTCATTAAAAAGCCCTGGGATGACTATTAGGCTGGTCTATCAGGATCCGATGGCGAACTATTTCCGCTCTCTGATGACGACCGCACCGCTGACCGTCGCCGTGGGCTTTATTGTGGTGCTGATTTTTTTGGCGGTGCGCTGGCTGCGGCGTCAACTCTCCGGGCAAGAACTGCTGGAATCGCGGTCGGTGCGCATCTTAAACGGCGAACGGGGCGCGAAGGTGCGTGGTTCGGTCTACGAATGGCCTTCTCGAACCAGCAGTGCGCTGGATGTTCTACTCTCGGAAATTCAGTTTGCCAGCGATCAGCGCAGTCGGATGGATACGCTCATTCGGTCATACGCCGCTCAGGACAACAAAACCGGCCTGAACAATCGTCTTTTCTTTGATAATCAACTGGCGACGCTGTTGGACGACACTGAGAAAGTGGGTGCGCATGGCGTCGTGATGATCATTCGTCTACCTGATTTTGATTTATTGCGCGATACCTGGGGCCGAACGGTGGCTGAAGACCATCTCTTTACGCTCATTAATCTTTTATCGACCTTTATTATGCGTTATCCCGGAGCGCTACTGGCACGCTATCATCGTAGCGATTTTGCTGTGCTACTCCCGCACCGCACGTTGAAAGAGGCCGAAAGTATTGCCAGCCAGTTGCTTAAAGCGGTCGATGCCCTACCGCCAACCAAAATGCTCGATCGTGATGATATGGTTCATATCGGCATTTGCGCCTGGCGCGGTGGGCAACACACTCTTCAGGTGATGGAACATGCCGAAGCCGCCACGCGTAATGCGGTGCTGCAAGGTGCAAACGGCTGGGCGGTGTATGACGATTCCCTGCCGGAAAAAGGACGGGGTAATGTGCGCTGGCGTACGCTTATTGAGCAAATGCTCAGCCGTGGTGGGCCGCGCATTTATCAGAAACCCGCAGTGATGCGAAACGGGCAGGTTCACCATCGTGAATTACTGTGTCGCATTTTTGACGGTACGGAAGAGGTGGTCTCCGCTGAATATTTGCCGATGGTGCTGCAGTTTGGTCTTTCAGAAGAGTACGACCGCCAGCAAATTACGCGCCTTATTCCATTTTTATCTTTCTGGCCGGAGGAAAATCTGGCATTACAGATAACCGTAGAGTCGCTGATTCGCCCGCGTTTTCAGCGTTGGCTGCGTGATGTGCTGATGCAATGTGAAAAATCGCAGCGAAAACGCATTATTTTTGAACTTGCAGAGGCAGATGTCTGTCAACACATCAGCCGCTTACAACCGGTCGTTCGTCTGATGAACGCACTCGGCGCTCGTGTTGCTGTGACACAGGCGGGTTTAACGCTAGTGAGTACCAGTTGGATCAAGGAGCTGGATGTTGAGCTGTTAAAACTGCATCCGGGGCTGGTCAGGAATATTGAAAAACGCACGGAAAACCAGCTTTTAGTTCAGAGTCTGGTTGAAGCATGCAAGGGAACGCAAACGCAAGTTTTCGCCACGGGCATACGTTCACGTAGCGAATGGCAGATGTTGACGGAGCGCGGTGTGGCAGGTGGTCAGGGGGATTTTATTGCTTCCTCTCAGCCGCTTGACAGCAATGTGAAAAAATATTTGCAAAGATACTCTGTTTGACCTGCCGTTTGATTTGTTTTCACGTAGAATATCGCGCCTGTAGCTCTGAGTATGGCGAGCATAAATTTTCACCGTAGCAGATGATTTTTGCGCCTTGTCGCTGCTGCGTGTGGTTGGTAAAGTAAGCGGATTTCATTTTTCCGCCCCAGCTTTCAGGATTATCCCTTAGTATGTTGAAAAAATTTCGTGGCATGTTTTCCAATGACCTGTCCATTGACCTGGGTACTGCGAATACCCTGATTTATGTAAAAGGACAAGGCATCGTATTGAATGAGCCTTCCGTTGTGGCCATTCGTCAGGATCGTGCCGGCTCACCGAAAAGTGTGGCAGCCGTAGGACATGATGCGAAGCAGATGCTGGGTCGTACCCCAGGCAACATCGCCGCGATCCGCCCGATGAAAGACGGCGTTATCGCTGACTTCTTCGTCACCGAAAAAATGCTCCAGCACTTTATCAAACAGGTTCACAGCAATAGCTTCATGCGCCCAAGTCCGCGCGTGCTGGTCTGTGTACCGGTCGGTGCGACTCAGGTTGAGCGTCGTGCAATCCGTGAGTCCGCTCAGGGTGCTGGTGCGCGTGAAGTCTTCCTGATTGAAGAGCCAATGGCTGCAGCAATCGGTGCAGGACTGCCGGTTTCTGAAGCAACCGGCTCTATGGTGGTGGATATCGGTGGTGGTACCACTGAAGTCGCCGTCATCTCCCTGAACGGTGTGGTTTACTCCTCTTCCGTGCGTATTGGTGGTGACCGTTTCGACGAAGCCATCATTAATTATGTGCGCCGTAATTACGGCTCTCTGATCGGTGAAGCCACCGCAGAGCGTATTAAGCACGAAATCGGTTCTGCTTACCCTGGCGACGAAGTCCGCGAAATCGAAGTGCGCGGTCGTAACCTGGCTGAAGGCGTTCCGCGCGGCTTTACTCTGAACTCCAACGAAATCCTCGAAGCGCTGCAAGAGCCGCTGACCGGTATCGTGAGCGCGGTGATGGTTGCGCTGGAACAGTGCCCGCCGGAACTGGCTTCCGACATTTCAGAGCGTGGGATGGTTCTGACTGGTGGTGGTGCGCTGCTGCGTAACCTCGACCGCCTGTTAATGGAAGAGACAGGTATTCCTGTCGTAGTTGCAGAAGATCCACTGACTTGCGTAGCCCGTGGTGGCGGCAAGGCGCTGGAAATGATCGACATGCACGGCGGCGACTTGTTCAGCGAAGAGTAGTCGGTATGAGAGGGTAGCGAAGGCTACCCTTTCTCTCTGACACGAGAATACGCATAGCCTATGAAGCCAATTTTTAGCCGTGGCCCGTCGCTGCAGTTTCGCCTGATCCTGGGGGTGCTGGTAGCGCTTGGAGTCATCATCGCCGATAGCCGCCTTGGTATGTTCAGCCAGATCAGAACATACATGGATACCGCCGTCAGTCCTTTCTATTTTGTATCAAACGGTCCCCGTGAATTACTCGACAGCGTTTCTCAAACCTTGTCGTCACGCGATCAACTCGAGCTTGAAAACCGTGCATTGCGTCAGGAACTGCTGCTGAAAAACAGCGAACTGTTGATGCTGGGTCAATATCGCCAGGAAAACGCCCGTCTGCGTGAACTGCTGGGCTCACCGCTGCGTCAGGACGAGCAAAAAATGGTGACTCAGGTGATCTCCACCGTCAACGATCCGTACAGCGATCAGGTGGTTATCGACAAAGGTAGCGTGAACGGTGTTTACGAAGGCCAGCCGGTCATTAGTGACAAAGGCGTTGTGGGCCAGGTGGTTGCTGTCGCCAAGCTCACCAGCCGCGTCCTGCTGATTTGTGATGCCACTCATGCGTTGCCCATTCAGGTACTGCGTAACGACATCCGTATTATTGCAGCCGGTAATGGTTGTACGGACGATCTGCAGCTCGAGCATTTGCCCGCTAATACCGATATTCGTGTTGGGGATGTTCTGGTGACTTCCGGTCTCGGTGGTCGTTTCCCTGAAGGGTATCCGGTAGCGGTTGTCTCTTCCGTGAAGCTGGATACGCAACGCGCTTATACCGTGATTCAGGCTCGTCCGACCGCGGGCTTACAGCGTCTGCGTTATTTGCTGCTGTTGTGGGGCGCCGATCGTAACGGCATTAACCCGATGACGCCGGAAGATGTGCACCGCGTCGCCAATGAACGCTTAATGCAGATGATGCCGCAGGTTCTGCCAGCGCCTGATTCAATGGGGCCACCTGCGCCGGTTCCGGCACCTGCTACCGGATTAACGCAGCCACCTCCGGATGCGCCGCTGCCGCCACAAATCTCCCAGGGAGGGCAGTAGTGGCAAGCTATCGTAGCCAGGGGCGCTGGGTTATCTGGCTCTCGTTTTTTATCGCGTTATTGCTGCAAGTCATGCCCTGGCCGGACGACATTCTCGTTTTCCGGCCAAACTGGGTGCTGCTCATTTTACTCTACTGGACCCTGGCCCTGCCGCACCGCGTAAATGTGGGAACGGGTTTTGTGATGGGTGCCATACTGGATCTCATTAGTGGCTCTACGCTTGGCGTGCGCGCCTTGTCGATGAGTATTATTGCGTACCTCGTCGCACTCAAATTCCAGCTTTTCCGTAACCTCGCGCTCTGGCAACAGGCGTTGGTGGTGATGTTGTTGTCCCTCGCCGCAGATATCATTGTTTTCTGGGCTGAGTTTTTAGTGATCAACGTCTCTTTCCGACCGGAAGTGTTCTGGAGTAGTGTAGTAAACGGTGTGCTCTGGCCGTGGCTGTTCCTGCTGATGCGTAAAGTTCGCCAGCAGTTTGCCGTGCAATAAAAGGTTTCTATGACTGCTTTATATCTTGCCTCTGGTTCCCCGCGCCGTCAGGAGTTACTCACTCAACTGGGTATCACTTTTGAACGTATCGTCCCTGGTATTGAAGAAAAACGGGACGATGGCGAAAGCGCACAGCAGTATGTGTCGCGTCTGGCACGGGAAAAAGCCCAGGCGGGCGTGGCACAAACGCCGCGTGATTTGCCGGTGCTGGGGGCAGATACCATCGTGATTCTCAACGGTGAAGTACTGGAGAAACCGCGTGACGCTGAACATGCGGCGCGTATGCTGCGCCAATTATCCGGACGAACGCATCAGGTGATGACGGCGGTGGCCCTGGCGGACAGCCAGCAGGTGCTGGATTGTCTGGTGGTCACAGATGTCACGTTCAGAGTGCTTACCGATGAGGAAATCGCCGGCTATATCGCCAGCGGTGAACCTATGGATAAAGCAGGTGCATACGGTATTCAAGGGTTGGGTGGCTGTTTTGTCAGGAAGATTAATGGCAGCTATCACGCCGTAGTCGGCTTACCGCTGGTGGAAACGTATGAGTTGCTGAGCAATTTTAACTCACTGCGTGAGGGAAGGGATAATTATGACGGCTGAATTGTTGGTAAACGTAACGCCATCGGAAACCCGAGTGGCCTATATTGATGGCGGCATTCTTCAGGAAATTCATATTGAGCGCGAAGCGCGACGCGGAATAGTAGGCAATATCTACAAAGGTCGTGTCAGTCGTGTACTACCGGGTATGCAGGCGGCATTTGTAGATATTGGCCTTGATAAAGCGGCGTTTCTGCATGCCTCGGACATCATGCCTCATACCGAATGTGTGGCGGGCGAAGAGCAAAAGCAGTTTACCGTTCGCGACATCTCCGAACTGGTCCGTCAGGGGCAGGATCTCATGGTCCAGGTGGTGAAAGATCCCCTCGGCACCAAAGGTGCCCGCCTGACAACAGATATCACTTTACCCTCCCGCTATCTGGTCTTTATGCCTGGTGCGTCGCACGTCGGTGTTTCTCAGCGCATTGAAAGTGAAAGCGAGCGCGAACGCCTGAAAAAGGTGGTGGGCGCTTACTGCGACGAGCAGGGCGGATTCATCATTCGTACGGCGGCAGAAGGGATCAGCGAAGACGATCTGGCGTCCGACGCAGCCTATCTGAAACGCGTCTGGACCAAAGTCATGGAGCGTAAAAAACGCAACCAGACGCGCTACCAACTGTATGGCGAACTGGCGCTGGCCCAGCGCGTATTACGTGATTTCGCTGATGCACAGCTCGACCGAATCCGCGTGGATTCGCGCCTGACCTATGACGCATTGCTGGAATTTACCGCCGAATACATCCCCGAGATGCCTGGCCTGCTGGAGCACTACTCTGGCCGTCAGCCGATCTTCGATCTTTACGACGTTGAGAACGAAATCCAGCGCGCGCTGGAGCGTAAAGTTGAACTCAAATCCGGCGGATATTTGATCATCGATCAAACCGAAGCCATGACCACCGTGGACATCAACACCGGCGCATTTGTCGGCCATCGCAATCTCGACGATACCATTTTCAACACCAACATCGAAGCGACGCAGGCCATTGCGCGCCAGCTTCGTCTGCGCAATCTCGGCGGGATTATCATCATCGACTTTATCGATATGAATAACGAAGATCACCGCCGCCGCGTCCTGCATTCCCTGGAGCAAGCACTGAGCAAAGATCGGGTCAAAACCAGTATCAACGGCTTCTCACAGCTGGGCCTGGTAGAGATGACCCGCAAGCGCACGCGCGAAAGCGTCGAACACGTGCTGTGCAACGAATGCCCGACCTGCCACGGACGCGGCACGGTAAAGTCCGTGGAGACGGTGTGCTACGAAATCATGCGTGAAATTGTCCGCGTGCATCATGCTTACGACTCCGATCGTTTTCTGGTCTATGCTTCCCCTGCAGTGGCTGAGGCGCTGAAAGGCGAAGAGTCGCACGCGCTGGCGGAAGTGGAAATCTTTGTCGGCAAACAGGTAAAAGTACAAATCGAACCACTCTACAGCCAGCAGCAGTTTGATGTGGTGATGATGTAAGACGCAGCATAGCTGCAAGAGAACGGCTGACAAGGAGAGATGCGTGAGGCGATTGCCAGGAATTTTACTGCTTACAGGGGCAACGCTTGTCGTCATTGTCGCGTTGCTCGTGAGCGGGCTGCGCCTCGTTTTACCGCATCTCGACAACTGGCGCCCGCAGGTGCTGGCAAAAATAGAAAGCGCAACCGGCGTTCCCGTTGATGTCAGCCAGCTGAGCGCAAACTGGCAAAACTTCGGCCCGACGCTGGATGTGCGCGATATCAATGCCACCCTGAAAGATGGCGGCTACCTCAAAATTAAACGCGTAACCCTGGCGCTGGATGTCTGGCAAAGTCTGCTGCACATGCGCTGGCAGTTCCGCGATCTCACCTTCTACCAGCTGCAGTTTTTAACCAATACCCCACTGAGCAATAGCGAAGACAGCAAAGGTATTGAGACCAACCGCATCAGCGATCTTTTCCTGCGTCAGTTCGATCATTTCGATCTGCGCGACAGCGAAATCAGCTTCATCACGCTCTCCGGGCAAAGGGCTGAACTGGCGATCCCACAGCTCACCTGGCTCAACGGTAAAGATCGTCATCGCGCCGAAGGGCAGGTCAATCTCTCCAGCCTGAACGGGCAGCACGGCATCATGCAGGTGCGCATGGATCTGCGCGACGACAACGGGTTGCTGAACAAGGGTAAAGTCTGGCTGCAGGCCGATGATGTTGATGTAAAACCGTGGCTCGGTAAATGGATGCAGGACAACGTGGCGCTGCAGCGGGCGAGATTTAGCCTTGAAGGCTGGCTGACGCTGGCCGATGGTGATATTGCCGCCGGTGATGTCTGGTTGAAGCAGGGCGGTGCGGCGTGGAAAGGTGAAAACCAAACCCACGAAATGTCCGTCGATAACCTGACTGCCCATGTGACGCGCCAGGGGGCCAACTGGCAATTCACGATCCCGGATACGCGCATCACAATGGACGGAAAAGCCTGGCCGCGCGGTGCGTTAACGATGGCGTGGGTGCCTGAGCAGGAAGTTGGCGGCGTGAATAACAAACGCAGCGACGAGCTGCGCATTCGCGCCAGTCATCTCGATCTGGAAAGTCTCGACGGTTTGCGCCCGATTGCGAACCGAATGTCTTCCGCGCTGGGGGAAGTCTGGCAAGCTACGCAGCCGAGCGGTCAGATTGACACGCTGGCGCTGGATATCCCATTGCAGGCCACTGAAAAGACGCGCTTTCAGGCTTCCTGGAAAGCGCTGGCCTGGAAGCAATGGAAACTGCTCCCTGGAGCCGAACATTTTGATGGCAAGCTTGAAGGCAGCGTTGAAGACGGCAGACTGACGGCGCTAATGACCGATGCCAAAATGCCGTACGAAACGGTTTTCCGCGCGCCGCTGGAAATCGAAAAAGGCGCGGCGACGCTCAACTGGCTGAAGAACGATAAAGGTTTCCAGCTGGATGGCCGTGATATCGACGTCAAAGCGACCGGCGTTCACGCGAGCGGTAATTTCCGCTATTTGCAGCCCGCTGGAGATGAACCCTGGCTGGGCATTCTGGCAGGTATCAGCACCGATGATGGTGGTCAGGCCTGGCGCTACTTCCCGGAAAACTTGATGGGCAAAGCGCTGGTGGACTACCTGAGCGGAGCGATTCAGGGCGGTCAGGCCGATAACGCCACGCTGGTGTACGGCGGTAATCCGCATCTGTTCCCCTATAAACACAACGAAGGTCAGTTCCAGATTCTGGTTCCGCTGCGCAATGCTACCTTCGCCTTCCAGCCGGACTGGCCCGCGCTGAAAAACCTCGATATTGAGCTGAACTTCCTCAACGATGGCCTGTGGATGAAGACGGACAGCGTCGCACTCGGCGGCGTCACTGCCAGCAATCTGACGGCGGTAATTCCTGATTATTCAAAAGAAAAGTTGCTGATCGATGCGGACATCAATGGTCCGGGTAAAGCCGTTGGCCCTTATTTCGAAGACACACCGCTCGACGACTCGCTGGCTGCGGCGCTACAACAGCTGCAAATTGACGGCGATGTGAATGCCCGTTTGCATCTGGATATCCCGCTGGATGGCGAAATGACCACCGCAGAAGGCGACGTGGTTCTGAACAACAACAGCCTGTTTATCAAACCGCTCGACAGCACGCTGAAGAATCTGAGCGGTAAGTTCAGCTTTGTGAATGGCAACCTGAAGAGCGAGCCGCTGAAAGCGACCTGGTTTAATCAGCCGCTCAATGTTGATTTCAGCACCACCGAGGGTGAAAAAGCCTATCAGGTTGCGGTGAACATGGACGCGAACTGGCAGCCTGCGCGCATGGACGTCCTGCCAAAACCGGTGGCTGAATCTATCGACGGGACGGTGGCCTGGAACGGCAAAGTGGCTATTGACCTACCGTATCGCGGAAGTGCGCACTATAAGGTCGATGTGACTGGCGATCTGAAGAATGTAAGCAGTCACTTACCTGCGCCGCTGGATAAGAAAACCGGGCAGCCATTGCCGATGCAAATAAACGTACAAGGCGACCTGAACAGTTTCGAGCTGACCGGCAATGCCAGCGGTAAAAATCATTTCAATAGCCGCTGGTTACTCAATCGCAAGTTAACGCTCGACAGAGCCATCTGGACCACGGATAGCCGCACTATTCCCCCGTTACCTGAGCAGCCGGGCGTTGAACTGAATCTGCCGCCAATGGATGGCGCAGAATGGCTGGCGATGTTTAATAAGGGCGTCGGGCAAAACGTCGACCAGGCGGCGCAGTTCCCGCAGCGCATCACTGTCCGTACTCCGGCTCTGACCCTGGGCGGGCAGCAGTGGAATAATCTCAGCATTGTCTCTGAACCGACACTTAATGGATCGACTGTAGAAGCGCAGGGGCGTGAAATTAACGGCACGCTGACGATGCGTGACAACGCCCCGTGGCAGGCGGCGATTCGTTATCTTTACTACAACCCGACGACGGCAGCGAAAGGGCAAACGGGAACGGATTCGCCATTAGCCGAAGTTTCAAAAGTGGATTTCAGCGGCTGGCCTGATTTACAGCTGCGCTGCGCAGAATGCTGGCTCTGGGGGCAGAAATACGGCCGCATCGACGGTGACTTTAGTATTCAGGGCAATTCCCTTAGCCTGGCAGGGGGCCTGATTGATACCGGTTTTGGCCGACTGACGGCAGACGGTGAATGGGTGAACGGTGCAGGCGACCAGCGCACCTCGCTGAAAGGAAAAGTAAAAGGCAATAAGCTGGATGCTGCGGCTAATTTCTTTGGCGTCAGCACCCCGCTACGCGGTTCTTCTTTTGATGTGAATTACGATCTGCACTGGCGCGCTGAGCCGTGGAAGCCGGACGAAGCGTCTCTCAACGGCATCCTGAAAACCAATCTGGGCAAAGGCGAGATCGCCGACGTCAGTACCGGCCATGCCGGGCAGTTGTTACGCTTGCTGAGTTTCGATGCGCTGCTGCGCAAACTGCGCTTTGACTTTAGCGACACCTTCAGCGAAGGGTTCTATTACGATTCCATTCGCAGCACGGCGTGGATCAAAGACGGCGTACTCCACACGGACGATACGCTGGTGGATGGCCTTGAGGCCGACATCGCCATGAAAGGCTCCGTCAATCTGGTGCGCCGAGAGCTGGACCTTGAGGCTGTGGTTGCGCCGGAAATCTCAGCGACCGTGGGTGTTGCCGCAGCGTTCGTGGTGAACCCGATTGTCGGCGCGGCGGTATTTGCCGCCAGCAAGGTGCTGGGGCCGTTATGGAGCAAAGTATCAATCCTGCGTTATCGCATCACAGGTCCGGTTGATAAGCCGCAGATTAATGAGGTGCTCCGTCAGGCGCGCAAAGAAGCACAGCAATGATTTGACGCGGGCAAGTAATTGCCCCACTCTCATAAATAATGAATTTATTTACCGCCAGCTGGCGGCAACGAACGAGTAGCAAAAACGATGAGTCTGAACCTGGTAAGTGAACATTTGCTCGCAGCGAACGGCCTGAGTCATCAGGACCTGTTTTCCATTCTCGCCCAACTGACCGAGCGCCGCCTCGATTACGGCGATCTCTACTTCCAGTCGAGCTACCACGAATCCTGGGTTTTAGAAGACAGCATCATTAAAGATGGCTCCTATAACATCGATCAGGGCGTTGGCGTTCGCGCCGTGAGCGGTGAGAAAACCGGTTTTGCCTATGCCGATCAAATTAGCCTGACCGCGCTTGAGCAAAGCGCCCAGGCGGCACGCACCATCGTACGTGAAACGGGCGATGGCCGCGTGAAAACGCTGGGCGAAGTGCAGCACACGGCGCTGTATACCAGCATCGATCCGCTGCAAAGCATGAGCCGCGAAGAGAAGCTGGATATCTTGCGCCGCGTAGACAAAGTGGCGCGTGCTGCGGATAAACGCGTGCAGGAAGTTTCTGCCAGCCTCAGCGGTGTGTATGAACTCATTCTGGTTGCCGCTACTGACGGTACTCTGGCGGCGGATGTGCGCCCGCTGGTTCGTCTGTCTGTGAGCGTGCAGGTGGAAGACGACGGTAAACGCGAGCGCGGCTCCAGCGGTGGCGGCGGTCGTTTCGGCTATGACTGGTTCCTGGCCGACGAAGACGGTGAAGTGCGTGCGGATGCCTGGGCGAAAGAAGCTGTGCGTATGGCGATGGTCAATCTCAATGCGGTAGCAGCACCCGCCGGTACGCTGCCGGTCGTCCTTGGCGCGGGCTGGCCTGGCGTGCTGCTGCACGAAGCGGTCGGTCACGGTCTGGAAGGCGATTTTAACCGTCGCGGCACCTCTGTATTCAGTGGTCAGATGGGCGAACTGGTGGCCTCTGAGCTGTGTACCGTTGTGGATGATGGCACCATGACCGATCGTCGAGGTTCAATCTCCATCGACGATGAAGGGACGCCAGGACAGTACAACGTGCTGATCGAAAACGGCATCCTGAAAGGTTACATGCAGGACAAACTCAACGCGCGTCTGATGGGCGTCGCGCCAACCGGTAACGGCCGTCGTGAATCCTACGCGCATCTGCCGATGCCGCGCATGACCAACACCTATATGCTGGCGGGTAAGTCCACGCCGCAGGAGATTATCGAATCGGTGGATTACGGTATCTTCGCGCCAAACTTCGGCGGCGGTCAGGTGGATATCACCTCCGGCAAGTTTGTCTTCTCAACGTCAGAGGCCTATCTGATTGAGAAAGGCAAAGTCACCAAAGCGGTGAAAGGTGCCACGCTGATTGGTTCCGGTATCGAAGCGATGCAGCAGATTTCGATGGTCGGCAACGATCTGAAGCTGGATAAAGGCGTGGGCGTCTGCGGTAAAGAGGGCCAGAGTCTGCCGGTTGGCGTCGGTCAGCCGACGCTGAAAGTGGACAATCTGACCGTCGGCGGTACGGCCTGACCTGAACAATCCTGAAAAAAATGGCGCGCCTCAATAAGGCGCGCCATTTTTTTATGTGACGCTTATCGGACGCTGTTCAGCGGTATCTCAGGATCGGGCTCACGCGTGATGCGGTTGCGTAAATCACGACGAATAATTTCGATCGACCAGAACCAGACCAGGTGTCCCACAATCTCGGAAACGTGTTCGTACCAGGGCAGAGTAAACAGCGGCGGTGTCAGCCCCATCAGCGGGAATGAAATCATATGGACAAAAATCTGCGCTAATGCCCCAGCGAATAACCCCTGCCAGAGTTTTATTTTCGGGAAGACTTCTGCCACAACGCAATAGCCTACAGCGAACACGATGGAGAAAATAATATGTGTTACGCCAACCCAGTTAAATACATGCCCAGCAAATGAATAAACCGCTGCATTTGGATCGACGACGCCCAGCCAGTCACGCAGGAATACATAGGGAGGATTGAGGAAATTACGCGAGCAATCAATTTGGCTGGCTGCTCTGATTAATTGTTCTGGTCCACATGCAGCGCTGAATAAATCGGTTGGACTGCGTGGAGGAAGTGGGACCTCTGCGCCCCATTTGACAAAGGCCGAGACGATTCCGGCGATCAGCCCAATGAACGCGGCAAGCCCATAGCGCCTGCGTGAAGGCGGTGTTTGTTCAAACAGATTCATTTTTATTCCTTGTTTAAATAATTCCTGAGTAACATTATTTTTATAAAGTATATTTTTAACAAATAAATAACTCCTGATACCCAAATACGATAAATGGCAAATGGCGAAGGTGTCAATTCGCCATTATTAATAGAATTGAGTGAAATATCTTAATTATTCTTTCCTTCTGCCTCGCATTCCCTGATACAACTCCGCCACTTCGACAAAATAATCTGTCAGATAATTAATGCACACCTGAACCTTGAGCGGCAGTTTGTCCTTTTCAGTATACAGGGCATACACCGGGCGCGGGTCGGACTGATAGCGTGGGAACAGGATCTCCAGCTCGCCGCTGTTGATCTCATTGATCACCCACATCAGCGGTACGTAGGCAATGCCCGCACCAGCAACCAGCCAGCGGGAAATGGTCATCGGATCGTTAGTCACAAATCGCCCTTGCGGCAGCAATTTTGTGGAAAGCCCTTCCGGGGCGATCAGCTCAAACTCGTTGTCCGGGCGCACGCTGTATTCCAGCCATGAATGATTGCTCAGATCGGCGGGTTTTTCCGGCACGCCAAACTGCGCCAGATAATTTTTTGAGGCGCAGACCACCATCGGCATACTGCCCAGACGGCGCGAAAACAGGCTGGAGTCCTGTAACGCGCCGACGCGGATCACCACATCCAGTCCGTCGGCGATCAGGTCCGGTGCGGGGATGCCGGTGACTAAATTGACCGCCAGTCCTGGATACTCTTTGAGCATTTCTGCCGTCATACTGGCGAGGACATTTTGTGCCATAGTTGAAGAACACCCGATCCGCAGCGTGCCGATAGGCGTGTTATTGAATGCGTAGAGTTGTTCATGCACGTCCTGGACTTCGTGCAGCATCCGACGACAGCCCTGGTAATAAATTTTGCCTGCCTCCGTCAGCCCAATGCTGCGGGTGCTGCGGTTCAGCAGTTTGACCTGCAGCTCATCTTCCAGTTTTGACACCGTCTGGCTGATGGAGGAAACACTCATTTGCAGCTGGCGGGCAGCGGCGGTAAAGGAGCCAAATTCGACGACTTTGGCAAACACAGACATGCGCTTTAAACGTTCCATTGTTCACTCTGGCTTAAAAGTGATTTAGATCACATATTATAGATAACAGCATAACAGTTACGTTAATATATTATTACTGACATAACAGCTTCACCATTCCCGCCCGGCTTTTCTTGCCCTTCAGCGATGGTGTGAGCTAAACAAAAAACTGTCGCCTGCTCGCTCTCAAATCAAGGTCAACATGAGTCTGTTTCCCGTTATCGTGGTGTTCGGTCTGTCGTTCCCACCGATTTTCTTCGAACTAATTTTATCACTGGCGATTTTCTGGCTGGTGCGCAAGGTGCTGGTCCCGACCGGTATCTACGACTTTGTCTGGCACCCTGCACTGTTTAATACCGCGCTGTATTGCTGCCTGTTTTACTTAATATCGCGCATGTTTGTCTGAGGTAGATGTGAAAACACTAACAAGAAATATCTCCCGTACCGCCATTACCGTGGCGTTGGTAGTCCTGGCGTTCATCGCTATTTTCCGCGCCTGGGTGTTTTATACCGAGTCGCCGTGGACGCGCGATGCGCGTTTCAGCGCTGACGTCGTGGCGATCGCACCGGATGTCGCCGGGCTTATCACTGCGGTTAATGTGCGTGATAACCAGCTGGTGAAGAAAGATCAGGTGCTTTTCACCATTGATCAGCCGCGCTACCAAAAAGCCCTCGAAGAAGCTGAAGCAGACGTCGCTTATTACCGCGCACTTGCCACGGAAAAACGCCGTGAAGCTGGACGACGCAATCAGCTTGGCGTTCAGGCTATGTCGCGTGAAGAGATTGACCAGTCCAATAACGTGCTGCAAACCGTGCTCCATCAGCAGTCAAAAGCAGAAGCCACGCGTGATCTGGCGAAACTGGATCTGGAACGCACAGTGATCCGTGCGCCCTCTGACGGCTGGGTGACTAACCTCAACGTCTACACCGGGGAATTTATCACCCGCGGCTCGACCGCCGTGGCGCTGGTGAAACAGCACTCTTTCTACATTCTTGCCTATATGGAAGAGACCAAACTCGAAGGCGTGCGTCCAGGCTACCGCGCTGAAATCACGCCGCTCGGCAGCAACCGCGTGCTCAAAGGCACGGTGGATAGTGTCGCCGCTGGCGTCACCAACTCCAGCGCGACGCGTGATAGCAAAGGGATGGCAACGGTCGATTCTAATCTTGAGTGGGTTCGTCTGGCGCAACGCGTGCCGGTGCGCATTCGTCTGGATGAAGAGCAGGGTAATCTGTGGCCGGCCGGTACGACCGCGACGGTGGTGATCACGGGTGAAAAAGACCGCGATGCCAACAACGATTCTCTGTTCCGCAAAATCGCGCATCGTCTGCGTGAGATTGGTTGATTGTGATGGGTATTTTTACCATCGCCAGCCAGCATGTACGCTTCGCCGTTAAGCTGGCGTGCGCCATCGTGCTGGCACTGTTTGTCGGTTTCCACTTCCAGCTGGAAACACCGCGTTGGGCGGTACTGACGGCAGCGATTGTTGCGGCGGGCCCCGCTTTCGCGGCAGGCGGCGAACCTTATTCTGGTGCTATCCGCTATCGCGGTATGCTGCGTATTGTCGGGACCTTTATCGGCTGTATCGCGGCGCTGACGATCATCATCACCATGATTCGCTCCCCGCTGATGATGCTGATGGTGTGCTGTATCTGGGCGGGTTTTTGTACCTGGATCTCTTCCCTTGTCAAAGTGGAAAACTCCTACGCCTGGGGGTTGTCCGGGTATACCGCGCTGATCATTGTCATCACCATCCAGACTGAACCTTTGCTTGCCCCGCAGTTCGCGCTGGAGCGGTGTAGCGAAATTGTCATCGGGATCGTGTGTGCGATTGTCGCCGATCTACTTTTCTCGCCGCGATCCATCAAGCAAGAGGTCGATCGAGAGCTGGATGCACTGATTGTTGCCCAGTATCAACTGATGCAGCTATGCATTAAACACGGCGACAGTGACGAGGTGGATAAAGCCTGGGGCGCTTTGGTTCGCCGCAGCACTGCGCTGGAAGGAATGCGCAGTAACCTGAATATGGAATCCTCCCGTTGGGCGCGCGCTAACCGGCGTTTAAAAGCGCTCAATACGGTATCGTTAACGCTGATTACCCAGGCGTGCGAAACCTATCTTATTCAGAACACACGCCCGGAAGCGATAACTGAGACGTTTCGTGAGCTGTTCGAGGAACCGGTTGAAACGGTGCAGGATGTCCATAAACAGCTGAAGAGAATGCGCCGGGTGATTGCCTGGACGGGTGAGCGCGAAACGCCCGTCACCCTTTATAGCTGGGTCGGAGCGGCGACGCGCTACTTGTTGCTTAAACGTGGGGTGATCAGCAATACCAAAATCAGCGCAACCGAAGAAGAAGTCCTGCGTAGCGAAGTGGTTATCAAGGCCGAGTCAGCAGAGCGTCATCATGCAATGGTTAACTTCTGGCGCACTACGCTGGCCTGTATGCTCGGCACGCTGTTCTGGCTGTGGACGGGCTGGACCTCAGGCAGTGGCGCGATGGTCATGATTGCGGTAGTGACCTCGCTGGCGATGCGCTTGCCCAATCCGCGCATGGTGGCCATCGATTTCCTTTACGGCACCCTTGCCGCGTTGCCCCTCGGCGCGTTCTATTTTCTGGTGGTGATCCCATCAACACAGCAAAGCATGCTGCTGTTGTGTATCAGCCTGGCGGTACTGGCGTTCTTTATTGGTATCGAAGTGCAGAAACGCCGTCTGGGATCGCTGGGTGCGCTGGCCAGTACCATTAATATTCTGGTGCTGGATAACCCGATGACTTTCCACTTCAGTCAGTTTCTCGACAGCGCGTTAGGCCAGCTGGTGGGCTGTTTCCTGGCGATGATGGTGATTCTGCTGGTGCGCGACAATTCGCAGGCGCGAACCGGACGTGTGCTGCTGAATCAATTTGTCTCGGCAGCTGTTTCCGCGATGACGACCAACACCGCGCGTCGGAAAGAGAATCATCTGCCCGCGCTGTATCAGCAGCTGTTTTTACTGCTGACCAAATTCCCTGACGATATCGGCAAGTTCCGCCTGGCGCTGACGATGATCATCGCGCACCAGCGTCTGCGTAATGCGCCTGTACCGATCAACGACGATCTGTCGGCGTTTCACCGTCAGCTTCGTCGCACGGCGGATCATGTGATTTCTGCGTCGAGCGACGATAAGCGTCGCCGCTATTTCGCCCAACTGCTGGAAGAGCTGAACATCTATCAGGAGAAACTGCAGGTATGGGAAGCACCGCCGCAGGTGACGGAGCCGGTACGGCGTCTGACAGATGTGCTCCATCGGTATCAGAACGCGCTCACCGACAGCTAAAGGTGGAGCAGAACCTGTAGACCGGGTAAGCGCAGCGCCACCCGGCAAACTCCCGCACAAACCGACGCCAAAAGCGTCGGTTTTTTTGTGGCTATACTTAA
This sequence comes from Lelliottia sp. 7254-16, assembly GCF_002922995.1. Lineage (NCBI taxonomy): Bacteria > Pseudomonadati > Pseudomonadota > Gammaproteobacteria > Enterobacterales > Enterobacteriaceae > Lelliottia > Lelliottia sp. 7254-16. Next base: position 40,783 of record NZ_PQVS01000002.1, read on the forward strand.
TCTGGCAGGCTCTTAAACCCAGATCAGGAGGACACATGACCACCCAGGCACTCCAGGACAATGCGCTTTTTCAAACCGGATATCTGGTAGACGGCATATGGAAAACGCTGGATACCACCTTTGATGTGCTCAACCCGGCAACGGGCGATGTCGTCGCCAAAGTCGCAAAAGCAGGTAAAAAAGAGACGGAAGAGGCTATCGCCGCAGCGAGCCGCGCCTTCCCCGCATGGCGAGCGAAAACAGCAAAAGAGCGTTCAACGATCCTTTATCGCTGGTACGAACTGATTATTGAGAATAAAAGCTGGCTTGGACGGCTGATGACCACCGAACAAGGCAAACCGCTGAAAGAGGCAGAAGGGGAAGTCGAGTACGCCGCCAGCTTCATTCAATGGTTTGCTGAGCAGGCGAAACGCGCTAACGGCGAAATCATTCCCCCGATCAAACCTGGCTCGCGCATCCTGGCGACACGTGAACCTATCGGTGTTGTCGCGGCTATCACACCGTGGAATTTCCCGATGGCGATGCTGACGCGAAAACTTGGCCCGGCGCTGGCCGCAGGTTGTACTGGCGTGATCAAACCCGCCAACAACACGCCGCTCAGTGCCTTTGCTCTGCTAACGCTGGCAAAAAAAGCAGGCGTTCCAGACGGGGTTCTCAATGCCGTCGCCGGGAATACTCATGAGATCAGCGATGCGATCATGGCCAGCCACGAGGTGCGCAAAATTTCGTTTACCGGCTCTACCGCCGTCGGCAAAACGCTGGTGCGTAACGCCGCAGAAACCATGAAAAAAGTGTCAATGGAGCTCGGGGGTAATGCACCTTATATCGTCTTTGAAGATGCCGATATAGATGCTGCCGTGAAAGGGGCCATCGCCAATAAATTTCGCAATGCCGGACAGGTGTGCGTCAGCGTGAACCGCTTCTTCATTCAGGAATCCGTCTATGACACCTTTGTGGCAAAACTTGCCGAGGCGGTGAACGCGCTGAAAGTGGGCAACGGTCAGGATGAGGGCGTGGTCGTTGGCCCGCTGATTGAACGTGCCGCCGTCGATAAAGTGCGAGAGCACGTGGAAGATGCGGTGGCGAAAGGTGCTACGGTACTGGCGGGCGGTAAACCGCATTCGCTTGGCGGCAACTTCTGGCTGCCGACCGTGCTGGGGGATTGCCACGAAGGGATGAAGCTGGCCGAGGAAGAGACCTTTGGCCCGGTTGCTGCTTGCTTCCGCTTTACGTCTGAAGAGGAGGTCATCCAGCGAGCCAACAACACGCCGTATGGCCTGGCCGCCTATTTCTATACGCAAAATCTGTCGCGCGTTTTCCGCGTTTCGCAGGCCATTGAGAGCGGAATGATCGGGATTAACGAATGTGCGGTATCGACTGAACTCGGCCCGTTCGGCGGGGTGAAAGAGTCGGGCCTGGGTCGAGAAGGCTCGGTGTTAGGACTGGAGGAATTTCTGGAAGTGAAAACCCTGCATATCGGGGGATTATAATCATCGTCAGGGCGGCGTAAGCCGCCTGTCTGGACGGGGTGGCGGGCAATGAATATCACTACTTTTGATTTTGATGAAATCGACAGTCAGGAAGACTTTTATCGCGAATTTTGTCGTGCTTTCGGCTTAGAACGGGGAAGGGTCACGGACCTGGATTCCCTTTGGGATGTGGTCATTGGCGACGTTTTGCCCATGCCGCTTGAAATAGAGTTTATCCATTTACCGGATAAGCTGCGCCGACGTTTTGGCGCGCTGATTCTGCTGTTTGATGAGGCGGAAGAAGAGCTGGAAGGGCAATTACGTTTTAATGCTCGTCACTGACAGGCAAAATAAAAAAGCCCCTGACAAGGTGTCAGGGGCAAGTCGTATGATGAGATACGACGAGGGTTTATTTGTACAGTTCAGCCGTTGCATGCCAGTGGTCACCTTCGTTCAACTCGGTGACACGATAGCTGCTGGCGCCTGCTTTTTCAGCTTTAGCGGCTAATTCCTGACGGATATCCATCGGAGAGCCTGCTACTGAAGAAACGGAGATGCTACCCATTGATTGCAGATTTTGCGCTTGCTCTGAATTCACCTGATGAACAGCTGCGCTGGCACCGAAAGAGAGAACGGAAGCTAAGCCAAGGGTTGCGATGATTAATTTAGTGTTCATAGTCGTACTCCTAAAATGTGTTTCCTCAACGGCGAGAAGGGTTATACCGCTATTTTTATGCCTGGTGCCGTTGAATGGATAATGTCGTTACTACACTCGATATAACTTATTTGTACAGCTCAGCCGTTGCGTGCCAATGGTCGCCAGAACGCGCTTCGACGATGCGATAAGAAGACGCACCTTGTTCTTCAGCTTTTTTGTTCAGCATCTCGTGCATGTCCATCGGAGATGTACCGATTGCACCGACAGAAATGGTGCCGATTGCCTGACGGGATTGTGCCTGGTCAGCGTTAATAGAATCGGCAGCAAATGCTCCGAATGACAGGACTGACAGGACGCTCAGGGCTGCAACAGTAGTTTTGATTTTCATGATTCTTTACCTCGTCGATTTTATTGGGGTCTTTCGTTTCGTGACCCTCATCACAAAATCAAGTATACACTAGTCACGCCAAAAATTAATACCACGCTAATTGTTTCATGGGTAATTACGTGTTAACCAGTCACGTTTTTATAACCAAATTGCATAAAATCGGTCGTTTTTTCGTCACATAATGCCGGTATATCTAAAAAAATCATATGGATATGAAACTTTGATTTTTTGTGCGATTTGTTGATTTATGATTCACTGGATGAATGAAAAGAGGCAGAGAAAAGCACTATTTGCAAAAGTAACGGCAACAGATTAGGGAAGTGAGCGAAGCGGAGGGAGACGATTCCCCGCCGCCTCAGCGGCAGGGTGGGTAGGTGTTTACAGCTCTTGCTCGAACAGCGTCAGGATAGCTTCGTAGAGATCTTTAACGGAGAAACCATTCGCCGGGGTCGTAAAGATGGTGTCATCACCTGCAATGGTACCGAGGATACCTTCCGCTTTACCCAGAGAGTCCAGCAGGCGGGCAATTAGCTGCGCGGCGCCAGGGCTGGTATGGATAACGACCACTGCGTCGTTGAAATCAATATCCAGCACCAGATTCTTCAGAGGGCTGGAGGTGGTCGGTACGCCCAGTTCGGCTGGCAGGCAGTAGACCATTTCCATTTTGGCATTGCGGGTACGTACCGCACCAAATTTGGTTAACATACGGGAGACTTTCGACTGATTAATGTTCTCGAAACCTTGTTCCTGTAAGGCCAGGACAATCTCTCCCTGAGAACTGAATTTCTCTTCTTTGAGCAGCGCTTTAAACGCCTTCACTAATTCTTCTTGTTTTGACGAGCTACGCATAAGTCACCCGGAATATGACGAAAGAAACACCATTATTATGCATGTAAATGAATTTTTATGCAAATTATCTGCCCGGAGTTAGGCTGAATTAATGTTATGAAAGGGAGTGATTTTATCAAATTTCGTTATCAGAAAACATGCCTGGGTCACGGCGCGTAAATAACCTTAAAAGTAAATTAAATGTTATCAAAATGATGTTGTTTTGCTGGCGAGTGAGGGTGTATTGTAACCACCGTCTTGATTGGCTACTTCGTTGCCGCTATTTACTGGAAGCATAGTGGTAGAGGCGAAAGGCGCGTGACCTCAAATTCTTTAGCTACGAAAATTGTAATTATTTACCTGCTGAATTACTGTCGCCGCAACGGAGTAACAGATATTAAAGTTAACCATAATAAGGAGTTTAGGATGAAAGTTGCAGTCCTCGGCGCTGCTGGTGGTATCGGCCAGGCGCTTGCCCTACTACTGAAAACCCAACTGCCTTCAGGCTCAGAACTCTCCCTGTATGATATTGCTCCGGTCACCCCTGGTGTCGCGGTTGACCTGAGCCACATCCCAACAGCTGTGAAAATCAAAGGCTTCTCCGGTGAAAACGCTCGTCCAGCGCTTGAAGGCGCAGATGTGGTGCTGATCTCCGCGGGCGTTGCCCGTAAGCCTGGCATGGACCGTTCCGATCTGTTCAACGTCAACGCCGGTATCGTGAAGAACCTGGTGCAGCAGATCGCAGAAACCTGCCCGAAAGCCTGTATCGGTATCATCACTAACCCGGTCAACACCACTGTGGCTATCGCTGCAGAAGTGCTGAAGAAAGCGGGCGTGTATGATAAGAACAAACTGTTTGGCGTGACCACGCTGGACATCATCCGTTCCAACACCTTTGTTGCTGAACTGAAAGGCAAACTGCCATCTGACATCGAAGTGCCGGTTATTGGTGGTCACTCTGGTGTGACTATTCTGCCGCTGCTGTCGCAGATCCCTGGCGTGAGCTTCTCCGAGCAGGAAGTAGCTGATCTGACTAAACGCATCCAGAACGCGGGCACCGAAGTGGTGGAAGCGAAGGCGGGTGGCGGTTCTGCGACTCTGTCTATGGGTCAGGCTGCGGCACGTTTCGGTCTGTCTCTGGTTCGTGCGCTGCAAGGCGAGAAAGGCGTAGTAGAATGTGCGTATGTGGAAGGTGACGGCGAACACGCCCGCTTCTTCTCACAGCCGCTGCTGCTGGGCAAAAACGGCGTTGAAGAACGTCAGTCAATCGGCAAGCTGAGCGCGTTTGAACAACAAGCGATGGAAGGCATGCTCGATACGCTGAAGAAAGATATCACCCTGGGCGAAGAGTTCGTTAACAAGTAAGCGAATGCCAGGCGATAAAAAACCGGAGCCATAATGACTCCGGTTTTTTTATGCGGTTTAGTTGGTCGCCGGGTATTCCTGAATAGTGACCTGAATCGTCAGCTTCTTATCATTACGCATGACTTCCACCGGTATGATCGACCCAGGACGAATTTCCGCGACCTGATCCATCGTTTCCAGGGCGGACACCGCTGGTGTGCTATTCACCGAAACGATCACATCATTCACCTGAAGGCCCGCCGCCGCTGCCGGACCGCCTGGCGTAACTTCATTGACGACGATGCCCTGAATCTGATCGATTCCGCCACCCTGCGTATGCAGTGGCGCAATTTCACGCCCACCAATCCCGATATAACCACGGATCACGCGACCGTCGCGGATCAGCTTGTCCATAATTTTGTTGGCCAACTGGAAGGGTATCGCAAAGCCGATACCTTCCGGCGTTTCGCCGTCGTTACTTTTATCAAACGACAGGGTGTTGATACCCATCAGTTCGCCCAGCGAATTCACCAGCGCACCGCCGGAGTTCCCGTGGTTAATGGAAGCATCCGTTTGCAGGAAGTTCTGTCGCCCTGATGGATTCAGGCCGATACGACCGGTGGCGCTGATGATCCCCTGAGTGATGGTTTGCCCCAGGTTATACGGGTTACCGATGGCCATCACCACATCGCCGATATGCGGCGTGCGTTTACGGTTAATAGGAATCACCGGCAGGCCGCCGGTGGCCGTGATTTTGAGCACTGCCAGATCGGTCAGGCTATCGGAACCGACCAGAAGCGCTTCAAAGACACGTCCATCCTGCAGGGCAACAATTATCTGATCGGCGTCGTTGATCACATGCTTGTTGGTAATGATGTAGCCGCGCTCGTCCATTATCACGCCGGATCCGAGCGTGCGGATCTCCAGCTGATTATTCGCCGAGCTGTTGAGGCCACGGTTATAAACGTTCACTACGGCAGGCGCAGCACGGCGAACGGCCTGGTTGTAACTCACCGGCGTCTCATCGGTACTGTCGAACTGCGGCGCCGCCAGCTTATTGAACTGTCGTAAAGAGGGCATTGCAGCCAGTAACAATCCGCCAACGACTAAACCGATGGCGATCGAACGAAATAGCTTAAGAAACATGATGCGGGCGTCGTTAATTTAGGAACGGTTGCAGCATAACATGACTTATCCGGACATCACATGCAGCGGTGATGTCCGGAGGTCAATGCTAGCGTAACAAGATGTAGAGCGTGTCGCTGCCACGGACGATTTGCAAAGCGATGACCGTCGGTTTGCTTTCAAGCACTTTGCGCATTTCTGCGATCGATTGCACGCGGTTGCGGTTCACGCCGATAATCACGTCGTCCTGATGCAAACCTGCCTGCGCGGCCGGGCTGCTCTTTTCGACGCTCTCAATGGTGATACCTTTAGTGCCGTCTTTCAGCTGTCCGTCGCTCAGTGCCGCACCTTGAAGTGCAGGGGCAATCAGCTCGGCGCTGGCCGATGATGACGTGCTTTTATCCAGCGTCACTTCGACGTCCAACGGTTTGCCATCGCGCAGCAGACCGAGTTTCACTTTGGTCCCCGGTTCCGTGGTGGCAATGCGTGAGCGCAGTTCGGCAAAGCTGCTGAGCGGCTTACCGTTCAGGCTGACAATCACATCACCCGATTTCACGCCCGCTTTTGCTGAGCCGGAATTTGCCAAAACTTCGCTGACAAAAGCCCCGCGTTGAACGTTGAGGTTGAACGCTTTAGCGATATCAGCGCTCATCTCCAGGCCTTTGATGCCCAGTAAACCGCGTTTCACTTCGCCGGATTCAATCAGCTGCTGTGCCAGCGTTTTGGCCATATTACTTGGGATAGCAAACCCGATACCGATACTGCCGCCGCCAGGGGCGAGGATCGCGGTGTTAATCCCGATCAGCTCACCGTTAAGGTTCAACAATGCACCGCCGGAGTTGCCACGGTTAATAGAGGCATCGGTCTGGATAAAGTTTTCCAGCCCTTCGAGATTCAGGCCGCTGCGCCCCAGTGCCGACACAATTCCTGAGGTCGCTGTTTGGCCTAAACCAAACGGGTTGCCGACGGCCACGGCGAAATCGCCGACGCGCAGTTTGTCGGAATCTGCGATCACAATTTGCGTCAGATTGCTCGGGTTTTGAATTTGCAGCAGCGCGATATCACTCTGGTCGTCGCCGCCAATTAATTTGGCGTCAAATTCACGACCATCGTTCATCTGAACGCTGATTTTATCGGCCTGGCTGATGACATGGTTGTTGGTTAAAACGTAGCCTTTTGCCGCGTCAATCACCACGCCGGAGCCGAGGCCTTCAAACGGTTGTGCCTGCTGATCCGGACCTTCCTCACCAAAATACTTTTTAAGCTCTTCGGGCACGCGCTGGCTTTGTGCCGCTGTGCCTTCCACCTTCACACTCACTACCGCAGGCAGCACTTTTTCAAGCATAGGCGCCAGGCTTGGAATTGCCGCCGCACCAGGCACCTGCGAAGGAAGCGCAGCGGCCGCAGGCCAGGACGCCGTCAAAGATAACCCGACACTTAACGCTAACGCGCTTAACAGCTGGTTTTTTTTCTTCATTGATGCTGGCTCTCGTTGCCTGGAGTAAAGGAAAAATGGCCCAAAAACAGTTTGATGTTATTGAATTTTAAACCACTGAACAATGAGGTAATTGATTAAATAATAGCTGGGAAGGGAAAGAAAGGACGGGCGCAATGTTTGCGCCCGTGAAATATATTGCAGATGTGCGATTAATCGCGTTTTGCGCCACCGCGCAGCAGGCCAGATGCGCCGTCGGAGTAATCACGCGGCATTTGTACGGGGGCCTGATCGTTACTGGCTTCAGACTCCGCCAGACGGTTGCGGAACGGGTTGGTGTCGCCACTCAATTCCGGCAGCAGGCTGCTGGAGCTTTTGGCCATGTGCTGATACAGCTGGCGGTAATCGGTCGCCATGTTGTCCAGCAGTTCAGCGCTTCGGGCAAAGTGGCTGACCAGCTCTTCACGGTACTCTTCCAGCTCCGCTTTGTTTTTTTCCAGCTCATACTGCAGCGACTGTTGCTGACGCAATTTGCGATTTCCAAAACGCATGGCCACGGCACCGATGGCGATACCGACGACTAAACCAATTAGCGCATATTCCCAGGTCATGAACTTCTCCCGTTGTCTTGTTGTTCCGTAGGGTAGTGGCTCGGCTCCTGCCTGTGCCTGATTATGCCACTATAACCGCTATTTCTTCAGAAGTGGAATCCTGACGTATCATCGCGTACTGTAGAACGGCCTTTTTTTCGCCAGTCGCGCAGTCTGGCGAGGTTTAATTGAAGGAATAACAACAAGATTATGCAAAACCTGTCCCCCACATCGCGTTACCAACAAGCCCTGGAAGAGGGCACTCACCAGCCCGATGACGTCCAGCGTGAAGCCGTTAATCGCCTGAATGTTATCTATCAGGAATTAATCCACGAAACACCCGCACCTGCTGCCACGCAGAGCGGCGGTCTGAAAGCCGCGTTTGGTCGATTGTTAGGGAAAAAAGAGCCGCAAACTTCCGCGCCGGTTCGCGGCTTATATATGTGGGGTGGTGTCGGTCGAGGGAAAACCTGGCTGATGGACATGTTTTACCAGAGTCTACCGGGTACGCGTAAACAACGTCTGCACTTCCACCGCTTTATGCTGCGCGTCCATGAAGAGCTGAACGCCCTGCAGGGGCACAGCGATCCGCTGGATATCATCGCCGAGCGATTTAAAGCCGAAACCGACGTTTTGTGTTTCGATGAGTTTTTTGTCTCCGATATCACCGACGCCATGCTGCTGGGCGGCCTGATGAAAGCGCTATTTGCGCGCGGAATTATGCTGGTAGCGACGTCGAACATTCCGCCGGACGACCTTTATCGCAACGGTTTGCAGCGCGCGCGTTTCCTGCCAGCTATCGAGGCCATCAAAGAGCACTGCGACATTATGAATGTCGATGCGGGCGTGGATTATCGCCTGCGAACGCTGACCCAGGCGCATCTGTGGTTGTCTCCCCTGGATGACGAGACGCGTCATCAGATGGACAAACTCTGGCTGGCGTTGGCCGGGGCGAAGCGCGACAACGCCCCTGAGCTGGAGATCAACCATCGCCCGCTGCAAACGTTGGGTGTCGAAAACCAGACGCTTGCCGTCTCTTTCGACACGCTGTGTGTCGATGCCCGCAGTCAGCATGACTATATTGCGCTTTCGCGCCTGTTCCATACGGTGATGTTGTTTGATGTCCCGACTATGACGCCGCTGATGGAGAGTGAAGCCCGCCGTTTTATCGCGCTGGTGGATGAGTTTTATGAGCGCCATGTGAAGCTCGTCGTGAGCGCCGCGGTGCCGCTGTATGAGGTGTATCAGGGGGAACGACTGAAGTTTGAGTTCCAGCGCTGCCTGTCACGCCTGCAGGAGATGCAAAGCGAAGAGTATTTGAAACGTGCTCACATGCCATAAATGCCATCTACTCCCCGTGGGAGAGGGGCTGGGGGTGAGGCCATCAGCCCGCGCAGAGGCTATGCACGAAAACCTTGCGACTAATCACATTTAAGGGTCGATCTTTGACCTCGACTTCTCTATAATCTTGCGACCCCACGTTACGAGAAGGTTTTTTTCCCAAAACTTTCTATGTGCTGGCATAGGCTATTCGAAGGGGTAGGTTTGCCGGACTTTGTCGTGTGAGCCTCAACTTTTAAACGTTTGGGTGTTCACCAACGTGTAACTTATTTATTTGGGTAAGCTTTTAATGAAAACTTTTACAGCTAAACCAGAAACCGTACAGCGCGACTGGTATGTTGTTGACGCGACCGGTAAAACTCTGGGTCGTCTGGCTTCCGAACTGGCTCGTCGCCTGCGCGGTAAGCACAAAGCGGAATACACCCCGCACGTAGACACTGGTGATTACATCATCGTTCTGAACGCAGAAAAAGTTGCTGTAACCGGCAACAAGCGTGAAGACAAGGTGTACTACCATCACACCGGCCACATCGGTGGTATTAAACAAGCGACCTTTGAAGAGATGATTGCCCGCCGTCCTGAGCGTGTGATTGAAATCGCGGTTAAAGGCATGCTGCCAAAAGGCCCGCTGGGTCGTGCTATGTACCGTAAACTGAAAGTTTACGCAGGCAACGAGCACAACCACGCGGCACAGCAACCGCAAGTTCTTGACATCTAATCGGGATTATAGGCAATGGCTGAAAATCAATACTACGGCACTGGTCGCCGCAAAAGCTCCGCCGCTCGCGTGTTCATCAAACCGGGCAGTGGTAAAATCGTAATCAACCAACGTTCTCTGGAACAGTACTTCGGTCGTGAAACTGCCCGCATGGTAGTTCGTCAGCCGCTGGAACTGGTCGACATGGTTGAGAAATTCGATCTCTACATCACCGTTAAAGGTGGTGGTACTTCTGGTCAGGCTGGTGCGATCCGTCACGGTATCACCCGCGCTCTGATGGAGTACGACGAGTCCCTGCGTGGCGAACTGCGTAAAGCTGGCTTCGTTACTCGTGATGCTCGTGAAGTTGAACGTAAGAAAGTCGGCCTGCGTAAAGCACGTCGTCGTCCTCAGTTCTCCAAGCGTTAATCTTTTTTCTGCTTTGGCAGAAAGATTGGCGAAAAACCCGCTTCGGCGGGTTTTTTTATGGATAATCCGACGGTTATCCACAGTATTTATTTGATTCTCAGCTCTTTTTCCGCATTTCCAGAATCCCCTCACCACAAAGCCTGCAAAATCTGGTAAACTATCATCCAATTTTCTGCCCAAATGTCAGTGAATACACGATTTTTGTTCGATTTATGAGCGATGGCGTTTGTTCCTGGGATGGGTAACAAATCACATCTGGCTGGCCCGCGTGGCCGGTAGCAGTAATATTCTGAATATATACCTGGAGGTTTTCATGGCTGTCGCTGCCAACAAACGTTCGGTAATGACGCTGTTTTCTGGTCCTACTGACATTTATAGCCATCAGGTTCGTATCGTGCTGGCCGAGAAGGGTGTCAGTTTTGAGATCGAGCATGTGGAGAAGGATAACCCACCTCAGGATCTTATCGATCTCAACCCGAACCAGAGCGTACCAACGCTGGTGGATCGCGAGCTGACCCTGTGGGAATCCCGCATCATTATGGAATATCTGGATGAGCGATTCCCTCATCCGCCGCTGATGCCGGTTTATCCGGTTGCGCGTGGTGAAAGCCGCCTGTACATGCAGCGTATCGAGAAAGACTGGTACACCCTGATGAACGTTATCGTTAACGGTTCATCCTCTGAAGCAGACGCGGCCCGTAAGCAACTGCGTGAAGAGCTGCTGGCTATTGCTCCGGTGTTTGGCCAGAAGCCATTCTTCCTGAGCGACGAGTTCAGCCTGGTGGATTGCTATCTGGCTCCGCTGCTGTGGCGTCTTCAGTCACTGGGCGTAGAGTTCAGTGGTCCTGGCGCGAAAGAGCTGAAAGGCTACATGACTCGCGTATTTGAGCGCGATTCTTTCCTCGCATCTCTGACAGAACCGGAACGCGAAATGCGTCTTGGTCGAGGTTAACGATTGTGGAAATGTCACAGCTGTCTCCACGCCGTCCGTATCTGCTGCGTGCCTTCTATGAATGGCTGCTGGACAACCAGCTTACGCCGCACCTGGTAGTGGATGTGACGTTGCCGGGCGTGAGCGTTCCGATGGAATACGCGCGTGATGGGCAGATAGTCCTGAACATCGCGCCACGTGCGGTGGGTAATCTTGAGCTGGCTAACGACGAAGTGCGCTTCAACGCGCGTTTCGGCGGTATTCCGCGTCAGGTTTCTGTGCCGCTGGCTGCCGTACTGGCAGTGTATGCACGTGAAAACGGCGCGGGTACTATGTTTGAGCCGGAAGCGGCCTATGACGAAGACGTCGCCAGTCTCAACGATGAAGACGGCTCCACCGCCAGCGAAAGCGAAACGGTGATGTCGATTATCGATGGCGACAAGCCGGATCACGATAACGACAACGATCCTGATGACGATCCGCCGCCGCGCGGTGGGCGTCCAGCATTACGTGTTGTGAAATAACTAAACAGGCCCGATGGGCCTGTTTTGCTTTCAGGGGTTTTCGCCCCGCTAAAAATCCTGTGTTATGATGAATCGTTGTCACTGATTGTCACTCTTCTGACCCGAGTCTTTATGAAACCATTTGATCTTCAGGCGGAAAATTCTACCGAAACCCTTGGCCGCAGTTTGCGTCGTCGCCCGCTGGCGCGTAAAAAACTCTCCGACATGGTGGAAGAAGAGCTTGAGCAGATGATCCGCCGCCAGGAGTTTGCCCAGGGTGAACAGCTCCCTTCCGAACGCGAACTGATGGAATTCTTCAACGTCGGCCGCCCTTCGGTGCGAGAAGCACTGGCTGCACTGAAGCGTAAAGGACTGGTGCAAATCAACAACGGTGAACGCGCCCGCGTCTCAATGCCCTCAGCCGATACCATCATCAGTGAACTCTCCGGCATGGCGAAAGATTTTCTCACCCAGCCGGGTGGCATCACTCACTTTGAACAGCTGCGTCTGTTTTTCGAGTCCAGCCTGGTGCGCTACGCGGCGGAATACGCCACGGATGAACAGGTTGAACGCCTGTCGAAAGCGCTGGAAATTAACAGTCAGTCGCTCAACGACAATGCGCTGTTTATCCGTTCTGACGTCGATTTCCATCGGGTGCTGGCCGAAATCCCCGGTAACCCAATCTTCATGGCGATTCATGTCGCATTGCTTGACTGGCTGATTGCCGCCCGACCAAAAGTCTCCGACGCCGAGCTATATCAGCATAACGACGTCAGCTATCAGCAGCATATTGCGATTGTTGACGCCATTCGCCGCCGCGATCCGGACGAAGCCGATCGTGCGCTGCAAACTCACCTCAATAGCGTTTCCGCCACCTGGCACGCCTTCGGCCAGGGATCAAAAAAGAAAAAATAACGATCCTTTAGTGAAGCAGATCGCAATATAAGCGTTCTGTATGGCATTGCTGCATATTTGATCTGGTATAACAGGTATAAAGGTATATCGTTAAAACAGACCAAACATCACTTGAGGTATCTATGGCAAAGCAATTACGTGGCGTAATGGCCGCACTCCTGACTCCGTTTAATGCACAGCAGGCGCTGGATAAAGACAGCCTGCGCCGTCTGGTGCAGTTCAATATTCAACAGGGAATCGATGGCCTGTACGTGGGTGGCTCAACGGGTGAAGCCTTTGTGCAAAGCCTCATCGAGCGTGAGCAGGTACTGGAGATCGTGGCGGAAGAGGCGAAGGGTAAGGTCACGCTTATCGCCCATGTCGGGTGCGTCAGTACAGCGGAGAGCCAGCAGCTCGCGGCGGCGGCCAGCCGTATTGGTTTCGACGCTGTGTCAGCGGTCACACCGTTCTACTATCCCTTCAGCTTTGAAGAACATTGTGACCACTACCGTGCAATTATTGATTCGTCGGATGGTTTGCCGATGGTGGTGTACAACATCCCGGCGCTAAGCGGAGTGAAGTTATCTCTCGATCAAATCAATACGCTGGTCACGCTGCCGGGCGTTGGTGCACTGAAACAGACCTCTGGCGATCTTTTCCAGATGGAGCAGATCCGCCGGGCGCATCCGGATCTGGTGCTTTATAACGGCTATGACGAAATCTTTGCCTCCGGTTTACTGGCTGGTGCGGATGGTGGGATTGGTAGTACGTACAACATCATGGGCGCGCGTTATCAGGCGATCGCCAGCGCGATCCGTGAAGGGGACAACGCCACTGCGCAGCGCCTGCAAAGCGAGTGCAACAAGGTTATTGATTTGCTGATTAAAGTCGGTGTTTTCCGTGGCCTGAAAACCGTACTGCATTACATGGATGTGGTCTCCGTCCCGCTATGCCGCAAGCCGTTTGCCCCGGTGGCCGAGCAATATCTGCCGGAACTCAGAACTCTCGCAGAGCAACTCATGGCTGAGCAGCGCTAATCCATTGCCGGATGGCGCTTCGCTTATCCGGCCTACAAAAAACATTGCCCGTAGGCCGGATATGGCGAAGCCGCCATCCGGCAATACGCCCAAGAGATCGTCGGGAGAGTGAAATGAGTATTTCTACCCAAAGCATCCCGTGGTACCGCCATCTTTCCCGCCCGCAGTGGCGCGCCTTCTCCGCCGCCTGGCTGGGATATTTGCTCGATGGCTTTGATTTTGTGTTGATGGCGTTGGTGTTAACAGAAGTCAAAAGTGAATTTGGTTTAACGACGGTCGAGGCGGCAAGCCTGATCTCAGCCGCCTTTATCTCGCGCTGGTTTGGCGGCTTACTGCTCGGCGCAATGGGCGATCGCTACGGGCGCAAACTGGCGATGATCACCAGTATCGTGCTCTTCTCCTGCGGCACACTGGCGTGCGGTTTCGCACCCGGCTACATCACCATGTTTATTGCTCGTATGGTGATCGGCATGGGGATGGCGGGCGAATACGGGTCCAGTGCGACCTATGTCATCGAGAGCTGGCCGAAACATCTGCGTAATAAAGCCAGCGGCTTCTTAATCTCCGGTTTTTCCATCGGTGCGGTGGTCGCGGCGCAGATTTACAGCCTGGTCGTCCCCGTGTGGGGCTGGCGCGCGCTGTTCTTTATCGGCATCCTGCCGATCATCTTTGCCCTGTGGCTGCGAAAAAATATTCCCGAAGCAGAAGACTGGAAAGCGAAGCACGAGGGCAAAGCGCCGGTGCGAACAATGGTCGATATTCTTTATCGCGGCAAGCATCGTCTGATCAATATTGTGATGACACTATTCGCGGGAACTGCGCTGTGGTTCTGCTTTGCTGGAGAGCTGAATAATGCCGGTCTGGTAGTGATTCTGGGGCTGTTGTGCGCCTGCGTATTCATCAGCTTTATGGTGCAAAGCAGCGGCAAGCGCTGGCCGACGGGCGTGACTTTGATGGTCGTCGTGCTCTTCGCGTTCCTCTATTCGTGGCCGATTCAGGCATTGCTGCCAACCTATCTGAAAACAGATCTGGCCTATGACCCGATGACGGTTGCGCATGTTCTGTTCTTCAGCGGCTTTGGTGCGGCGGTGGGGTGTTGCGTGGGTGGTTTCCTCGGCGACTGGCTGGGTACGCGTAAAGCGTATGTCTGCAGCCTGTTGGCCTCGCAGCTTCTGATTATTCCGGTGTTTGCTATCGGCGGGTCCAATATCTGGGTGCTTGGCCTGCTGCTGTTCTTCCAGCAGATGCTGGGACAGGGGATCTCCGGAATCTTGCCGAAGCTGATTGGCGGCTACTTCGATACGGATCAGCGTGCGGCGGGGCTGGGCTTTACTTACAACGTCGGCGCACTGGGCGGTGCGATTGCCCCGATAATTGGTGCACTGCTGGCACAGCGTCTTGAGCTGGGTACGGCGCTGGGTTCTCTGTCATTCGGTCTGACGTTTGTGGTTATCCTGCTGATTGGTCTCGATATGCCGTCGCGCGTTCAACGCTGGGTCCGCCCGGAAGCGCTGCGCACGCATGATGCGATTGATGGTAAACCGTTTAGTGGTGCCGTTCCGTTTGGCAGCATCAAAAGCCAGCGCGAGGCGGTGAAATGACCACGTTAGCCATTGATATCGGCGGAACAAAACTCGCAGCCGCGCTGATTGATGATGCGCTGCACATTCGTGAAAGGCGCGAAATGCCGACGCCCGCCAGTAAAACGCCCGACGCGTTGCGCGAAACACTGCAAGCGCTGGTGGAACCGCTAATACCATCGGCGCGGCGTGTGGCGATCGCTTCGACAGGGATTATCCGCGAGGGCACGTTGCTGTCGATTAACCCCCATAACCTGGGCGGTTTACTGCACTTCCCACTGGTGCAGACATTGGAGTCGATAACCGGTTTACCTGCGATGGCGGTGAATGATGCGCAGGCAGCGGCGTGGGCCGAATACCATGCGCCAGAGATAGACGCACAGAATATGGTGTTCATCACTGTCTCAACGGGCGTGGGTGGGGGTGTCGTGCTAGATGGCGAGTTGCAGACGGGCGAAGGAGGGCTTGCCGGACATCTGGGTCATACGCTTGCCGATCCGCACGGCCCGGTGTGCGGCTGTGGTCGCCGTGGATGCGTAGAAGCGATCGCCTCTGGCCGGGCTATTGCCGCCCGAGCGCAGGGCGATCTGGCCGGTCTTGATGCAAAAGCCATTTTCGATCATGCACAGCGCGGGCATCAGCCAGCCCGCGAGCTGGTTGCTCATTCTGCACAGACGCTGGCGCGGCTCATCGCCGATGTCAAAGCGCTGACGGATTGTCAGACCGTCGTGGTGGGCGGCAGCGTCGGGCTGGCAGCGGGGTACTTGTCGCAGGTGGCTGAGTTTCTGGCGCAAGAGCCATCGGTTTATCACGTCAATCTTCGTCCGGCCTGGTACCGCCACGATGCGGGTTTACTGGGCGCGACACTTTTGTCCCAAGGAGCACAACAATGATGATGGGGAAAGCCAGTGCGCTGTCGGGATTGCATCCCGTATTAGCAAATGCACTGACGCAGGCCATCGCAGCCTGGCCGCAGGACAAAGCGCCGGGGCGTTACGAACTGCAGGGCGACGATATCTTTATGAATGTAATGACGTTTGCCACGCAGCTGCCGGAGCAGAAAAAAGCCGAACTGCATGAGCAATACATTGATATCCAGCTGCTGCTGGCAGGAGAGGAGCGCATTCTGTACGGCGTGGCAGGCTCTGCACGTCAGTGCGAGGAGATGCATACTGAGGAGGATTATCAGCTCTGCAGTGCTATCGAAGGGATGCAGAGACTTGATTTGACACCCGGTATGTACGCAGTCTTTATGCCCGGCGAACCGCACAAACCTGGCTGTGTGGTGAAGGAAACGGAAGAGATAAAGAAGGTGGTTGTTAAGGTGCGCGTGAGTTTAATGAGCGCATAAAAAACCGGATGGCATTGCCATCCGGTTCATTTTTACACTTCCAGGTAGTTCATAATCCCGTCAGCCGCTTTACGGCCTTCAGCAATCGCAGTGACCACCAGATCCGAACCGCGAACGATATCGCCACCGGCGAAGATTTTCGGGTTGCTGGTCTGGAAGGCGTTCTCGTTGCCTTCCGGCGCAATCACACGGCCCTGGGAATCCAGCTCAACGCTGTGCTTCGCCAGCCACTCCATGCTGTGCGGGCGGAAACCAAACGCCATGACGACTGCATCAGCCGGAACCACATGCTCTGAGCCAGCCACGATTTCAGCACGACGACGGCCTTTGGCATCCGGTGCGCCCATCTCGGTACGCGCCATCTTCACGCCGCTGACTTTGCCGTTGGCATTCACTTCAATGCCCAATGGCTGGACGTTGAACTGGAACTCAACACCCTCTTCGCGCGCGTTTTTCACTTCGCGTTTAGAGCCAGGCATGTTCTCTTCGTCACGACGGTAAGCACAAATCACGTGCGTCGCGTCCTGACGAATCGAGGTACGTACGCAGTCCATCGCGGTATCCCCACCGCCCAGAACCACCACGCGTTTGCCTTCCATAGTGACGTACGGCTCAGCGGCGGTTTCACCGAAGCCCATCATCTGTTTGGTGTTAGCAATCAGGAACGGCAGGGCGTCAAACACGCCCGGTGCGTCTTCGTTTTCCAGCCCACCGCGCATCGACTGATAAGTGCCGACGCCAAGGAAGACGGCATCGTAATCTTTCAGCAGATCGTCGATCTGAATGTCACGGCCCACTTCGACATTCAGTTTGAACTCAATGCCCATGTCGGTGAAGATTTCGCGACGGCGAGTCATCACCTCTTTTTCCAGCTTGAAGGCCGGAATACCGAAGGTCAGCAGGCCGCCGATCTCTGGATGACGATCAAACACCACCGCTTTGACGCCGTTGCGGGTCAGCACGTCGGCACATGCCAGACCTGCCGGACCTGCGCCGATAATCGCCACGCGTTTGTCCGTCTGACGCACGCCAGTCATGTCCGGACGCCAGCCCATCTCGAAGGCTTTATCATTGATATAGCGCTCGATGTTGCCGATGGTCACTGCGCCAAACTCGTCGTTCAGCGTACAGGAACCTTCGCACAGACGGTCCTGCGGGCACACGCGACCACACACTTCCGGCAAGGTGTTGGTCTGGTGCGACAGTTCAGCCGCTTCGAAAATACGTCCTTCGTTGGCTAGCTTCAGCCAGTTCGGGATGTAGTTATGTACCGGGCATTTCCATTCGCAGTACGGGTTGCCGCAGGACAGGCAGCGATCTGCCTGTGCCTTGGCCTGGCCTTCTGAAAACGGCTCGTAAATTTCAACAAATTCAATTTTGCGGATCTTCAGCGGTTTCTTTGGCGGATCAACGCGCTGCAGGTCGATAAACTGGTATACGTTCTGACTCATTGTTACCCCTTACTGCGCCTGCACACGCAGCTCTGCTGCGCTACGACTACGGTGACCCAACAGTGCTTTAACATCGCTGGACTTCGGTTTAACCAACGCGAATTTCGCTGAGAACGCTGGCCAGTTCGCCAGGATCTCTTCCCCACGCGAAGAACCGGTATGCTGCACATGCTCAGTAATCAGACCGCGCAGGTGTTCTTCGTGGATCGCCAGTGTGTCAACGTCCAGCACTTCGACCAGTTCCGGGTTAACGCGTTTGCGGAACTCACCGTCTTCGTCCAGGACGTAGGCGAAGCCGCCCGTCATACCTGCGCCGAAGTTCACGCCGGTTTTGCCCATTACGCAGACAATCCCGCCGGTCATGTATTCACAACCGTTATCGCCGATGCCTTCTACGACGGTAATAGCACCGGAGTTACGCACCGCAAAGCGCTCGCCAGCCCGGCCTGCAGCAAACAGACGCCCGCCGGTAGCACCGTACAAACAGGTGTTGCCGATGATGCTGGCTTCATGGCTGCGGAATGCTGAACCGATCGGAGGACGCACTGCCAGTAAACCGCCCGCCATGCCTTTGCCGACGTAGTCGTTGGCATCGCCGGTCAGGTACAGTTCAACGCCACCCGCGTTCCAGACGCCGAAGCTCTGACCCGCAGTCCCGCTGAAGTGCGCGATAATCGGATCGGCTGCCAGCCCCTGATCGCCATGAGTTTGCGCAATATAACCAGAAAGCGTCGCGCCCACAGAACGGTCGGTGTTGCGGATATCAAACCAGAACGTTTTGCTCTGTTTGTCATCAACATACGGTTTCGCCTGTTGCAACAGCTGTGCGTTCAACACGCCGTTATCGAATGGTGGGTTAGTCTCGGTGCAGTAAACGGCTTTGCCTGGATGCGGCTCGGCAGTTTCCAGCAGTCGTGACAGCTTCAGTTTCTGCTGCTTCGCCGTAAAGCCTTCAAGCTCTTTCAGCAGGTCGGTACGGCCAATCAGATCGACCAGACGCTTCACACCCAGTTGCGCCATTAGCTCGCGGGTTTCGCGGGCGATGAATTCAAAGTAATTGGTCACTTTGAACGGCAGGCCGTGGTAGTGGTTCTTACGCAGTTTTTCGTCCTGAGTTGCCACGCCCGTTGCGCAGTTATTCAGGTGACAAATACGCAGGTATTTACAGCCCAGCGCCACCATTGGCCCAGTGCCGAAGCCAAAGCTCTCTGCACCAAGAATTGCGGCTTTGATGATGTCGAGACCGGTCTTCAGGCCGCCATCCACCTGCAGGCGAATCTTGTGACGCAGGCCGTTGGCCACCAGCGCCTGTTGTGTCTCCACCAGGCCCAGCTCCCACGGACAACCCGCGTATTTCACGGAGGAGAGTGGGCTTGCGCCCGTGCCGCCGTCATAGCCCGCGATGGTGATCAGGTCTGCGTAGGCTTTTGCCACACCGGTGGCGATGGTGCCGACGCCCGGTTCGGAAACCAGCTTCACGGAGATCATCGCTTTCGGGTTGACCTGTTTCAGGTCGAAAATCAGCTGCGCCAAATCCTCGATAGAGTAGATATCATGGTGCGGCGGCGGGGAGATCAGCGTCACGCCCGGCACCGAATAGCGCAGTTTGGCGATGTACGGCGTGACTTTGTCACCCGGTAGCTGACCGCCTTCGCCCGGTTTTGCACCCTGAGCGACTTTAATCTGAATCACGTCGGCGTTGACCAGGTACGCTGGTGTGACGCCAAAGCGACCAGAGGCCACCTGCTTAATGCGCGACACTTTGTTGGTGCCATAGCGCGCAGGATCTTCGCCGCCTTCGCCGGAGTTGGAGTTACCGCCAATGCTGTTCATCGCCTCGGCCAGCGCTTCGTGCGCTTCCGGGCTGAGTGCGCCGATGGACATCGCTGCGGTATCGAAACGTTTATACAGTTCGCTTGCCGGTTCAACGTCATTAATGCTGACGGTTTCGCCGTCCGGATTCACCGCCAGCAGATCGCGCAGCGTCGCCGCCGGGCGTTCGTTAACCAGTTTTGAATACTGCTGATAATCGCTGTATTCGCCGCTCTGAACCGCCTGTTGCAGGGTGCGTACCACGTCCGGGTTGTAGGCGTGATATTCGCCGCCGTGCACGTATTTCAGCAGACCGCCCTGATCCAGAGGTTTACGCGCCAGCCAGGCGCGCTTCGACAGATTCAGCAGGTCCTGCTGGAAGTCTGAGAAACCGGCACCGCCGATACGGCTAATCACGCCCTGGAAGCACAAATCAGCGACGTCATCATGCAGACCGACCGCTTCAAACAGCTTCGAGCAGCGGTAAGAGGCAATCGTCGAGATGCCCATTTTGGACATGATCTTGTACAGGCCTTTGTTGATGCCGTTACGGTAGTTCAGCATCACGGTGCGGTAATCTTTTTCGATCGCTCGACCGTCGACCAGCTTCGCCAGCGTTTCGTACGCCAGGTACGGATAGATAGCCGTCGCGCCAAAGCCCAGCAGCACGGCAAAGTGGTGCGGGTCGCGGGCGCTTGCGGTTTCTACGATGATGTTGGCATCGCAGCGCAGGTTTTTATCCACCAGACGGGTCTGGATAGCGCCCACCGCCATCGGTGCCGGAACCGGCAGGCGATTTTTGGCAATATTACGGTCGGACAGCACCAGCAGAACGGTGCCGTTACGCACCATCTGCTCAGCTTGATCGCACAGAGCTTTCACCGTCTCTTCGAGGCTCGCTTCGGTCACGTCAAAGGTAATATCGAGCGTGTCGGCGCGGTAGTGCTCCTCGGTCATGGTGGTGAGCTGTTTGAAATCGGAGTACAGCAGAATCGGCGACTTAAAGCTCAGGCGGTGCGCCTGGCCTTCGGCTTCGCAGAAGACGTTCATCTCGCGGCCAATGCTGGTGGCCAGCGACATAACGTGGGCTTCACGCAGCGGATCGATTGGCGGGTTTGTCACCTGCGCAAACTGCTGACGGAAGTAGTCGTACACGATGCGTGGCTGGCTGGAGAGCACGGCAAATGGCGTATCGTCACCCATCGAACCGACCGCTTCCTGGCCATTTTCACCCAGTACGCGGATGACGGAATCCAGCTCTTCAGCGCTGTAGTTAAATTGTTTCTGGAAACTGGCGAGCGTATCGTCGTCCATCTCACGGCTGCCGACATCTTCGTCCGGCAGATCTTCGAACGGCACCAGGCGGCGGACGTTTTTCTCCATCCACTCTTTGTAAGGATGACGGATTTTCAAATCATAATCGGTTTCGGCTGAGTGCAGAATACGGCCCGCACGAGTATCGATAACCATCAGTTCGCCTGGGCCGACGCGGCCTTTTTCGACCACTTCGTCAGGCTGATAATCCCAAATCCCGACTTCGGAGGCGCAGGTGATCAGCTTGTCTTTAGTGATGACGTAGCGCGCCGGGCGCAGACCGTTACGGTCGAGGTTACAGGCTGCGTAGCGTCCATCGGACATCACGATGCCCGCCGGGCCGTCCCACGGCTCCATGTGCATGGAGTTAAAGTCGAAAAATGCGCGCAGATCCGGGTCCATATCTGGGTTGTTCTGCCAGGCTGGCGGAACAAGCAGGCGCATCGCACGCACGATATCCATCCCGCCGGCCAGCAGCAGTTCAAGCATGTTATCCATCGAGCTGGAGTCGGAACCCGTTTCGTTAACGAACGGCGCGGCATCATGCAGATCCGGGATCAGCGGGGTCTGGAACTTATAGGTACGCGCACGCGCCCACTGGCGGTTACCAGTGATGGTGTTGATCTCACCGTTGTGCGCCAGGTAGCGGAACGGCTGAGCCAGCGGCCAGCGAGGAACGGTGTTAGTGGAGAAGCGCTGGTGGAACAGGCAAATGGCCGATTCCAGACGCAGGTCCGCGAGGTCCAGGTAGAAGCGCGGCAGGTCAGCCGGCATACACAGACCTTTATAGATGTTCACCAGGTTCGAGAGGCTACAGACGTAGAACTCTTTATCTTCCTGCAAACGTTTTTCGATACGGCGACGGGCAATAAACAGACGGCGTTCCATATCGCGTGGACGCCAGCCCGCAGGCGCATTCACAAAAATCTGTTCAATACGAGGCAGCGAGGAGAGGGCGATTTCACCGAGCACCCCTTCATTGGTTGGCACATTGCGCCAGCCGACAATCGACAGGGTTTCGCGTTGAAGTTCTTCTTCGACGATGCGGCGTGAGGCGGCAGCTTTTTCAGGATCCTGATTCAGGAACAGCATGCCGACAGCGTAGTTTTTGGCTAAACGCCAGCCGCGTTCTTCCGCAACGATTCGGAAGAAACGATCCGGTTTTTGTAGCAGCAAGCCACAACCATCGCCGGTTTTACCATCAGCGAGGATTGCACCACGGTGCTGCATACGGGCCAGTGCGTGTATAGCGGTACGCACTACCTTGTGGCTAGGTTCGCCTTCTATGTGGGCGATCAGGCCGAAACCACAGTTATCCTTCTCAAGGGATTTATCGTACAACATATCAGTGAACCTCCCCAGGCTCTTCGGGATTCCTATCTGGACCGTGGCGCACAGGCACAGAAAGAGCGCGGCGACGGGGTTTGCGTTTCATACGCGCACCTCGCATTCGCCCTCTTCATTTCCATTTCGCACAGGTCAAACAAGTTTGAGGACTTGCTTCAGAGGGAATCTCAATTACTGCATAAATATGATGAGCAGGCTGCTCATCCAGAAAGCTTCCAGCGGATTTCCAACTTATCGGGAATTGATACACAGGTCAAATGGCAATCTTATTTATACAAAAATGTGCTAAAGGGGTATTAGTTGATTGAATATAAAGGAATTTTAACACTTTTTACATCCACAAAAGCCAAGGGGATGCTCCTGGGGAGTGTGATCTGACTCACTATCTGAAAGCGGTATTATCCCTTTACCGTGCTGAATGGCTGAATTTTTGCAGGATAATAATCTGGCACTGGCGATCAGGACGCATAATCACACTGTTTTACAGCTGTGATGCGATAAGTGAAAAAATCCATCAGAACATAAGGAAAAGTAATTGCCAGGGTGATGAATGAAATTGCAGTAATAGTGAGTTTTTATTCAAATGAATAATAGCCGTCCAGGGCGATTGATCCAGGTCATCGCCGACAGAGGCTAAAAGTGGCAGGCTTGTCCCCTTTCTCCGGGACGGTCTATCAGATTATGCAGTTACAGAAATTAGTCAATATGTTTGGTGGGGATCTTTCACGTCGTTACGGGCAAAAGGTCCACAAGCTCACGCTGCACGGCGGTTTCAGCTGCCCAAATCGCGACGGCACCATCGGGCGTGGTGGCTGTACTTTCTGTAATGTGGCTTCTTTCGCTGACGAGGCGCAGCAGCATAATTCTATTGCGGAGCAGCTCTCTCATCAGGCGAGCCTGGTCAACCGCGCAAAACAGTATCTGGGCTATTTCCAGGCCTACACCAGCACCTTTGCTGAAGTGCAGGTATTACGCTCAATGTATCAGCAGGCCGTGAGCCAGGCGAATATCGTCGGTTTGTGTGTCGGTACGCGCCCGGACTGCGTACCGGAAGCGGTGCTGGATTTACTCAGCGAATATAAAGATCTGGGGTATGAAATCTGGCTAGAGCTGGGATTACAGACCGCGCATGACAAAACTCTGCACCGTATTAATCGTGGTCACGATTTTGCCTGCTATCAGAAAACCACCCGACTGGCGCGTGAACGCGGGCTAAAAGTATGCTCCCACCTGATTGTCGGCCTGCCGGGAGAAGGGCAGCAGCACGGCCTGGAAACGCTTGAAAGAGTCGTTGAGACAGGCGTGGATGGCATTAAACTCCATCCGCTGCATATCGTGACGGGCAGCACGATGGCGAGAGCCTGGGAAGCCGGGCGATTAAACGGCATCGCGCTGGAGGAGTACACCGTGACGGCTGGCGAAATGATTCGTCACACGCCACCGGAGGTGATTTACCACCGCATTTCCGCCAGCGCTCGTCGCCCAACGCTTCTCGCGCCGCTGTGGTGCGAGAACCGCTGGATGGGGATGGTCGAACTGGATCGCTATCTGAACCAGTACGGCGCACAAGGCTCAGCGCTCGGCACGCCGTGGATCTCTCCGCTATCGGCGGCGACCGCCCAGTAAACTTCCCAGCATGCCGCGCACTATCTGATTCGTCACCTGCCGCGCGGCGCTTTTCGCCATCGTTTGCACCACGCCATCGCGTTTACCGCCGCGTGGTCCTGTAGTGCCAAACAGAATATCTTTCAGCCCGCCGAGAATGCCGTCATCCACGGCTACGTTTTCGCCTTTAGTCGCTGGGGATTGCTGCTGTTCGGTGCTCGCCTGAACGCCTTTCTGTAGCCTCTCGAACGCAGACTCTCGATCTACTTCATCCTCGTACTTGCCGTAGACTGGTGAGTGGTTGATTAAGGCGTTACGTTCATCGTCCGTCACCGGCCCCATTCTTGAGAATGGCGCAATCACCATCGCACGCTCAACGACCGACGGGCTGCCTTTGGCATCAAGGAACGAAATCAGCGCTTCCCCAGTCCCCAGCGCCTGAATCGCCGCTTCGGTATCAAATGCCGGGTTGGCACGCATGGTTTGCGCCGCTGCTTTGACGGCTTTCTGATCTTTCGGGGTAAAGGCACGCAGGGCGTGCTGCACGCGATTCCCTAACTGCCCAAGAACGTTATCGGGAATATCGGAAGGGTTCTGCGAGACAAAATAGACGCCAACCCCTTTTGAGCGGATCAGGCGGATTACCTGCTCAATTTTATCCAGCAGCACTTGCGGCGCGTCGCTGAACAGCAAATGCGCCTCATCAAAGAAGAACACGATCTTTGGTTTATCCAGATCGCCCGCTTCCGGCAGCTGTTCATAGAGTTCAGAGAGCATCCACAACAGGCTGGCGGCGTAGAGCTTTGGCATCTGGTAAAGCTTCTCGGCGCTCAGAATGTTGATAATCCCTTTGCCGTTACTGTCGGTGCGCATCCAGTCTTTGATATCCAGCATCGGCTCGCCAAAGAAATGCTCTGCGCCTTGCTGTCCGAGGGTTAGCAGTCCGCGCTGGATAGCGCCTACAGATGCCGGGCTGATGTTGCCGTACTGATTCTGGAAGGATTTGGCGTTATCTCCGATGTACTGAGTAATGGCGCGCAGATCTTTGAAATCGAGCAGCAGCAGGCCCTGATCGTCGGCAATGCGGAAGATGATGTTTAACACGCCAGACTGGACGTCGTTAAGATTCAACAACCGCGCCAGCAGCAGCGGGCCAAGATCTGAGACGGTCGCGCGCACCGGATGGCCTTTCTCGCCGAAAATATCCCACACCACCACAGGATTCGCCTGTGGTTGCCAGTCAGTGACACCTATGTTTTTCAGCCGCTCAAGCAGTTTTTCCGACGCCGTGCCCTCCTGGGCCACGCCGGTTAAATCACCTTTTACGTCGGCCATAAAAACCGGCACGCCGTGACTTGAAAAAGACTCCGCCAGTTTTTGCAGGGTGACGGTTTTACCTGTCCCGGTGGCGCCGGTAATCAGCCCGTGGCGGTTCGCCATGCCTGGCAGTAAGAACAGCTCTTTATCCAGCGTCCGGGCAATCAGCAATGGTGTACTCATGGTGCGCGTCCTCTCTTTGTCCTGCGTCGAGTATAGGCAACCTGACGGCAAATTGACTCAGTAAATTCCTGACTTTGCGGCGCATTACCCAGCGCAGACTATGCTTTTGCATACGATTCACAAAAAGTTGGAAGGCTATGTCCAGATTCTTTTTTAATGACCGCAAACAGCTGGTCAATGACGCCATTGAAGGCATACTGATTTCCGCGCCGCACGGTAATTTGGTCAAACTCGATATCGATCCGGCCATCCGCGTGGTGGCACGCAGCGACTGGGATAAAAGTCGGGTGGCGGTGATATCTGGCGGGGGTTCCGGTCACGAACCCGCCCATGCCGGTTTTGTCGGTAAGGGCATGTTGACCGCTGCGGTGTGCGGCGATCTGTTTGCCTCGCCGAGCGTAGATGCGGTGCTGAACGCCATCGTGGCGGTGACGGGCGATCGTGGCTGTCTGCTGATCGTCAAAAACTACACCGGCGATCGTCTGAACTTCGGTCTTGCAGCGGAAAAAGCCAAACGCTACGGGCTGAAAGTGGAGATGGTGATCGTTGCCGATGATATCGCCCTGCCGGATAACAAGCAGCCACGCGGGATTGCGGGTACGGCGTTGGTCCATAAAATCGCCGGTTATGCGGCGGAAAAAGGTAAATCGCTAAGCGACGTCCGGGATATTGCACAGCAGGCCTGCGATAACCTCTGGAGCCTGGGCGTGGCGATGCAGACCTGTAATCTACCGGGCAGTGACGACGAAGAGGGGCGTATTAAGCAGGGACATGTCGAGCTGGGTCTGGGTATTCACGGCGAGCCGGGTGCTTCGGTGGTCGATACGCAAAACAGCAAAGCCATTATCGATACGCTGATAGCACCGCTAAAAGAAAAGGCGGGTGATGGGCGGTTTGCTGTGCTAGTTAACAACCTCGGCGGCGTGTCGGCGCTGGAGATGGCGCTGCTGACAAAAGAGCTGGCGCATTCCGCGTTGCAGGATCAGATTGCATATTTGATTGGCCCTGCGCCGCTGGTGAGTGCGCTGGATATGAAGGGCTTTTCCCTGTCGTTGCTCAAACTGAATGAGACCTTCGAGCAGGCGCTGAATGAGCCTGTCGAAACCCTCGGCTGGCAAAAGCCAGTGGCGTTTGCACCACTGCGTACGGTGCAGCATACGGCTATTCAGGATCGCGTGGAGTATGTGCCGTCTGAAAATGCTCAGGTGGCAGCATTAGTGGCGGGCGCAACGCAAACACTGGTCGATCTGGAAAATCGGTTGAATGCCCTGGATGCTAAAGTGGGTGACGGCGATACGGGGTCGACCTTTGCGCAAGGCGCGCGGGATATTGCGCAGTTGTTGCAAGAGAAGCAACTGCCGCTCAACGATGTGCCGAAACTGCTGCTGTTAATCGGCGAGCGGCTGGCGACGGTGATGGGCGGATCGAGCGGCGTGTTGATGTCGATCTTCTTTACCGCCGCCGGACAGCAGCGACAGGACGGCAAACCGCTGGCGGAGGCCTTGCTGAGTGGGTTGGCGCAAATGAAGCAGTACGGCGGGGCAGATCTCGGCGATCGTACATTGATCGACGCGCTGCAACCGGCGCTGGAAGCGTTACAAACAGGCGATATTCAGGCTGCAGCTCAGGCAGCGAAACAGGGCGCGGAAGCAACTGCCAGCATGCAAAAAGCCGGAGCTGGGCGTTCGTCGTACGTGAATAAAGAAAATCTGGAGGGTGTCACCGATCCAGGTGCGGTGGCGGTGGCAGAGGTGTTTGCTGTAATGGCGCAGTAGTTAAAAAAATGCCCGGTGGCGCTACGCTTTCCGGGCCTACAAAACCTAACCGTAGGCCGGGTAAGGCGCAGCCGCCACCCGGCAATTTAGCCTTAGAAGTCCGCTTTCAACACCACGCGGTAACGGGCTTTACCGTCACGTACGTGCTGGATGGCTTCGTTGATTTTCGACATCGGATACAGTTCGGTGGTGGGTGCCACTTTGGTGCGGCCCGCGAAATTCATCAGTTTGCGCAATTCATATGGTGTACCTGTGGCTGAGCCGGACACGCTGCGATCGCCGCCGATCAGGGTGAATGCCGGAACCGGAAGCGGCTTCAGCACCGCACCGACGGTATGGAAATTCCCGCCATAGGCCAGCGCTTCAAAATACGGTTGCCAGTCGAGATCGACGTTCACGGTGTTGATGATCAAATCGAATTGACCCGCCAGGGCTTTCAGCAGTTCAGGGTCGCGGCTATTGACCACCTTATCGGCCCCCATCGCCAGCACTTCTTTCTCTTTCGCCGGATTGGAGCTGAATGCGGTGACTTCGCAACCCATTGCATGCAGCAGCTTAATGGCGATGTGACCTAAACCGCCAATACCAATCACGCCGACGCGGCTGGTGGCGGTGACATGATGCATCAGGAGTGGTTTGAAGACGGTGATACCGCCGCACAACAGCGGGCCTGCGGATTCAATATCAATGCTGTCCGGGAGCGGAATGACCCACTGCCAGTCGGCGCGCAGCTTGTCGGCGAAACCGCCTTTATTAAGGATGGTGGGAACTGCGCCTTCCAGACAGTTGATCTGGTTACCGCTGATACAGGCATCGCAATGGCCGCAGCTACGGGCGGTCCAGCCAATGCCGACGCGCTGGCCAATTTTAAGCCCTTTATCCTGAGCAGCGGTACCGAGTGCGACCACGCGGCCGATCACTTCGTGTCCGGCAACCAGTGGATAGCTGGAGAAGCCCCATTCGTTGTCGATCATCGACAGATCCGAGTGGCAAATCCCGCAATAATCGACCTGCACTTCGACGTCTTCTGCCTTCAGCTCGCCCGCATCGTATTCGTACAGTTCAAGTTCTGCACCTGCCTGCGGCGCGGCATAGCTTTTTATCTTCGACATCGTCTTTCCCCTGTTTTGGTGTGAACTGAGAGTGTAGAGCATTCAGTTTGCAGCCGCTTAACAGAAGAGGGCAGGAATGGGATTTACAGAGTTTTCAGCATCCTGACTTCGCAATCGACGTGTCCGGTGCAGCCCAGTGGTGCATCGATATGTTCAAAGCCCAAATGTTCATACAAGCCGATAGCTTCTTTGAGGAAGGCAGTGGTTTCGAGGTAGCAGCGTTTGAAGCCCTGTGAGCGGGCATGATCGAGCGCCAGAAGTGCCAGCTTTTTCGCCAGGCCTTGTCCGCGCACTGTCGGCAGGAAGTACATCTTTTGCAGCTCGCAGATATCCGGCTCACTGCAGCTCAATGGGGCAATGCCGCCTCCGCCAACGACCTGGCCGTTTTGTTCAATCACCCAGTAGGCATGGCCCGGCTGGCTGTAGAGTTTAAACAACTCGTCGAGGTTAGGATCGGCAACGGTATAGCCCTTATCGGCCGTAAGACCGTACTCAGCAGACACTTCACGGATAACCGCAGCGATATCGGCGTTGTCTTGCACTGTAATCCGGCGCATAGCCGCAGCGACGGGGGTAATCACGCTCATAGCATTACTCATGACAAAAATTGACACACAACTGCAGTTAATAGCACCGCAGAAAGGGGAGTGCAAGCGAGGATAATTCATATCTGGAGCTTTCTGCTCAAAAACTGAGGTGCTTGTATATTTGGTTATTATTGTTTGCTAAGTTACGGTTTAATTTGTGGTGATGTTTAAAGTGAAATTAATAGTGTCAATAAATTGATGTGTTTTTATTCATTAGGATGATGAATCATGAATTTAGATATGTTTTTATCAACGCAGTTTCCGAAAGTCATTTTTTCAACCTTTCATCGATTTGAAAATTATTACATCAGTGATATGCAGTATGGTGACCTGAGTGATAATGATTTTTTCAGAATGGGTTTGCGAGATATTTCCGCGAAAGTTGATCCATTCAGGTTATTAGAGTTTGACTCGTTAACTTCTTTTCGGCCTCTCGGGATGAATTTCCCGACAAATACATCATCAGGTAGACCTATAAGTCGTCAAAGATGTGCTGCTATTCTTTTTAATGAGATGAAGGAGTTATCAACTCAATTTGCACATGGAAAATATGCTAATCTTATTAGCGAACTTATTGAACATTTTCGTTTTGGAAATGGGACGCCGTGGCATAGTGAGCAACTTGATTGTGCCTATAAGGAAATTGTTGAGGGTATTGGTACGAATGATGTTTTAAACACAATAATAGAAACAATAAATACTCAGTTAATCTCTAAGCAACAAGCATGTCTGGAGTTTGAATTTTTTACAGCTCTAATGAAAACAATTAAACATACGACCCTCCCTAAATTCATTAGATTTGAAGATAAATATAATGGTCTGGGGATTAGTGTGCATGATGTATATGCGCAGGAAATATCATTAGTATATTTTCACCGTTTTGCTATGTCTTGGAGTTGTTTGCTTTATTTTAGAGCCCAAGATCATTTTGGTCTTGGGGTGGAAGATATTACAGATTCTCTCTATAAAAACTTTCGTTTCTTCCGGATTTGGTTTTTTCTGCAGCAACATAACAAATTTGCATACAAACCATTCCTTACTAATTTTAGTGCCCATATTAATATTGGTGGTGGAATTTAACAATGAGATGTAAAAAAGATAAGATCTTTTATGGTATTTTAATTATTCTGATAAGTGGCTATTTTCTCTGGAATCTGCGCCCTGTGAAGATTATTCGAGCCGGAGGCTATTTAGATTATGATCCTCGATTTAGCCAAGGACTCTTTAGAGGGAGCGAGCGTGGTTTCAGTGATAAGATATACTACGATATTATCGTTGACCACATGCCCCTAACCGAATGGGGTCGAATTCACTGGTATCTTGATCATAAAGATGAACTAAAGAAAAAATATAACATCCCTGCTTCCACTTCTTATTATATTACTTTTTGGGATATTGGTGGCGGGTTTATTGACGGTGATAAATCAGGTGATGGCGATTTAGCCTGCTTTGCTAAAGTGGATGACTCAAATGAGAATTGCCTTGAGAAAAATTCTCTTCTCTCCGTAAATTTTGACAAAGGTAGATGGGTAGAATTTCATTTTAATGGTTGTGATAATTATTGGTATATTAAGCCGAATGGTCGCCCAGGGTTATTTTATAAGACCCGATAAAAAAGCCGGAGAAATTCCCCGGCTTTTCAGTCAGATCGTTTAATTACAGCGCAGCGATAACCGCCTGCTGCTCAATCAGCTTCGCTTTCGCATCGGCGAAGGCCACCAGACGTTCACGCTCTTTGGCGATAACCGCTTCAGGAGCACGGGCAACGAAACCTTCGTTAGACAGTTTGCTCTCGATTTTCCCGATTTCCAGTTCGACTTTGGCGACTTCTTTTGCCAGACGAGCCAGTTCGGTTTCTTTGTCGATAAGCCCTGCCATTGGGATCAGCAGCTCGGCGCCTTCGATGATTTTGGTCACGGAGACCGGACCTTTGTCATCGGCTGGCAGCACGGTGATGCTTTCCAGACGTGCCATGTTCTGCAGGAAGCTACTGTTCTCGGTCACGCGACGCACCGCCGCTTCGCTGCAACCGCGCAGCAGCAGTTCCAGCGGTTTGCCTGGAGAGAGGTTCATCTCGGCACGAATGTTACGGATTGCCACAATCGCCTGTTTCAGCCATTCGGTATCGGATGCTGCTGCTTCATCAACCTGCGCTGCATCGAATTCCGGGAATGGCTGCAGCATAATGGTATCGGCAGTAATGCCTTTGATAACCTTCACACGCTGCCAGATGGTTTCGGTGATGAACGGGATGATTGGGTGCGCGAGGCGCAGCAAACCTTCCAGAACGGTAATCAGCGTGTTACGCGTGCCGCGCAGTTCCGCTTCGTTACCGCCGTTCATGACCGGCTTGGTCAGCTCCAGATACCAGTCGCAGAACTGGTTCCAGGTGAATTCGTACAGAATACCTGCCGCGATATCAAAGCGATAAGTATCCAGCGCTTCACGGTACGCTTTGATGGTCTGGTTGAATTCCGCCAGGATCCAGCGATCCGCCAGAGACAGGGTCATTTCGCCGCCGTTGAAGCCGCAATCCTGATCTTCAGTGTTCATCAGCACGAAGCGGCTGGCGTTCCACAGCTTGTTACAGAAGTTGCGATAACCTTCCAGACGTTTCATATCCCAGTTGATGTCGCGACCGGTAGAGGCCAGCGCCGCCAGGGTGAAACGCAGGGCGTCGGTGCCGTGTGGCTCGATGCCGTCCGGGAATTGCTTCTCGGTGCGCTTGGCGATTTTCTCTGCCAGCTGCGGCTGCATCATGTTCCCGGTACGTTTCTCCAGCAGGTCTGCCAGTGAAATCCCGTCAACCATATCCAGCGGATCGATAACGTTACCCTTGGATTTGGACATCTTCTGACCTTCATCATCACGAATCAGACCGGTCATGTAGATGGTCTTGAACGGAATCTGCGGCTTACCGTCTTCATCTTTGATGAAGTGCATGGTCATCATGATCATGCGGGCGATCCAGAAGAAGATGATGTCAAAGCCAGAGACCATTACGCTGGTCGGGTGGAACTGGCGCAGCGCGTCGGTGTTTTCCGGCCAGCCGAGGGTGGAGAACGTCCACAGGGCGGAGGAGAACCAGGTGTCCAGAACGTCGTCGTCCTGGCGCAGGGCCACGTCGGCACCCAGGTTGTTTTCCAGACGGACTTCTTCTTCGGTGCGGCCAACGAATACGTTGCCGTCGTTGTCATACCACGCCGGGATACGGTGACCCCACCACAGCTGACGAGAGATACACCAGTCCTGAATATCACGCATCCAGGAGAAGTACATGTTTTCGTATTGCTTCGGTACGAACTGGATATCACCGTTTTCAACCGCTTCAACCGCCGGTTTCGCCAGCACGTCAGCGCGGACGTACCACTGATCGGTCAGCATTGGTTCGATTACCACGCCGCCACGGTCGCCGTAAGGCACGGTCAGATCGTGAGGTTTGATCTCTTCCAGCAGGCCGAGCGCGTCGATGGCAGCAACCACCGCTTTACGCGCGGCAAAACGTTCCAGCTTCTGGAATTCAGCCGGGATGTCAGACGAGTAAACGTCAGACTCTTCGCCTTTGGTATCGTACACTTCCGCGCTTTCACGGATATCACCGTCAAAGGTCAGAATGTTGATCATTGGCAGGGCGTGACGACGGCCCACTTCGTAGTCGTTGAAATCGTGCGCCGGGGTGATTTTCACGCAGCCGGTGCCTTTTTCCATGTCAGCGTGTTCGTCGCCCAGAATTGGAATGCGGCGATTCACCAGTGGCAGAACCACGAACTTGCCGATCAAATCTTTATAGCGTGGATCTTCCGGGTTTACGGCCACGCCGGTATCGCCCAGCAGGGTTTCCGGACGGGTGGTTGCAACCACCAGGTAATCTTTACCGTCTGCGGTTTTTGCGCCATCGGCCAGTGGATAGCGGATGTGCCACATGGAGCCTTTAGACTCGCGGTTTTCAACTTCCAGGTCAGAGATCGCGGTGCGCAGTTTCGGGTCCCAGTTCACCAG
The DNA here is from genome assembly GCF_002922995.1 of Lelliottia sp. 7254-16. Lineage (NCBI taxonomy): Bacteria > Pseudomonadati > Pseudomonadota > Gammaproteobacteria > Enterobacterales > Enterobacteriaceae > Lelliottia > Lelliottia sp. 7254-16. Next base: position 73,885 of record NZ_PQVS01000002.1, read on the forward strand.
GCGTTTGCCACGGTAAATCAGGTCCTCTTTGTACAGACGGACGAAGACTTCTTTCACGGCGTTGGACAGGCCTTCATCCATGGTGAAGCGCTCACGCTCCCAGTCCACGGAGTTGCCGAGACGGCGCATCTGACGGGTAATGGTGCCGCCAGATTCCGCTTTCCACTGCCAGATTTTGTCGATGAACGCCTCGCGACCGTAGTCGTGGCGGGTTTTACCTTCTTCAGCGGCAATCTTACGTTCCACCACCATCTGGGTAGCAATACCCGCGTGGTCAGTACCAGCCTGCCACAGGGTATTTTTGCCCTGCATGCGCTGGTAACGGATCATGGTATCCATGATGGTTTGCTGGAAAGCATGACCCATATGCAAACTGCCGGTGACGTTCGGCGGCGGGATCATGATGCAGAAGGACTCTTTGCTTTCATCGCCATTAGGCTTGAAATAGCCCTGCTCTTCCCAGTGCTCGTAAAGCGGCTGTTCGATATCTCGTGGGTTGTATGTCTTTTCCATTATTTCCAGGTTGCCGTATTCAGGTTAAAACCAGCCAGGCGGTACGCTTTGTAGCGTTCGCGCGCCAGTTGTTTCAGAGAATCTTCGTGAGGGACAAAGTCTACCACTTCTGTGAAAGCGGTGGCAAAATCTGCAAAGCCGATACGCAGGCTGATCAGAATATCGCGCGCGCTGCTGTTACGCTTTTGCGGCCAGGCGATTTCCACCGGTGCGCCGCCGCGCGGACCTTCTCCCGACAAATTATGCGGAACAAAACTTTCGGGCGGCCTTGCCCACAGGGCTTCATCGAGTCGAATCGCCTGCGCTTCATCTTCGCAGGCGATCAGAACGCGTTTACCGCTGCGCCAACGTTCTGCGGCAATTTCACACACCAGCTGCTCGACGGCGCTTAAGCCATCGATGGTGTTGTCGTTGTCCAGAAGGTAGAACGTTGCATTCTTCATATATGGGGCTTCTTTGGGTGACTTTAAACGGGTTGCCCGGTGGCGCTGCGCTTACCGGGCCTACGGTTACGAGCCATATTGTATGCCGGGTAGCGAAGCCGCCACCCGGCATTTAACATCACTCTTCGCCGTTAAAACCGGCGCGGTTGAGCAGGAACTGTGACAGCAGAGCGACCGGACGACCGGTTGCGCCTTTGGCTTTGCCGGAGCGCCATGCGGTGCCCGCGATATCCAGGTGCGCCCAGTTGTACTTGCGAGTAAAGCGCGCCAGGAAGCAGCCTGCGGTAATCGCCCCGCCAGGACGACCGCCGATGTTGGCCATATCCGCAAAGTTGGACTCCAGCTGTTCCTGATACTCATCGCCCAGCGGCAGACGCCACGCACGGTCACCCGCTTGCTCGGACGCGCCGATAAGCTCATGGGCCAGCGGATTGTGGTTCGACAGCAGGCCGGTGATGTGATGGCCGAGGGCGATCACACAGGCACCGGTCAGCGTTGCCACGTCGATCACCGCTTCAGGGTCAAAGCGCTCAACGTAAGTCAGTACGTCGCACAGCACCAGACGGCCTTCGGCGTCAGTGTTCAGCACTTCAACAGTCTGGCCGGACATCGTGGTCAACACATCACCTGGGCGATATGCGCGACCGCCTGGCATGTTTTCGCAGCCCGCCAGCACGCCAATAACGTTAATTGGCAACTGAAGTTCTGCGACCATCCGCATTACGCCGTAAACCGCTGCCGCGCCGCACATGTCGTACTTCATCTCATCCATGCCTTCGGCAGGCTTGATGGAGATACCACCGGAGTCAAAGGTCAGCCCTTTGCCGACCAGCACGATAGGGCGCGCGTCTTCGGACGGATTGCCTTTGTACTCAATGACCGACATCAGCGATTCATTTTGCGAACCATTACCGACGGCGAGATATGAGTGCATCCCCAGCTCTTTCATCTGCTGTTCGCCGATGACGCGGGTGACGACGTTTTTACTATAGGTATCTGCCAGCTGACGCGCCTGCGAAGCCAGATAACCGGCGTTGCAGATGTTTGGCGGCATGTTGCCGAGGTCTTTCGCGGCCTTGATACCGGCGGCAATCGCCAGACCGTGCTGAATGGCGCGTTCACCGCTGGTTAGCTCGCGACGAGTCGGGACGTTAAAGACCATCTTACGCAGCGGACGACGCGGTTCGCTTTTGTTGGTCTTCAACTGATCAAAACTGTAGAGGCTCTCTTTCGCGGTCTCAACGGCCTGACGTACTTTCCAGTAAGTGTTGCGACCTTTGACGTGCAGTTCGGTCAGGAAGCAGACGGCTTCCATTGAACCTGTATCATTCAGGGTATTGATGGTTTTCTGAATGACCTGCTTGTACTGGCGCTCATCAAGCTCGCGCTCTTTGCCGCAACCAATCAGCAGAATGCGCTCGGACAGCACGTTGGGAACATGGTGCAGCAACAGCGTCTGCCCAGGTTTGCCTTCCAGTTCGCCACGGCGCAGCAGGGCGCTGATATAGCCGTCACTGATTTTATCGAGTTGTTCGGCGATCGGGGAGAGTCGGCGTGGTTCAAAGACGCCCACAACGATACAGGCACTCCGCTGTTTCTCCGGGCTACCGCTTTTTACACTGAACTCCATGCACTACGCTCCTGAATCTTAAAGACAACGACGGCTGCTACGGATAGAATTGAAACCTTTCGTAACTCATGTCCGCTGTTGTGGTGACTTCGTGTTAATCTTACGTTACTACGGTTTCGACACGTCAAAAATTATCCTGAAGCGCGACACCGCCGAGTTTTTTAATCTTAGCGATGTTTTCGACGACTCAAGAGAATAAATGACGTTTAAGCCATGAAACAAGCAATTTTCCAGCAAAGAGACGGGTTTTTACGGGCGTATTTAAAGTGATAATCATAAGATATCTGGTGCGGGAGACGCTCAAAAGCCAGCTGGCGATCCTTTTCATCTTACTTCTGATCTTTTTCTGTCAGAAGTTAGTCAGGATCCTTGGCGCGGCGGTAGACGGCGAAATCCCAACAAATCTGGTGCTTTCTCTGCTCGGATTAGGCGTGCCTGAAATGGCGCAGCTTATTCTGCCGCTTAGCCTTTTCCTCGGCCTGCTCATGACGCTGGGGAGACTCTATACTGAAAGTGAAATCACGGTCATGCACGCTTGCGGCTTGAGTAAAGCCGTGCTGGTGAAGGCCGCGATGGTGTTGGCGTTATTCACGGGTATCGTTGCGGCGGTGAACGTGATGTGGGCCGGGCCGTGGTCATCCCGGCATCAGGATGAAGTGCTGGCAGAAGCCAAAGCGAATCCTGGCATGGCGGCGTTAGCGCAAGGCCAGTTCCAGCAAGCCACTGATGGCAGTTCGGTACTCTTTATTGAAAGCGTTAACGGTAGCACCTTCAACGATGTTTTCCTGGCGCAAATCCGCACCAAAGGCAATGCTCGCCCATCCGTTGTAGTGGCGGATTCCGGTCAGCTCTCGCAGCGTAAAGACGGTTCTCAGGTGGTGACGCTGAACAAAGGCACCCGCTTTGAAGGCACTGCGCTGCTTCGTGACTTCCGTATTACCGATTTCCAGAACTATCAGGCAATTATTGGCCATCAGAACGTGGCGCTCGATCCGACGGATACCGAGCAGATGGACATGCGGACCCTGATGAATACCGATACCAACCGCGCTAGAGCAGAGCTGCACTGGCGCCTGACGCTAGTATTCACGGTGTTTATGATGGCACTGATGGTCGTGCCGCTGAGCGTGGTCAACCCGCGACAGGGCCGTGTACTGTCAATGCTCCCGGCTATGTTGCTGTATCTGGTGTTCTTCCTGCTGCAAACGTCAATTAAGTCTAATGGCGGCAAAGGTAAACTCGATCCGATGATTTGGACGTGGGTGGTCAACGGCCTGTACCTGTTGCTGGCAGTGGCATTAAACATGTGGGACAGCGTGGCGATGCGTCGCGTGCGTGCCAGCTTCACGCGTAAAGGAGCGGTGTAATGCAGGCGTTTCGCGTTCTAGACCGCTATATCGGTAAAACCATTTTTACCACTATCATGATGACGCTGTTCATGCTGGTGTCGCTCTCCGGCATTATCAAGTTTGTCGACCAGCTGAAAAAGGCCGGGCAGGGGAGTTATGACGCACTGGGCGCCGGGATGTACACCATTCTGAGCGTACCGAAAGATGTGCAGATTTTCTTCCCGATGGCTGCGCTGTTAGGTGCATTGCTGGGGCTGGGCATGCTGGCCCAGCGCAGCGAGCTGGTGGTGATGCAGGCTTCTGGTTTCACCCGTATGCAGGTTGCGATGTCGGTGATGAAAACCGCAATCCCATTGGTCTTGTTGACTATGGCCATTGGCGAGTGGGTGGCACCGCAGGGCGAACAAATGGCGCGTAATTATCGTGCGCAAGCCATGTACGGCGGCTCTTTACTCTCTACGCAGCAAGGGCTGTGGGCAAAAGACGGTAACAACTTCGTTTATATCGAACGGGTGAAGGGCGATGACGAACTGGGCGGCGTGAGCATTTACGCCTTTAACGAACAGCGTCGTTTGCAGTCAGTGCGTTATGCCACGACGGCGAAATTCGATCCGGCGAAGAAGCTGTGGCGTCTGTCGCAGGTGGATGAATCCAATCTGCAGGACCCTAAGCAAATCACCGGTTCACAAACCGTTTCAGGCACCTGGAAGACCAATCTGACGCCAGATAAGTTAGGTGTGGTGGCGCTGGACCCGGATGCGCTGTCGATCAGCGGTTTGCATCAATATGTGAAGTATCTGAAGTCGAGCGGCCAGGATGCCGGGCGTTATCAGCTCAACATGTGGAGCAAAATCTTCCAGCCGATGTCAGTTGCAGTAATGATGCTGATGGCGCTGTCGTTTATCTTTGGGCCATTGCGTAGCGTGCCGATGGGTGTGCGCGTGGTCACGGGTATCAGCTTTGGTTTTGTCTTCTACGTGCTGGACCAGATCTTCGGCCCACTGACCCTGGTATACGGTATTCCTCCGCTGATTGGCGCGCTGTTACCGAGTGCCTCGTTCTTCCTGATAAGCCTCTGGCTGCTTCTCAGACGCTCCTGATCGTACAGTTTCCTCACTCCCGCATCGCCGGGAGTGAGGCTCTCTCCTGATTCACTCCGCACTTTTTCACACAACCTTCAACGCCTTGCCCCGAATTTGAGTATTATTGAGCGATGAAGTCGTGAAGGGATCCCCTATGAAGCAAATTCGTATGCTTGCGCAGTACTACGTCGACCTGATGATGAAGCTCGGCCTGGTACGTTTCTCACTGCTGTTAGCTCTGGCGCTGGTGGTACTGGCGATTGTCGTGCAGATGGCTGTCACTATGGTGCTGCACGGCCAGGTCGAAAGTATCGACGTTATCCGCTCGATCTTCTTTGGTCTGCTGATCACCCCGTGGGCGGTCTACTTCCTATCGGTGGTGGTGGAACAGCTGGAAGAGTCGCGCCAGCGTCTATCACGGCTGGTTCAAAAACTGGAAGAGATGCGCGAGCGTGACCTGAAGCTTAACGTCCAGCTCAAAGACAATATTGCGCAACTGAATCAGGAAATCTCGGATCGTGAAAAAGCAGAGGCTGAACGTCAGGCAACGCTTGAACAGCTGAAGGTGGAGATGAAAGAGCGTGAAGTCACGCAAATCCAGCTTGAACAACAATCCTCTTTCCTGCGTTCTTTCCTCGACGCTTCACCGGATCTGGTTTTCTATCGCAATGAAGATAAAGAGTTTTCCGGCTGCAATCGGGCGATGGAGCTGCTAACAGGGAAAAGTGAAAAACAGCTGGTTCACCTCAAACCGCAGGATGTCTATTCTGAGGAAGCGGCGGCCAAAGTTATCGAAACCGACGAAAAGGTGTTCCGTCACAACGTCTCGCTGACTTACGAACAGTGGCTGGATTATCCCGACGGGCGTAAAGCCTGCTTCGAAATCCGCAAAGTGCCGTATTACGATCGCGTGGGCAAGCGCCACGGGCTGATGGGCTTTGGCCGCGATATTACCGAGCGTAAGCGCTATCAGGATGCACTTGAGCGCGCCAGCCGCGACAAGACCACCTTTATCTCCACGATCAGCCATGAGCTGCGTACACCGCTGAACGGCATCGTTGGCCTGAGCCGTATTCTTCTCGATACTGAGCTGACCAGCGAGCAGGAAAAGTATCTCAAGACCATCCATGTTTCTGCGGTGACGCTGGGGAATATTTTCAACGATATTATCGATATGGATAAGATGGAGCGTCGTAAAGTCCAGTTGGATAACCAGCCTGTAGACTTTACCGGGTTCCTCGCCGATCTGGAGAACCTTTCCGGGCTCCAGGCGCAGCAAAAAGGGCTGAGGTTTGTACTGGAGCCTTCGCTGCCGTTGCCGCATAAGGTGGTGACGGACGGGACGCGTCTGCGTCAGATCCTGTGGAATCTCATCAGCAACGCCGTCAAGTTCACTCAGAAAGGGGAAGTGGTGGTGCGCATTCGCTTTGACGAAGGGGATATGCTGCACTTTGAAGTCGAAGATTCCGGCATCGGTATTCCGCAGGAAGAGCAGGACAAAATCTTCGCCATGTATTACCAGGTGAAAGACAGCAATGGCGGTAAACCGGCGACGGGAACCGGGATCGGCCTGGCAGTATCGCGCCGTCTGGCGAAAAGCATGGGCGGGGATATCACCGTATCCAGTCAACAGGGCAAAGGCTCTCTCTTTACGCTGACGGTCCACGCTCCGGCGGTTGCTGAAGAAGTTGAAGACACCTTCGAAAATGACGATTTGCCGTTACCTGCATTGCACGTCCTGCTGGTCGAAGATATTGAGCTGAACGTGATTGTCGCGCGTTCCGTGCTGGAAAAACTGGGCAACAGCGTGGATGTGGCGATGACCGGTACCGCCGCGCTGGAGATGTTCACGCCTGGCGAATATGACCTCGTGCTGCTGGATATTCAGCTCCCAGATATGACCGGGCTGGATATTTCGCGCGAACTGACGCGTCGTTACGCTCGCGATGAGCTGCCGCCGCTGGTGGCACTGACTGCCAACGTGCTGAAGGACAAAAAAGAGTACCTCGATGCCGGCATGGACGATGTGCTCAGCAAGCCGCTGGCAGTGCCCGCCCTGACCGCCATGATCAAGAAATTCTGGGACACCTGTGATGAAGAGGAAAACATGATGACGCCTGTAGAGAGTGAAAAAGCACAATCGCTTCTGGATATCGCCATGCTTGAGCAGTACATCGAACTGGTGGGTCCAAAGCTGATTACCGATGGCCTGGCGGTGTTTGAGAAAATGATGCCGGGTTATTTAAGCGTGCTGGAATCCAATCTGACGGCTCGCGACCAGAAAGGCATTGTCGAAGAAGGTCATAAAATCAAAGGTGCTGCTGGATCGATAGGATTGCGCCATTTGCAGCAGTTGGGCCAGCAGATCCAGTCTCCGGATTTACCCGCATGGTGGGATAACGTGGGTGAGTGGGTTGAGGAGATGAAACAAGAGTGGCAAAACGACGTGAATGTGCTGAAAGCGTGGGTGGAAAGTACAAAAAAATGACCCCGGTTAGACCGGGGTGCGCGAAATACTGCGCCAACACCAGGGAAATCGTGGCCGCGCCGGATTTTTTGTGTTGTTTTCGCATGGACGCTGCCTGAAAATTTAGGCCGCACGCAGATAAGATAGCAAATCTTAAATGATTTGTTACGGGAATCAGTGAAATGTGTGAAGCATAGCGTTTTAATCAGAATTATTAATATGCTTCAAACAGTTGAAGAGAAGGGCGGCAAAATGAAAAAGGTGGGTGTAGTACTGAGCGGATGCGGCGTTTATGACGGCGCAGAAATTCACGAATCAGTTCTGACGCTGCTCGCGCTGGCGAAGCAGGGCGCAGAAGCTGTCTGTTTTGCGCCAGATAAAAATCAGCTGGATGTCATCAATCATCTCACCGGTGAGCCGATGTCCGAAACGCGTAATGTTCTGATTGAAGCGGCGCGTATCGCTCGCGGCAATATCCAGCCTCTGTCACTGGCCAACGCCGATGAACTGGATGCCCTGATCGTGCCTGGTGGTTTTGGCGCGGCAAAAAATTTGAGCAATTTTGCGAGCCAGGGCAGCGAATGTCGGGTCGATGACGGGCTGAAAAATTTGGCCCAGATGATGCACGCTGCGGGGAAGCCGCTGGGTTTCATGTGCATCGCCCCCGCGATGTTGCCTAAAATTTTTGATTTCCCGCTGCGCCTCACTATCGGCACCGATATCGATACGGCTGAGTTGATCGAAGAGATGGGCGGTGAGCACGTGCCTTGCCCGGTGGAAGACATCGTTGTCGACGAGGACAATAAAATCGTCACCACTCCAGCGTATATGCTGGCGCAAAACATCGCGGAAGCGGCAATCGGTATTGAGAAGCTGGTTGAACGTGTACTGGTGCTTTCCCGGTGAGTAAAAAAAGGTCGCTTGTCGGCTGGGTGAAACGCATTTTGCTGCGCGCAGTGCTGGTTCTGGCCGTCTTTTGGGGCGGCGGTATCGCGCTATTCAGTATTCTGCCGGTGCCGTTTTCTGCGGTAATGGTAGAGCGGCAGCTCGGCGCGTGGCTGACGGGCGATTTCAGCTATGTGGCGCACTCTGACTGGGTGAGTATGGACGAGATTTCCCCGTGGATGGGGTTGGCGGTGATTGCGGCAGAAGATCAGAAATTCCCGGACCACTGGGGTTTTGATATCTCTTCGATTGAAAAAGCGCTGGCGCATAATGAGCGCAACGAAAACCGCGTGCGCGGCGCGTCGACGCTCTCTCAGCAAACGGCGAAAAACCTGTTTTTGTGGGATGGACGAAGCTGGGTGCGAAAAGGGCTGGAAGCTGGCCTGACGTTGGGCATGGAAACGGTGTGGAGTAAAAAACGCATCCTGACGGTGTACCTGAATATCGCCGAGTTTGGTGATGGCGTGTTTGGCGTCGAGGCGGCAGCACAGCGCTATTTCCACAAACCCGCCAGTCGCCTGACGATCTCCGAGGCTGCACTTCTGGCGGCCGTTCTACCCAATCCAATTCGCTTTAAAGCGAATGCCCCGTCAGGGTATGTCCACAGCCGTCAGGCGTGGATTATGCGCCAGATGCGCCAGCTAGGCGGGGAAGCGTTTATGACGGGGAATAAATTGTATTAGATGAGGACTCAGTCCTCATCAAATCCGGCGTTGAACAGCGCGACCACCGCTGCCAGCGCTTCCACTTCCTGCGGGCCGGTCGCTTCTACTTCAATCTGACGTCCTTTTGCCGAATCCAGCATCAGCAGCGCAATCACGCTATTGGCTTCGGCCTCGGTGCCTTCATCGTTACGCAGCAGCACTTCAGCGTCAAATCCCTGCATCAGTTCAAACAACTTCATCGCCGGGCGGGCGTGCATGCCCAGCTTATTGGTGATTTCAACAGTATGTTTTACGGTCATGTTTTACGTTTTTCCAGCGTGCGATGGCGAGACTGAACGTTTTTACCGCGTGAGCGGAAATAATCAGCCAGCTGCTCGGCAATATACACCGAACGATGTTTACCGCCGGTACAACCAATCGCCACGGTCAGGTAGCTGCGGTTGTTGGTTTCCAGCATAGGTAACCATAGCTCAAGGTAGCTTCGCGTCTGGTAAATAAAATTGTGAACTTCTGTGTGTCGGTCGAGGAACGCGGCCACTGGCTTGTCCAGACCGGTCATCGGACGCAGTTTTGGGTCCCAGTGCGGGTTCGGCAGAAAGCGTACGTCGAACACATAATCTGCATCGATCGGAATACCGTGTTTGAAGCCGAAGGATTCGAACACCATCGTCAGCTCACGCTCGCGTTTGCCCAACAGGCGGGTACGCAGCATTTCCGCCAGCTCATGCACCGACATCTCGGAGGTATCGACAATCAGATCCGCGCGGGAACGCAGCGGTTCCAGCAGGTCGCTCTCTTCGTCGATGGCGCTTTCAAGCGACAGATTCTTGCTGGACAGCGGGTGCAAACGACGGGTGTCGCTGTAGCGACGAATCAGCGTGTTACGGTCAGCGTCCAGGAACAGCAGCTGAGGCGTGAAGTTCTCCGGCAGGCTGTTCATCGCCTGCTCGAAAATTTCCGGGGATTCCGGCATATTGCGCACGTCGATACTGACGGCGGCAGAAATCTGCCGGTCCGCGAGCGTTCGCGCCAGGTCGGGCAGCAGTACCACCGGGAGGTTATCGACGCAGTAAAATCCCATATCTTCGAGCGCTCGCAGGGCCACGGATTTACCCGAGCCAGAACGACCGCTGACGATCATCAGCACCATGTTCCGTTTCTCCTCACGACTGCAGATGTGAAGGCCATCGCCTGGTTACGCATCATCCTGATTGCCTTCCGCTTCGGTGATAATTTGGTACAACTCTTCATCACTTTGGGCTGCGCGCAGACGGCGGCAAATGGTTTTATCTGCCAGACGTTTAGCCACCAGCGAAAGCGTATGCAGATGGGTTTTGGTCTGGTCAGCGGGCACCAGTAACGCGAACAGCAAATCAACCGGCTGGTTATCAATCGCATCAAAGGCGATTGGCGTTTCGAGCTGCACAAAGACGCCCACGGCGCGCAATGTGTCTTCTTCCAGTTTGCCATGCGGAATGGCAATGCCATTGCCGATGCCGGTACTGCCCATTTTTTCACGGGTCAGAATAGCTTCGAACACCACCTGAGGCGGCAGGCTTAACTGTTTTGCAGCCAGTTCACTGATAATTTCCAGAGCCCGTTTTTTGCTCTGACAGTGAACGCCACTGCGGGTACATTCCTGGTTAAGGACACTACTCAATTGAAGCGAGGAATCGTTGTTCATCATAATTTCACCTAAGCGCTAACTGTACAAATGGCCTGTTGTGTTTCACAACAGGCCGCCCTGCACCCGTTAACTGCCCGGACAATTAGTGTTGTTTCAGTTTATCTTTATGTTTATTAAGCTGTCGTGCCAACTTGTCAATCAAGCCGTCGATAGCCGCATACATGTCTTGCCCTTCCGCACTGGCATGGATTTCACCCCCGTTTATATGCAGGGTTGCATCCGAGATATGAGTCACTTTCTCCACTTTCAACACAATGTAGACCTGATTGATCCTCTCGAAATACTGTTCAAGCTTGGCGAATTTCGTATTCACAAAATCGCGTAAGGCTTCAGTGATCTCGACGTTGTGTCCTGTGATGTTGAGCTGCATAGTGTCTTCCTTATCAGTTGGGTCAAACCAGTTGTTTACGCTGGTTAGACGGCGGAATGGATAAAGACTCTCGATACTTCGCAACAGTTCGACGTGCCACCATAATACCCTGGTCGGACAGCATGGTGGTTAACTTACTGTCACTCAGTGGCTTCGCGGGGTTTTCCGCTGCGATCAACTTCTTCACCAGTGCTCGAATAGCCGTTGACGAGGCTTCGCCGCCGCCTTCGGTACTCACATGGCTGGAGAAGAAATACTTAAGCTCAAAAATGCCGCGCGGGCTGTGCAGATACTTCTGCGTGGTCACGCGCGAAATGGTCGATTCGTGCATCTCGACGGCCTGAGCGATATCCGCCAGCACCATCGGTTTCATAAATTCTTCGCCCTTTTCAAAAAACGCCTGCTGCTGTTCCACAATACAGCGACTGACACGTAGCAACGTATCATTTCGGCTCTCAAGGCTTTTGATCAGCCATCGCGCTTCCTGAAGATTGCTACGAATATATTGATTGTCGGAGTCGTTGCGCACGCTGGTGCACATGGAGGCGTACTGCTGATTAATTTGCAGGCGAGGAATGCTGTCGGAGTTCAGTTCTACCGTCCAGCGTTCGTTGTGCTTTCTGACCAGAACGTCAGGAATCACGTATTCAGGTTCGCTGGTCTGGATAGATTGTCCGGGGCGCGGGTCAAGCGACTGAATCAGATTCACCGCCTCTTTCAACACGTCCTCTTTGAGGCGCGTGACACGCATCAGGGATCGGAAATCATGATTCGCCAGCAGATCTAAATGTTCGCTGATGATCAGTCGGGCCTCATCAATCCACGGTGTTTCTTTTGCAAATTGCGAAAGTTGGATCAACAGGCAATCACGCAGATCCTTTGCCGCCACGCCGACCGGGTCAAAACGCTGGATGCGTTTCAGAACCGCTTCGATCTCATCAAGATCGATATCGCCGTTGCCGACGCTCTCAAGAATGTCTTCCAGAGAGACGGTCAAATAGCCCGTATCATCCACGGCATCCACAATGGAGGTGGCAATCGCGCGATCGGTTTCGGTGAAAGGCGTGAGCTCCACCTGCCACATCAGGTAATCCTGTAACGACTGGGTGGTTTCGCCCTGATAAACCGGAAGCTCGTCATCCTGGTAATCAGCACGTGTGCCAGAAGGGGTTCCGGCGGTGTAGATTTCATCCCAGCTGGCGTCTAACGGTAACTCGTCCGGCATCTCTTTTTGTTCGAGAGCATCTGCCGTATCAAGGGATTCGGTGTCCTGCTTTTCCTGGGTATCTACCTCGTCATGAAGATCGGTTTGCTCCAGCAGAGGATTGCTATCCAGCGCTTGCTGGAGTTCCTGCTGAAGTTCTAACGTGGACAACTGCAACAGACGGATCGCCTGTTGTAGCTGTGGCGTCATCGCCAGTTGCTGGCTGAGCCTTAATTGCAAACCTTGCTTCATGTTCAGAGCGTTTTTCCCCGCTTTGGCGTGACTTAACCTCTACCCTATCAGAGTCTGAAGTCTTCCCCAAGGTACACGCGCTTCACATGCTCGTCTTCGAGGATTTCTAACGGAGTGCCGTGGGCGATTAAATGGCCCTGGCTGACGATATAAGCACGTTCACAAACCGCCAGCGTTTCACGTACGTTGTGGTCAGTGATGAGCACACCGAGGCCGCTGTCGCGCAAATGCTCGATAATACGCTTGATGTCGATAACGGAGATTGGATCGACGCCCGCAAAAGGTTCATCCAGCAGGATAAATTTCGGATTTGCTGCCAGGGCACGGGCTATTTCGACGCGGCGGCGTTCACCACCGGAAAGGGCCTGGCCCAGGCTGTCGCGTAAATGTTCGATGTGAAACTCTTCCATCAGCTCATTTGCACGATCCTGACGCTGCTCGGAGGTCAAATCGTCACGGATTTGCAGAACCGCCATCAGGTTGTCGAATACGCTCAGGCGGCGGAAAATCGACGCTTCCTGCGGCAAATAGCCAATACCGCGACGGGCACGCGCATGCAGTGGCAGAAGACTGATGTCTTCATCATCAATGATAATGTTGCCAGCATCGCGCGGGACAATCCCGACCACCATATAAAAGGTGGTGGTTTTACCCGCACCGTTTGGACCCAACAGGCCAACGATTTCGCCGGAGTTCACGGTCAGACTGACATCTTCCACGACGCGGCGGCCTTTATAGGCTTTGGCGAGGTTCTTTGCAGTTAAAGTTGCCATAACGAATTAGTTACTCTTTTTCTGTGCCGGGGCCTGGTCTTTGTTCTTGTCTTGCAGCTGAGACGGAACCAGAACGGTGGTGACGCGCTTACCTTTGTCGCTGAATGCCTGCATTTTCTGCTCTTTCACCAGATACGTGATCTTATCGCCGGTGATATTGCTATCCAGCTGTTCCAGATAGGCATTCCCGGTCAGGATAACGAGATCTTTCGCCAGCTCATAGTGCATATGAGACGCATGGCCTTTCACTGGCTTGCCGTTATCCTGCATTTGATAGAACGTTGCCGGATTGCCGTAGCCATCAATAATCTCTTTGCCCTGCTCGCCGCCCGGACGGGTGACAACCACTTTATCGGCATTGATTTTGATCGTGCCTTGGGTCATGACGACGTTGCCAGTGAAGGTGACGACGTTACCCTGCATATCAAGCGACTGCGTGTCAGATTCGATATGAATCGGCTGCTCAGTGTCGCCCGTCACAGCAAGCGCGGGGAGACTGGCGGCCAGCAGCGCGCTGGCAATGATAAATTTAAGGCTGAGTTTGTTTGTTTTGAATTTCATAGGAGGTTCTAACCTTTTCAATCAGCTCGGCGTTTTTGCTGCGTAAGTTCCCGCGCATTCTTAAACCGCTGGAATTAAATGTTGTGCCGTATAACGTCACCAGATCCTGCGACGTGACATCCTGGGTGACCAGGTTTATCTGGGCGTTATCCGTAGTAATTTTGCGCAGTTGAGAGTCTGGCGTCAGAGCATTGACTTCAACATGACCATACAGATAAAGCATACGGTCATTCGTCAATTTTGCCCGGTCAGATTTAATCGACCACGTCGGAATTTTGTTGGTATCAAATGTGGTCATCACCGGTTGGGTGAACCACGAGATACCGTCATCGGAAAAATATTCTACATGCTGCGCAATCAGACGGTAGTTCAGGGCACCTTCCGGGCTATAAACTACCGTATCGCTGTGATCGCTTTTGTAGGTTGGGTCGTTGGTATTAACGACTTCATCGGGCGTATCGTCCCGGTCAGCGATATTCACGCCAATCAGGACCAGCACGGCCAGTGAAAGCAGAATGATAACCCAACGTCTGGTTTTACTCATATCGATTGCCCTTTGGCCTCATCAAGCTTGCCCTGCGCCAGCAACAATAAATCGCATACTTCACGAACGGCGCCGCGACCGCCATTGATCCGGGTGACATAGTCAGCGCGCGGGATCAAAAGAGGATGGGCGTCGGCAACGGCGATACTCAAACCGACTTCGGCCATGACTGGCCAGTCGATCAGATCGTCCCCAACATAGGCTACGTTCTCAGGTGCGATGGCAAGCTTCGCCAGTAAATCCCTGAACGCTACCATTTTGTCGGATTGGCCTTGATACAAATGGGTGATGCCCAATGTTTCGCAGCGATCTTCTACCAGTTTAGCCTTACGCCCGGTGATGATAGCAACTTCGATACCGGATGTGATCGCACAGCGAATTCCGTAGCCGTCGCGTACATTAAAGGCTTTCAGCTCTTCGCCATTATTGCCCATAAAAATTAAGCCATCGGACAGTACGCCATCAACATCCAGAATCAGCAGGCGGATTTTTTCTGCCTGCGCCATCATTTGCGTACTGACTGGGCCATAACAGGTTGCAAGGGATGCACCCGCATTACTCATTGTTTTATCCTTCATTACACTACGCCTGCGCGCAGAAGATCATGCATATGTACCACACCCAGCAGTTGGTCGCCATCGGCAACCATGGTTGAGGTAATATGACGAGACTGCATCAGGTTTAGAACTTCAACCGCCAGCGTTCCGGGACGCACCCGGATCCCGCCGGGTGTCATGACGTCGGCGATGCCTAAAGTGCGCACGTCAACGCCCATATCAAACACACGACGTAAATCACCGTCGGTGAAGATCCCTTCGATCTTCATCAGGTCGTCACAGATGACCGTCATACCGAGGTTTTTACGCGTGATCTCCAGTAAGGCATCACGCAGCGAGGCGTCTTTGCTGACGTGAGGGATCTCTGCGCCAGTGTGCATAATATCGTTCACCCGCAACAGAAGTTTACGTCCCAGCGCGCCGCCTGGGTGGGAAAGGGCGAAATCTTCTGGGGTGAATCCACGCGCTTCGAGCAGGGCTACGGCGAGCGCATCACCCATCACCAGCGCCGCGGTGGTACTGGAGGTCGGTGCCAGGCCAAGCGGGCAGGCTTCTTTCGGCACTTTTACGCACAGGTGAACATCCGCCGCGCGCGCCATGCTGCTTTCTGGGCGGCTGGTCATGCAAATGAGCGGAACGTGCAGACGTTTCAGCACGGGGATCAGCGCCAGTATTTCGTTGGATTCGCCGGAGTTGGACAGCGCAATAACCACATCCTGCGGCGTAACCATTCCGAGATCGCCGTGCGCCGCTTCACCTGGATGCACGAAGAAAGAGGATGTTCCGGTACTGGCAAAGGTCGCGGCCATTTTGCGGCCAATGTGACCCGATTTGCCCATCCCCATCACCACGACTTTGCCCGAACAGGAGAATATTTTCTCGCATGCATGAGTAAAGTCCTGATTAATATATTGATCTAACTGCGCCAGACCTTCACGTTCAATCTCCAGAACTTCTTTGCCTGCTTTCTGAAAGTCAAAACCCGGCTGCAATTCTATTTGCGACATAATGCGTTTCCGTTTACCCAGAGAGAAGAGGCGACAGCCAGTACAGCATCGCCATCCATACGATAAAACCACCCGTCAACAAGGCGCCAGCCCCTTTGCCTATCTGTTGTTTCCGCCGCCAGCAGAGCAGGGCGAAAATCACGCTGACTAACAGCATCACTCCGTAATCGCGGGAGAAAGCCAGCGGATTAAAGGCCCCTGGCGCAATCAGCGCGGGTAAACCCATTACGATCGCGATGTTGAAGATATTCGAGCCAATGATATTGCCAATCGCAATATCACCTTCGCCTTTGCGTGCGCCCGCTATCGCTGTGGCCAGTTCTGGCAAGCTGGTGCCGATCGCAATCACGGTCAGGCCAATGGTCAGTTCGCTGATTGCGAAATAGTTGGCCAGCACCGTGGCGTTATCGACGACCATGCGGGTGGACATCGGCATAATAATAAGTGCAACACCCAGCCACAGCAGGGCAACGGGCAGAGTGCCTTCACGCGGAAGTTCAGCGACTTGTTCACGTGTCAGGCTGTCATCACCTTGTTTTTCCGCCAGTCGGGCGATTTTAACGATATACAGCAGCCAGATGATCGCCAGCGCCAGCAGTAAAATGCCGTCGTCAAAGGTGAGTTGCCCATCATAAAGCACATACCCTGCCAGCAGGCTGACAATTAACATTAGCGGCAATTCGCGGCGCAGAACATCAGAATCCACGCGAAATGGATGCAGCAACGCAGCGAGGCCAAGAATCAATAAAATGTTAACGATATTAGAGCCGATTGCCGTTCCGATGGCGAGATCGATCTGACCGTGAAGCGAGGCGGAAGCGGAGACGATAATTTCCGGGAGCGATGTTCCCACGCTCACCACCGTCATCCCGATAATCAAAGGCGGTATACCAAAGAGTCGGCAAAGGATGGATGCGGCAAAAACCAAACGGTCAGCACTGTAGACCACCAACAGTAAACCAATTATTAACAGTGCCGTTGCTAAAAGCATCAAAAATCCTTTATTCAGGTATACTCGCCGGTCCACTGAGAATGAATCTCTGGCGCCGCATGCAGTCTGTAGACGTAACGAATTCCTAATTTTGACTTTATGCGCCGGAAAAGTAAAACAAATGCCAGCTTTCGCTAACCTGCGCGGATAATATTCTGTAAAAATGTCGGGTTTAAGGCTGAATTAAGCGCCATGCTTAACCTTAACGGGAAAGAAAGGAACTTTAAATGAGCCAAACGATGGCGAATTTAGTCGATGTCCGTGACGTTAGCTTCTCGCGCGGCAATCGATTGATATTTGAAGACATCACGCTGACGGTGCCACGGGGCAAGATCACGGCGATCATGGGCCCCTCTGGTATCGGTAAAACCACGCTGCTGCGTTTGATCGGTGGACAGATCCCACCGGATCATGGCGAGATTCTCTTCGACGGTGAAAATGTCCCGGCGATGTCTCGCTCACGCCTGTATACCGTCCGTAAGCGGATGAGCATGCTGTTTCAGTCGGGCGCGTTATTCACCGACATGAATGTCTTTGATAATGTCGCTTACCCGCTGCGTGAACATACCCGTTTGCCTCCTGAACTGCTGAAAACGACGGTGATGATGAAGCTTGAGGCGGTGGGCCTGCGTGGGGCAGCAAAACTCATGCCTTCGGAGCTTTCAGGCGGGATGGCGCGTCGCGCTGCGCTGGCGCGCGCAATTGCTCTGGAACCGGACTTAATCATGTTCGACGAGCCCTTCGTTGGTCAGGACCCTATTACTATGGGCGTGCTGGTGAAGCTGATTTCAGAACTGAACAGCGCGCTGGGTGTCACATGCATCGTGGTTTCGCACGATGTGCCCGAGGTGCTGAGTATCGCGGATTACGCTTACATTGTGGCGGATAAAAAAATCGTCGCCCACGGTGGCGCTCAGGCGTTGCAAAACAACAGCGATCCGCGCGTTCGTCAGTTCCTTGATGGGATTGCCGATGGTCCCGTACCGTTCCGCTATCCGGCGGGCGACTATCATCATGATTTACTGGGAATAGGGAGTTAAGCGCTGATGCTGTTAAATGCGTTGGCCGCCCTTGGACACCGTGGCATAAAAACCATCAGGACGTTCGGGCGTGCCGGGTTGATGTTATTCAATGCGCTGATGGGTAAGCCGGAATTCCGTAAGCATTCTCCGCTGCTGATACGTCAACTCTATAATGTCGGCGTGTTATCGATGCTGATTATCATCGTGTCGGGTCTGTTTATCGGCATGGTTCTTGGGCTGCAGGGCTATCTGGTTCTGACGACTTACAGTGCGGAAACCAGTCTCGGTATGCTGGTGGCGCTTTCGCTGCTGCGCGAACTTGGCCCGGTTGTAGCGGCGCTGCTTTTCGCCGGTCGAGCGGGTTCTGCGTTAACGGCTGAAATCGGTCTGATGCGCGCAACGGAACAGCTCTCCAGCATGGAGATGATGGCGGTCGACCCGCTGCGTCGCGTGATTGCTCCGCGCTTCTGGGCCGGGGTTATCTCTCTGCCGCTGCTGACCATCCTGTTTGTGGCCGTCGGCATTTGGGGCGGTTCATTGGTTGGCGTCCAGTGGAAAGGTATTGATGCTGGTTTCTTCTGGTCCGCGATGCAGGACGCTGTCGATCTGCGTATGGACCTGGTGAACTGCCTGATTAAGAGCGTGGCGTTTGCCGTGACTGTGACCTGGATTGCGTTGTTCAATGGTTATGACGCGATACCAACTTCTGAGGGCATCAGTCGCGCCACCACGCGCACTGTGGTTCATTCGTCGCTGGCCGTACTTGGCCTGGATTTTGTGCTCACCGCACTGATGTTTGGGAATTGAGTTCATGCAAACAAGAAAAAGTGAAATTTGGGTAGGTGTGTTTCTGTTGCTGGCACTGCTGGCTGCGCTGTTTATCTGTCTCAGAGCGGCGGATATCACCTCCATTCGGACTGAACCCACTTATCGTCTCTATGCGACTTTCGATAATATCGGGGGTCTGAAGGCACGTTCCCCGGTGCGTATTGGCGGTGTGGTGATTGGCCGCGTCTCAGACATCACGCTGGATGACAAAACCTATCTACCGCGCGTCGAAATGGACATCGAAGAGCGCTACAACCACATCCCGGATACCAGTTCTCTGTCTATCCGTACTTCTGGTCTGCTGGGCGAGCAGTACCTGGCGCTGAATGTCGGCTTTGAAGATCCGGAGCTGGGAACGTCTATCCTTAAAGATGGCGGCGTGATTCAGGATACGAAATCGGCCATGGTGCTGGAAGATATGATTGGTCAGTTCCTTTACAGCGGTAAAGGCGATGACAAAAAGTCCGACGATGCCCCTGCACAGACTGAAGGCCCAACTGACGTCGCGCCGACCCCTGGCACGACGAATTCATCTCAGGAGAAGTAATTCATGATTAAACGACTGTTAATGGTTGCCATGCTGGTGATTGCCCCATTGACCGCAGCGACCGCAGCGGATCTGAGCAACCCCTACAAACAGATGGACGAAGCGGCGCAAAAAACCTTCGATCGCCTGAAAAACGAACAGCCTAAAATCCGTGCAAACCCGGATTATCTGCGTGAAGTGGTTGATCAGGAACTGCTGCCGTATGTGCAGGTGAAATACGCCGGTGCACTGGTGCTGGGCCGTTACTACAAAGATGCAACTCCTGCACAGCGTGACGCTTACTTTGCTGCATTCCGTGAATACCTGAAACAAGCTTACGGCCAGGCGCTGGCGATGTACCACGGTCAGACGTATCAGATTGCCCCGGAACAGCCGTTGGGCGACGCGACTATCGTGCCAATCCGTGTGACGATTATCGATCCGAATGGCCGTCCGCCGGTTCGCCTGGATTTCCAGTGGCGTAAAAACACCCAAACGGGCAACTGGCAGGCGTATGACATGATCGCTGAAGGGGTGAGCATGATCACCACCAAGCAGAACGAGTGGAGCGATCTGCTGCGTACCAAAGGCATTGATGGCCTGACCGCGCAGTTGAAATCAATCTCCAGCCAGAAAATTTCTCTGGATGAGAAAAAGTAATGACGCAGCCCTTTAGCTGGTCGCGCGAAGGCGACAAACTGATGTTGTCGGGTGAGCTCGACCAGGACCTGCTGATTCCGCTGTGGGATGCCCGTCATGAAGCCATGCAGGGCGTTGCGCTGATTGATTTAAGTGGCGTCACGCGAGTGGATACGGCAGGTGTTGCGCTGCTGGTCCATCTGGTCGCTGAAGGTAAAAAGCACGGAAGGGCGGTCTCGCTTTCTGGTGCTAGCGAAAACGTTGTCACGCTTGCGCAGCTGTACAATCTGCCCGAAGACGTTTTACCTCGCTAATATTTTCAGTGCGTTACTTCTGAAAGCCTCGACTGTTTCATCGTCGGGGCTTTTTGCCTGTTTAAGCCTGCGCCACTTTGCACTAAGATGTTGGGCTTGTTTCACTACCCGATGATTTAGAACCCATGGAAAATCATGAAATCCAGACAGTGCTGATGAACGCACTCTCCCTTAAGGAAGTCCACGTCACTGGCGATGGCAGTCACTTTCAGGTTATTGCTGTGGGTGAGATATTCGACGGCATGAGCCGTGTGAAGAAACAGCAGGCTGTCTACGCGCCGCTGATGGAATACATTGCGGATAACCGCATCCATGCTCTGTCGATCAAAGCCTATACCCCGCAAGAGTGGGAACGCGATCGCAAGTTAAACGGTTTTTGAGCTGAGGGTATTGAGCCCGCAGCACGGTTGAATTCATAAGAGAGCATATTGATGGACAAATTTCGTGTACAGGGGCCGACGCGTCTCCAGGGCGAAGTCACAATTTCCGGCGCCAAAAACGCCGCGCTGCCGATCCTCTTCGCTGCATTGCTTGCGGAAGAGCCGGTAGAAATTCAGAACGTACCGAAACTGAAAGATATCGATACCACCATGAAGTTGCTCACTCAACTGGGCACCAAAGTGGAACGTAACGGTTCAGTATGGATCGACGCCAGTAACGTTAACAACTTCTCCGCACCGTATGATCTGGTGAAAACCATGCGTGCATCCATCTGGGCGCTTGGCCCGCTGGTGGCACGTTTTGGTCAGGGGCAGGTTTCTCTGCCTGGTGGCTGCGCCATCGGTGCGCGTCCGGTTGATCTGCACATCTTCGGCCTGGAAAAACTGGGCGCGGATATCAAGCTGGAAGAAGGTTACGTGAAAGCCTCCGTCAATGGCCGCCTGAAAGGTGCGCACATTGTGATGGACAAAGTGAGCGTAGGCGCGACCGTCACCATCATGTCAGCAGCAACGCTGGCGGAAGGCACCACGGTTATCGAAAACGCTGCGCGCGAGCCTGAAATCGTCGATACCGCGAATTTCCTCGTAGCGCTGGGTGCGAAGATTACCGGTCAGGGTACCGATCGTATCACCATCGAAGGCGTTGAGCGCCTAGGTGGCGGCGTGTACCGCGTTCTGCCAGACCGTATCGAAACGGGTACCTTCCTGGTCGCAGCGGCTATTTCTGGCGGAAAAATCGTTTGCCGTAATGCACAGCCGGACACGCTGGATGCGGTTCTGGCAAAACTGCGTGATGCCGGTGCTGATATCGAAGTCGGTGAAGACTGGATCAGCCTTGATATGCACGGCAAACGTCCGAAAGCGGTTAACGTGCGTACTGCACCGCACCCGGCTTTCCCGACGGATATGCAGGCACAATTTACGCTGCTGAACCTGGTGGCGGAAGGCACTGGTTTCATCACTGAAACTATTTTCGAAAACCGCTTTATGCACGTACCGGAGCTTATCCGTATGGGCGCGCATGCAGAAATCGAAAGCAACACGGTCATTTGCCACGGCGTGGAAACACTGTCTGGTGCGCAGGTGATGGCAACAGATCTGCGCGCATCGGCGAGTCTGGTGCTGGCGGGTTGTATTGCGGAAGGCACAACGACTGTGGATCGTATCTATCACATCGATCGTGGCTATGAGCGTATTGAAGATAAACTGCGTGCGCTGGGTGCAAACATCGAGCGTGTGAAGGGCGAGTAATCGTTCCTGCAACCCCCTGCCAGCATGGTCGGGGGTTTGCTGTTCCTGCCTGTGCAAAAGCGTCAGATCTGGCGCTCTTTTTCCTCTGCTTTCTTGCGCATCATGCGTGTTCTGTCGATAAATTCGTGCGTAATAGGATCATGGTAACGTGATGGCCAGATCACCCAAGGCTGCGTTTCAAGCGCAGTGGCAATAATCAATTCTCCTTTTGGCCACGGGCGGGTTAACGCGTTCGCAAGCGTTGAAGAACTTAACCCACTACGCCGTGATTCTGCTGCCAGAGAGGTCCCTCTTTTCCGCAGGGCGGCAATAATGTCGGCAGAATGCCAGTCAATAAACTTCCTATCCATAAGCTGTTCCCTGATTCAAATGCGTCCACGTCATTTTGGCTGGACTGACGGTGGCTATTATACCTTCTTCGAACAACGGTTCTAAAAAGTTCGCATAACAGAAATCAATATTCAGATTATGACAGGGCTTTATTCATGCGGCCTGTAAGCTGATTATTTAACGTGAATAGATGCTTTACTGGAGCTTATTGGAAGCTCCCCGCTAATTTAACGGGGAGCAAAGAGGGGGTTAACGATCGCGCTGAACAGCAATGTGAGCGAGCCCAATAAGTGCATCACGCCACGGGCTGTCTGGTATCACCTGGATGGCGGCGATGGCTTTATCCGCTTCTTCTTCTGCACGCTGGCGCGTCCATTCAAGCGATCCACAGATTGCCATTGTTTCCAGTACAGGTTCCAGAAGGTGTCGGCCGTTTCCTTGTTCGATAGCCTCGCGGATGAGCTTCGCTTGATCCGGCGTTCCGTTGCGCATGGCGTGCAACAGCGGCAGAGTCGGTTTGCCTTCATTCAGGTCATCACCGACGTTTTTACCGAGGGTTTCGCCATCCGCACTGTAATCAAGCAAATCATCAATCAGCTGGAACGCGGTGCCCAGATAGCGACCATAGTCCTGCAGTCCACGCTCTTGCTCCTCAGAGCAGCCTGCCAGAATGCCGGAGCACTGAGCAGCGGCTTCAAACAGACGCGCAGTTTTGCTGTAAATCACGCGCATGTAGTTTTCTTCGGTGATGTCCGGGTCATTGACGTTCATCAGCTGCAGGACTTCACCTTCAGCGATAACGTTGACGGCCTCTGACATCACTTCCAGCACTTTCAGCGAGCCGAGACGAGTCATCATCTGGAAAGCGCGGGTATAGATAAAATCGCCCACCAGAACGCTGGCTGCGTTGCCAAAGGCGGCATTCGCGGTGGCTTTACCGCGACGCATGTCGGATTCATCCACCACGTCATCATGAAGCAGCGTCGCGGTGTGGATAAACTCAATCAGGGCCGCAATATTGACGTGAGCATTACCTTGATAGCCAACGGCCCTCGCGGCCAGGATGGCAATCATTGGGCGGATACGTTTACCGCCGCCACTGACGATGTAATAACCCAACTGATTGATGAGTTGAACATCAGAGTTGAGTTGCTCCAGGATTGCTGCATTCACACCCGCCATATCTTGCGCGGTTAACTCGTTGATTTTTTCTAAATTCATCGCAAAAGCCGGGCTTCTTATTCTGTTTAGCGCATGACTACTGGGCTAACGAAGGTTTCGGTTTATCAATAGTATTGTTGATTGTACTGAAAAAACGGCTCAGATAAACGTTAGCGTACGCGTTGTGTTTTTTTTCTTCATGTATTGATGGTAGCACTTGTCAAAGGCTCGCGTTTTGCGTAATATTCGCGCCCTATTGTGAATATTTATAGCGCACTCTGAATCACACGAGGATGTGCGCGGAAGCGGAGTTCTATATGTACGCGGTTTTCCAAAGTGGTGGTAAACAACACCGAGTAAGCGAAGGTCAGACCATTCGCCTGGAAAAGCTGGACATCGCAACTGGCGAAGCTGTTGAGTTCGCTGAAGTTCTGATGATCGCAAACGGTGAAGAAGTCAAAATCGGCGTTCCTTTCGTTGATGGCGGCGTTATCAAAGCTGAAGTTGTTGCTCATGGTCGTGGCGAGAAAGTTAAAATCGTTAAGTTTCGTCGTCGTAAACACTACCGTAAGCAGCAGGGCCACCGTCAGTGGTTCACTGATGTGAAAATTACTGGCATCAGCGCCTAAGACCTGAGGAGAGATTTAAATGGCACATAAAAAGGCTGGCGGCTCAACTCGTAACGGTCGCGACTCAGAAGCTAAACGTCTTGGCGTTAAGCGTTTCGGTGGCGAATCTGTTCTGGCGGGTAGCATCATCGTTCGTCAACGTGGTACCAAATTCCACGCTGGCAACAACGTAGGTTGCGGTCGTGACCACACTCTGTTTGCTAAAGCAGACGGTAAAGTGAAATTTGAAGTTAAAGGCCCGAACAACCGTAAATACATCAGCATCGTTGCTGAGTAAGTTTTTCGTGGTCCGGTAACGGATTAAAGCCCCGCAACGTGTTGCGGGGCTTTTTACATTGAAAGGCTGCAAAAATTTTCTGCAGGGAAAATGGGCATGAAACAGCAGGCTGGCATCGGCATTATTCTGGCACTCACTACAGCGGTGTGCTGGGGAGCGTTGCCAATCGCCATGAAGCAGGTCCTCGAAGTGATGGAGCCGCCTACGGTGGTATTTTATCGCTTCCTGATGGCCAGTATTGGCCTCGGCGCGATTCTGGCGATAAAAGGTCGGCTGCCACCTCTGCGGATTTTCCGTAAGCCGCGCTGGCTGGTGCTGTTAGCTATCGCGACAGGGGGTCTGTTCGGGAACTTCATCCTGTTCAGCTCTTCTCTGCAATATTTAAGCCCTACAGCGTCTCAGGTGATTGGCCAGCTTTCGCCGGTCGGTATGATGGTGGCCAGCGTCTTTATCCTCAAAGAGAAGATGCGGGGCACTCAGGTCATCGGGGCAATTATGTTGCTGTGCGGTCTGGTGATGTTTTTCAACACCAGCCTGTTTGAGATATTTACCCGACTGACGGATTACACCTGGGGTGTGATCTTTGGTGTCGGGGCAGCAACGGTCTGGGTGAGTTATGGCGTCGCGCAAAAGGTGTTATTGCGCAGACTTGCCTCACAGCAGATCCTCTTTTTGCTGTACACTTTGTGTACGATAGCACTACTGCCTTTAGCGAAACCGGGAGTCATTTCCCAGCTAAGCGACTGGCAACTGGCGTGCCTCATTTTTTGTGGACTGAACACGCTGGTCGGTTATGGCGCGCTGGCCGAAGCGATGGCGCGTTGGCAGGCAGCACAAGTGAGCGCGTTGATTACGCTCACGCCGCTGTTTACGCTGTTATTTTCAGATTTGTTATCAATGGCCTGGCCCGATTTCTTCGTCAAACCGATGTTAAACCTGTTGGGTTATCTCGGTGCGTTTGTCGTGGTTGCGGGCGCGATGTATTCCGCCATTGGTCATCGTCTTTGGGGACGTTGGCGCAAAAGTGAAGCGGTTGTAGTTGTCCCCCGCTCAGGCGAATGATTTACGGAGAGTAAGATGAAGTTTGTTGATGAAGCAACGATCCTGGTTGTTGCAGGTGATGGCGGTAATGGTTGCGTAAGCTTCCGCCGTGAAAAATACATTCCTCGTGGCGGCCCTGATGGCGGCGACGGCGGCGATGGTGGTGACGTGTGGTTAGAGG
Organism: Lelliottia sp. 7254-16; assembly: GCF_002922995.1. NCBI lineage: Bacteria > Pseudomonadati > Pseudomonadota > Gammaproteobacteria > Enterobacterales > Enterobacteriaceae > Lelliottia > Lelliottia sp. 7254-16. The sequence continues at coordinate 99,564 of NZ_PQVS01000002.1, forward strand.
CGGATGAAAACCTCAACACGCTGATCGACTACCGTTTTGAAAAATCTTTCCGCGCCGAGCGTGGTCAGAATGGTCAGAGTCGTGACTGTACTGGTAAACGCGGTAAAGACGTGTCGATCAAAGTACCGGTCGGTACGCGCGTTATCGATCAGGGTACAGGCGAAACCCTGGGTGACATGACCAAACACGGTCAGCGTCTGATGGTGGCGAAAGGGGGTTGGCACGGTCTGGGTAACAGCCGTTTCAAATCTTCCGTTAACCGTACTCCGCGTCAGAAAACGATGGGTACACCGGGTGATAAGCGCGACCTGCAGCTTGAACTGATGCTGCTGGCGGATGTGGGTATGCTGGGCATGCCAAACGCCGGTAAATCGACCTTCATTCGTGCGGTTTCTGCGGCTAAACCGAAAGTGGCGGATTATCCGTTCACGACCCTGGTGCCAAGCCTGGGTGTTGTCCGTATGGATAACGAAAAGAGTTTTGTGGTCGCAGACATTCCGGGTCTGATCGCGGGTGCTGCTGAAGGTGCGGGTCTGGGTATTCGCTTCCTGAAACACCTTGAACGTTGCCGCGTGCTGTTGCACCTCATCGATATCGATCCAATCGACGGTTCTGACCCGGTTGAGAATGCGCGGATCATCATCGGTGAGCTGGAAAAATACAGCGACAAGCTGGCTGAAAAACCACGCTGGCTGGTCTTTAACAAGATCGACCTGATGGATAAAGCGGAAGCTGAAGCCAAAGCGAAAGCCATTGCTGAAGCGATGGGCTGGGAAGATAAGTTCTATCTGATCTCCGCAGCAAGCCAGATGGGCGTGAAAGATCTTTGCTGGGACGTGATGACCTTCATCATCGAAAACCCAATCACTCAGGCAGAAGAAGCCAAGCAGCCTGAGAAAGTTGAGTTTATGTGGGATGACTATCATCGTCAGCAGCTTGAAGAACAAGAAGTTGAAGTCGAAGACGACGAAGACTGGGATGATGACTGGGACGAAGACGACGAAGAAGGTGTCGAATTCATCTACAAGCACTAATCCGCTAAGAAGCCCCCGAAAGGGGGCTTTTTTTTAACTCACTTTTTAACTTAATGTTGAGGGCAGCCAGCAGCTGGCGATTAACCCGCCTTCAGGCGCATTATCCAGCGTCAAAGTGCCACGATGCAGCTGCACAATTCGCTGAACGATGCTCAGCCCCAGCCCGCTGCCGCCATAACGTTGATCGAGACGGCGGAACGGCTCGGTAATCGAATGCCGATGTGCTTCGTCAATGCCAGGGCCTTGATCGATTACGCTGACTTCGGTTCCCCCATCATGTTCGGTGAGCTTCACTTCGATGGTGGTACCTGCAGGACTGTAGCGCGCTGCATTTTCCAGTAAATTACGCAGCATCAAACGCAGTAATACCGCATCGCCCTGGACCGTCAACGGGCTTTGTTCGGGCCAGATAATGCGGTGATCTTTCGCCTCATGCTCCAGAGTCAGCGGGGCAATAATATGCTCAGTCCAGGTCACGGTATCATAATGACCGCTGGCCAGCGCTTGTCCCGCGCGCGCCAACATCAGCAATTGTTCGACCGTATGCATCAACTGATCGATACGATTAATCAACGTGGTGGCCTGTGACGAACCTGACTGCGCCATTAATTCCAGATGAAGCCGAATACCCGCCAGCGGCGTTCGCAGCTCGTGGGCCGCATCAGCGGTGAATAAGCGCTCCTGCTGGATGGTATGGTCCAGACGGGCCAGTAGCTGGTTAAGCGAGGTCGTGACCGCGCCGATCTCTTCCATATCGGAATACACAGGCAGAGGCGTGAGATTATCCGCCGAGCGATTGGCAAGGCTGTCGCGAAGTTTGTTGAGCGGGCGCGTTATCCAGGTGATAGCCCAGAAAGAGAAGAGCAGGGTGAAACCGACCATCACAAGCGAGGGCACCAGCAGCGAAGCGATGGCTTCGCGGATCTCTTTCTCAACGTGCTGGTTACGCGCTTTCGCGGATAACGTCTCGCTAACCAGAAAGCCGATTTGCTCGCGACTTTCATGCCACAGCCAGATAACGCTAATCAACTGGAAAAATAACAGAATGACCGCCAGCAAAACCATTAATCGCCGACGCATACTGTTCATTTTTGAGTCTCCAGACGATAACCGACGCCGCGAACGGTTTTGATGCGGTCTTTGCCAAGTTTGCGCCGCAAATTGTGGATATGCACTTCAAGGGTGTTGGAGCCGGGATCGTCCTGCCAGGAATAGATATCCTGCTGGAGTGTTTCGCGGTGGACTGTTTGTCCGGTACGCATTATCAGGCGAGTCAGCAGGGCAAACTCTTTCGGGGTGACTTCCACAGGCTGAGAATCGCGGATCACTTGCTGAGTTTGTAAATTCAGCGTGAGATCGCCATCGGTAACCAGGTTGTCACTGTGGCCCTGATAGCGACGAATCAGCGCGCGAACGCGAGCCTGTAATTCCGCCAGAGCAAAGGGTTTCACCAGATAGTCGTCTGCGCCGGAATCCAGGCCATTGATTCTGTCTTCCAGCGCATCTCGTGCGGTGAGAATCAGTACTGGATTTTCAACACCACGGCGACGCCACTGATTCAGCAACGTAGCGCCATCTTTATCGGGCAGTCCTAAATCAAGGATCACCAGACTGTACTCGCCACTTTGAATCAGCGAGTCAGCCTCTGCCGCAGTTGCAGCACAATCTAGCGCGTATCCTTCGTTAGCCAGCGCTAGCGCCAGCCCTTCCTGTAATAACAGGTCGTCTTCGACAATGAGTAATTTCATCGCTAGTTATTCTGGTAAATGTCCTTGTAAAGCCTGCTTTCGAAACGCACCAGAGGGATACGGCGATTACGCTGGTCGCTCGGTTCGACGGCATAGCCAGAAAGATATTGCACAAACGCCATGCGTTGGCCGCTCGCCGTCGTGATGAAACCGGCAAGGTTGTAAACGCCCTGCAGTGAACCGGTTTTGGCAGAAACTTTGCCGTCTACGCCAGCGGCGTGAAGGCCTGCGCGGTATTGTAGAGAGCCATCGTAACCCGCAAGCGGGAGCATTGAGATGAAGTTTAGCTCAGTGTCATGCTGCGCAATGTACTGAAGAACCTGCATCATTGTTGCAGGTGAGATCAAATTATGGCGCGAAAGGCCGGAACCATCGACAGCAATAGTGTTACCAAGATCGATCCCAGCCTGCTGGCGCAGGATCTGGCGGACGGCATCAGAGCCTGCGCGCCAGGTTCCAGGAACGCCGAAGCGGGCGTGACCAATCATTCGGAATACGGTGTCGGCAATCATGTTGTCGGACTTTTTCAGCATAATCTTAAGCAGATCGTGCAGCGGCGCAGACTGTTTACTGGCAATCACCGTTCCCGGTTCATTCGCCAGCGTTTGGCGCAGCAACGTGCCGGAATAGGTGATACCTGCTTGTTTCAACTCATCTTTCAGGATGGCACCTGCGTAGCTTGCACCATCCTGGATGGCAAAGGCCAGCGGCAGCGGGTCGGTACGCTGTGTGAGGCATCCGGTCAGCGTGAAGCGGTTGAGATCGCCGGGAACCACATCCAGCTCGCAATATTGTGCATCAGGCGAGCCTTTCGCCAGGGTGCGAACCTGGCTGAACATCGTGACCGGATAGTAGGACGCCACGCGGATAAACGCCAAATCATTGGCTTTAGGCGCGCTATAAAGCGAGACAGAGAAGCAGTTGCGATCAACGATAGCGGCGGCGGGTGGGGCGCTAAAGCACTGAGTCATGTCATTCCACGGCCAGCCTGGCGCTTTATCGTGACTGGCAAAAATGGAGGTATCGATCAGCACGTTACCGTCGATTTTTTGCACGCCTGACTTTTTCAATACCGCGACCATATTGCGGATATCCTGGCGCTTAAACGTCGGATCGCCGCCAAAACGGGCGATCAAATCACCTTTCAGGACGCCGCCATCCACGCTACCTTTGCTCTCAAGCGTTGTGGTGAAACGAAAATCTGGCCCCAGCTGCAGCAACGCGGCCAGAGCAGTAATCACTTTCTGAGTACTGGCGGGGAGCGCCATTTGCTGGCTGTGATAATCAATCTCCGGCGCCTGGGCACCCACTTTTTGCACCATTAGCGCAAGGTTAGCGCCAGCTGGGAGTTGATTAATATACTCATCAACATTCGCTGCCTGGACAGTGAACGCCACACTGGTAGTCAATCCGATGATAAATCTGGAAAATCGCATAATCCCGCGCTAACAACCCGTAAACAAACCGTCATACTACGGTGCAACGCCCTGTAAAGTAAACGATGACCCATAGTGAACTTCGCGGTAAAATGCGCATCAAATTGAAAAATTGCTGCTGACCTGGAACTTTGCTTCCGGGTCAGTTTTCTTTTGCTCCCGACCTGTGACAGGCTTTGACGCCTGCGAGGCCGGAAGTCGGAGTGAGTACGTCGCTCCCAACAGGAATGTTTAAGAGGTATAACAAATGCAAGCTATTCCGATGACCTTACGTGGTGCTGAAAAACTGCGCGAAGAACTGGATTTTCTGAAATCTGTTCGCCGTCCTGAAATCATCGCTGCTATCGCGGATGCACGCGAACACGGTGACCTGAAAGAGAATGCGGAGTATCACGCCGCGCGCGAACAGCAAGGCTTCTGCGAAGGCCGTATTAAAGATATCGAAGCGAAACTGTCTAACGCGCAGGTTATCGATATCACTAAAATCCCGAACAATGGTCGCGTGATCTTTGGTTCCACCGTGAAGGTGCTTAACCTCGATAATGACGAAGAGCAGGCATACCGTATTGTGGGCGATGATGAGGCTGACTTTAAACAGAACCTCATCTCCGTTAACTCACCGATTGCACGTGGCCTGATTGGCAAAGAGCAGGATGATGTGGTTGTTATCCGCACGCCAGGTGGCGAAGTGGAATACGAAATTCTTAAGGTTGAGTATCTGTAATTCGCATCTGCACGCAGTTGTTGATACATTGTAAAGAAAGGAAAAAGGCCGCATAGCGGCCTTTTATCAACTCTCAGAGCATGGCATTTTGCTCACCTGCTAAAGGAAATCCCTCGTTTTACACTGAAAAAGTGTTCGATTCGGGATATTCTTAGCGTGGCAGCGAGATTTTACGCTCTTTAGACGGACGATAGAGCACCAGCGTTTTACCGATAACCTGTACGTTACAGGCACCAGTATTGCGCACGATAGCTTCCACGATCAGGGTTTTAGTGTCTCTGTCTTCAGAGGCAATTTTCACCTTAATCAGCTCGTGGTGCTCCAGCGCTTGTTCGATCTCGGCAAGCACCCCTTCGGTCAAACCATTATTGCCAAGCATGACTACAGGCTTGAGTGGATGTGCCAGACCTTTAAGGTGCTGTTTTTGTTTAGTACTCAGATTCATCGTATATTTTTGCTTACGTTGGGATTGAAAACGGTTCATTCTACCGCCATCTCCCTTATATCGCCAAATAGCTGCGTAGAAATTTACGTCGAAGGCAGGTTACGATGAACCAGGACGGAAAGTTAAATGACAGGTAAAAAGCGTTCTGCCAGCTCCAGCCGCTGGCTCCAGGAACACTTTAGCGATAAATATGTTCTTCAGGCACAGAAAAAGGGGTTACGTTCCCGTGCCTGGTTTAAACTTGATGAAATACAGCAAAGTGACAAACTCTTTAAACCGGGAATGACGATAGTTGACCTCGGTGCTGCACCTGGCGGATGGTCCCAGTATGCTGTTACGCAAATTGGCGGACAGGGGCGAATCATCGCACTCGATCTTTTACCTATGGATCCGATTGTCGGTGTTGACTTCCTTCAGGGCGATTTTCGTGATGAATTAGTTCTGAAAGCATTACTCGAACGTGTAGGTGATAGTAAAGTTCAGGTTGTCATGTCCGATATGGCGCCAAATATGTGCGGAACACCGGCGGTGGATATTCCCCGTTCCATGTATCTGGTTGAACTTGCGTTAGAAATGTGTCGTGATGTTCTAGCGCCTGGTGGTAGTTTTGTAGTGAAGGTGTTCCAGGGCGAAGGTTTCGAGGAGTATCTTAAGGAAATTCGCTCCCTGTTTGCGAAGGTGAAAGTTCGTAAGCCGGACTCTTCCCGTGCTCGTTCACGTGAAGTGTATATTGTAGCGACCGGGCGGAAATGATAACCGGCTGACTTCGGACGAACGTTCGAAAGACACTGGATAGAGAGTCTCCTGACGCTGTTTTTAACACAGTTGTAATATGAGGTTAATCCCTTGAGTGACATGGCGAAAAACCTAATACTCTGGCTGGTCATTGCCGTTGTGCTGATGTCAGTGTTCCAGAGCTTTGGGCCCAGCGAGTCGAATGGCCGCAAGGTGGATTATTCTACCTTCCTGCAAGAGGTCAATCAGGACCAGGTTCGCGAAGCGCGTATCAACGGACGTGAGATCAACGTTACCAAGAAAGATAGTAACCGTTACACGACTTACATCCCGGTGAACGATCCTAAGCTGCTTGACAACCTTCTGACCAAAAACGTCAAGGTGGTAGGTGAGCCGCCTGAAGAGCCGAGCCTGCTGGCTTCAATCTTCATTTCCTGGTTCCCGATGCTGCTGCTTATCGGTGTCTGGATCTTCTTCATGCGTCAAATGCAGGGCGGCGGTGGCAAAGGTGCCATGTCGTTCGGTAAGAGCAAGGCGCGTATGCTGACGGAAGATCAGATCAAAACCACTTTTGCCGACGTCGCAGGTTGTGACGAAGCGAAAGAAGAAGTGGCCGAACTGGTTGAATACCTGCGTGAGCCGAGCCGTTTCCAGAAACTGGGCGGTAAGATCCCGAAAGGCGTTCTGATGGTTGGTCCTCCGGGTACCGGTAAAACCCTGCTGGCGAAAGCCATCGCGGGTGAAGCGAAAGTCCCGTTCTTTACCATTTCAGGTTCTGACTTCGTTGAAATGTTCGTGGGTGTTGGTGCATCTCGTGTGCGTGACATGTTCGAGCAGGCTAAGAAGGCAGCGCCGTGCATTATCTTCATCGATGAAATCGATGCCGTAGGCCGCCAGCGTGGCGCGGGTCTGGGCGGTGGTCACGATGAACGCGAACAGACTCTGAACCAGATGCTGGTTGAGATGGATGGCTTTGAAGGTAACGAAGGTATCATCGTTATTGCTGCGACTAACCGTCCTGACGTACTTGACCCGGCATTGCTGCGTCCAGGCCGTTTCGACCGCCAGGTTGTGGTTGGTCTGCCGGATGTTCGCGGTCGTGAACAGATTCTGAAAGTCCACATGCGTCGCGTGCCGCTGTCTCCGGACATTGATGCCGCTATCATCGCCCGTGGTACTCCAGGCTTCTCCGGTGCAGACCTTGCAAACCTGGTAAACGAAGCAGCGCTGTTTGCCGCTCGTGGAAACAAACGCGTTGTATCGATGGTGGAATTCGAAAAAGCGAAAGACAAAATCATGATGGGTGCGGAACGTCGCTCCATGGTGATGACGGAAGCGCAAAAAGAGTCCACGGCATACCACGAAGCAGGCCACGCGATTATTGGTCGTCTTGTGCCAGAGCACGATCCGGTGCATAAAGTGACCATTATTCCACGCGGTCGCGCATTGGGTGTGACGTTCTTCCTGCCAGAAGGCGATGCGATTAGCGCCAGCCGTCAGAAGCTGGAAAGTCAGATTTCAACGCTGTACGGCGGCCGTCTGGCTGAAGAAATTATCTACGGTGCAGAACATGTTTCTACCGGTGCGTCCAACGACATTAAAGTTGCGACAAACCTGGCGCGTAACATGGTGACCCAATGGGGCTTCTCTGAAAAACTCGGTCCGCTGCTGTACGCGGAAGAGGAAGGTGAAGTGTTCCTGGGCCGCTCTGTGGCGAAAGCGAAACACATGTCCGATGAAACTGCGCGTATCATCGACCAGGAAGTGAAGCTGCTGATTGAACGTAACTACGCTCGTGCACGTCAGCTCCTGAATGAAAACCTGGACATTCTGCACACCATGAAAGATGCATTGATGAAGTATGAAACCATCGATGCACCGCAGATTGATGATCTGATGGCTCGTCGTGATGTTCGCCCGCCAGCTGGCTGGGAAGACAACAACGGCGGCAGCAGCAACTCTGACAGCAATGGCACCCCGCGTGCACCGCGTCCGGTCGATGAACCGCGTACGCCAAATCCGGGCAATACCATGTCAGAACAGCTCGGCGACAAATAAGTCACCGCTGAAGATGTGTTTATCTTTACCTGAAACCCTGGAGCTTGCTCCGGGGTTTTTCATATCTGCATAACTCAAAATACCAGGGAGTAAGCCATGAAACTTTTCGCCCAGGACACGACTCTCGATCTCTCACATCCTCATGTGATGGGCATCCTGAACGTTACCCCTGACTCCTTCTCTGATGGCGGCACGCATAACACACTGATTGAAGCGGTGAAGCATGCCAATCTGATGATCAATGCAGGTGCAACGATTGTTGATATCGGCGGCGAATCGACGCGCCCCGGTGCGGCTGATGTGAGTGTGGATGAAGAGTTGTCGCGCGTAATCCCCGTGGTCGAGGCTATCGCTCAACGTTTTGAAGTCTGGATTTCAGTCGACACGTCTAAACCGGAAGTCATTCGTGAGTCAGCGAGAGTGGGCGCTCACATTATCAATGATATCCGTTCGCTGTCTGAGCCGGGCGCGCTGGAAGCTGCCGCAGAAACGGGTTTGCCGGTTTGCCTGATGCACATGCAGGGCCAGCCAAAGACAATGCAGGAAGCACCAAAGTATTCTGATGTTTACGCGGACGTAAATCGCTACTTTATTGAGCAAATCGCGCGCTGTGAGCGTGCCGGTATCGCAAAAGAGAAATTGCTGCTCGACCCAGGATTCGGTTTCGGTAAAAATCTCTCCCATAACTATGAGCTGCTTGCGCGCTTATCGGAGTTCCACCATTTTGGCCTGCCTCTGCTGGTCGGGATGTCGCGTAAAACGATGGTCGGTCAGTTGTTGAATGTGGGCCCGAACGAACGTCTAAGCGGCAGTCTTGCCTGTGCGGTGATCGCGGCCATGCAAGGGGCTCACATTATTCGCGTCCATGACGTCAAAGAGACTGTAGAAGCTATGCGTGTGGTCGAAGCCACATTGTCAGCGAAGGAAAACAAACGCTATGAGTAATCGTAAATATTTTGGCACCGATGGTATCCGTGGACGCGTGGGTGATGCGCCTATTACGCCTGAATTTGTGCTCAAGCTGGGTTGGGCTGCAGGCAAAGTGCTGGCGCGTCACGGTTCACGTAAAATTATCATCGGTAAAGACACCCGTATTTCTGGCTACATGCTGGAGTCCGCGTTAGAAGCGGGGCTCTCAGCCGCCGGGCTTTCTGCTTCGTTTACGGGTCCAATGCCAACGCCTGCTGTCGCGTACCTTACGCGTACTTTCCGCGCTGAAGCCGGTATTGTTATCTCTGCTTCCCACAACCCGTTCTACGATAATGGCATCAAATTCTTCTCTATCGATGGCACCAAACTGCCGGACGAAGTCGAAGAAGCCATCGAAGCGGAAATGGAAAAAGAGCTGACCTGCGTTGACTCATCCGAGTTAGGTAAAGCCAGCCGTATTGTCGATGCTGCAGGCCGTTATATTGAATTCTGTAAAGGCACGTTCCCGAACGAGCTGAGTCTGAGCCATCTGAAAATTGTGGTCGATTGTGCCAATGGCGCGACCTACCATATCGCACCGAATGTATTCCGCGAACTGGGTGCCAAAGTCATTACGATCGGCTGCGAACCTGATGGCCTGAACATTAATGAAGAGGTCGGTGCAACCGACGTTCGTGCGCTGCAGGCCCGCGTGCTTGCAGAAAAAGCCGATCTGGGTATTGCGTATGACGGCGATGGCGACCGCGTCATCATGGTCGATCATGAAGGCAATAAGGTCGATGGCGATCAGATCCTCTATATCATTGCTCGTGAAGGACTGCGCCAGGGGCAGCTTCGCGGCGGTGCAGTGGGCACACTGATGAGTAATATGGGACTGGAGCTCGCGCTGAAACAGTTGGGTATTCCGTTTGCCCGTGCGAAAGTCGGCGACCGCTATGTGCTGGAAAAACTGCAGGAAAAAGGCTGGCGCATTGGCGCTGAAAATTCCGGTCATGTGATCCTGCTCGACAAAACCACCACCGGTGACGGTATTGTGGCCAGCCTTCAGGTTGTTGCTGCGATGGTGCGTAACCATATGAGCCTGCACGACCTGTGCAGTGGCATGAAAATGTTCCCGCAGATTCTGGTCAATGTGCGCTTTACCGCAGGAAGTGGCGATCCGCTGGAAACAGAAAACGTGAAGGCGGTGATGGCGGAAGTGGAAGCGGCATTGGGCAATCGCGGCCGTGTTCTGTTGCGAAAATCGGGTACTGAGCCTTTAATCCGCGTGATGGTCGAAGGTGAAGACGAGACACAGGTCACTGAGTTCGCTCACCGAATTGCTGATGCGGTAAAATCTGCATAACTTTTCGCAGTAAGTGTTTAAAAAGGCGGCGCTTGCCGCCTCTATTTTGTTCGATGAAAGCGCTTTTGCTGTTTTTTTCCGCAGTTGATACAATGCGCTGAAATTGCCCTTGCGAAGGCCATTCGCTTTGGTTAGTATTCACACCCGCTTCAGTGGGAAACACAAATCCCGCTAAATTGGTCGAAGCATTGGTATGCGGCAAATCCGCAAGGAACAGGTTGATTATGTACGAAGCTCTTTTAGTTGTTTTCCTTATTGTAGCCATCGCTCTCGTAGCGCTGATTATGCTGCAGCAAGGTAAAGGCGCTGATATGGGAGCCTCCTTCGGAGCAGGCGCTTCCGGTACGCTGTTTGGCTCAAGTGGTTCTGCGAACTTCATGACCCGTACAACTGCGATTCTGGCTACGCTGTTCTTCATCATCAGTCTGGCGCTTGGTAATATCAACAGCAACAAGACCAGCAAAGGAAGCGAGTGGGACAATCTGAGTGCTCCGTCTAAAACTGAGCAGACTCAGCCAGCTGAACCGGCTAAGCCGACCAGCGATATCCCGCACTAAGTATTTCAGTACCGAGGTGGTGGAATTGGTAGACACGCTACCTTGAGGTGGTAGTGCCCTAACGGGCTTGTGGGTTCGAGTCCCATCCTCGGTACCAATATTCCAGAAGAAAGACGTCGAAAGACGTCTTTTTTTTCGTCTGTATCTTTTGCTTTTAGTGTTTTAGTAGGCCCGGTAAGCGCAGCGCCACCGGGCCTACGATGACTGCAAACTGCAACAGACAACAAAAAAGGCGCCATCAGGCGCCTTTTGCATTTCTTCTGAACGATTACTTCTTATCGCTGTGTTCCAGGTTTTCAACCTGTGGCAGGCCATTGCCGGAAGAGGCAGAGAGCAGGCCAGTTTCGATGTAGTTGAACAGCTTCTCACGAGTATCGGTAATATCCAGATTACGCATGGTTAACTGACCGATACGATCGTCAGGAGAGAATACAGAGTCACCTTTCTCCATAGTCAGACGCTCTGCTTTATAGGTCAGGTTGTCTGAGACGGTGTTGAGGATGGAATAGTCGTTACCACGGCGCAGTTCCAGCGTCACTTCGCCGGTGATCGCGCTCGCCACCCAGCGTTGCAGCGCATCACGCAACATCAATGCCTGCGGATCAAACCAACGTCCCTGATACAGCAGTTTACCCAACTGACGACCATGTGAATGATACTGCTCGATGGTATCTTCGTTGTGGATACCGGTCAGCAGGCGCTCATAAGCGATATGCAGCAGAGCCATTCCCGGCGCTTCATAAATGCCACGGCTTTTCGCTTCAATGATGCGGTTTTCAATCTGATCGCTCATGCCTAAGCCATGACGGCCACCAATGCGATTGGCTTCGAGCATCAGTTCCACATCGTCAGCGAATTTTTTGCCGTTCAGGGCGACAGGGTGACCGCGCTCAAAGCGTACCGTCACTTCTTCTGCCTGGATTTTGACGTTTTCATCCCAGAACTTCACGCCCATGATCGGGTTCACGATCTTCACGCTGGAGTTCAGGAACTCCAGATCTTTCGCTTCGTGGGTTGCACCCAGCATGTTGGAGTCGGTGGAGTAGGCTTTTTCAACTGACATCTTGTAGTCGAAACCGCAGGCAATCATGAACTCGGACATTTCATGGCGGCCACCCAGTTCGTCGATAAAATCGGTGTCCAGCCACGGTTTGTAAATCTGCAGTTCGGCATTAGTCAGCAGACCGTAACGGTAGAAACGCTCGATATCATTGCCTTTATAGGTGCTGCCATCGCCCCAGATGTTCACGCCATCGTCTTTCATTGCCGCAACCAGCATCGTACCGGTCACCGCGCGCCCCAGTGGCGTGGTGTTGAAATAAGTCAGACCGCCGGTGGTGTTATGGAAAGCACCACACTGAATTGCCGCGATGCCTTCAGCAACCAGCTGCTTACGGCAGTCAATCAGACGTGCGTTCTCTGCGCCATATTCCATGGCACGGCGAGGAATCGCATCATAATCTTCCTCATCCGGTTGGCCCAGGTTCGCAGTATATGCATAAGGAACCGCTCCCTTTTGGCGCATCCACAGCAGTGCAGCGCTGGTATCCAGGCCGCCAGAAAAAGCGATGCCAATACGTTGTCCTACCGGAAGATGCTTGAGAATCGTCGTCATAAAATAAAACCCTGCTTGATTGACTGATAAGAGACCGCTTTCGCTCTTATTGCATGGTTATGCAAAATAAGTGAGTTTTCATTTAATCATCTTTTGTCGATGACCGGAAGGGATTCGTGCATATTTTGTAAAAATTCCTTTGCTGCTGCCCGTTGCGGAGTGAGACGACAAACACACACAAACATTTAACGCTATTCAGCGTAGCGCATGGAAACCAGGGTTGACAGCCGAATGCACTAACCAATATAATGCTTGCAGATTTTACGTCCCGTCCTCGGTACCAAATCCCAGCATTATTTGCATTTTTTACCCAAAACGAGTAAAATTTGCCACGTTTCAGGCGCGGGGTGGAGCAGCCTGGTAGCTCGTCGGGCTCATAACCCGAAGGTCGTCGGTTCAAATCCGGCCCCCGCAACCACTTTCCTATAAAGTTCTTTTTCAAATATACTGTGAAGGCTCAGAGCTTTCGTAGCTGGATTTGAAAAAATTCTTTCAGAAAGTGCTCCAGGCCGCAGTTGCGGCTATAGGGTTCAGTTATCTAAAGCCCCGATTTATCGGGGTTTTTTGTTATCTGACTACAGAATAACTGGGCTTTAGGCCCTTTTTTTATGTCTTGGGGGTGGGCTTGTCCACATTAGAGCAAAAATTAACAGAGATGATTACGGCACCGGTGGAAGCACTGGGCTACGAACTGGTCGGCATCGAATTTATTCGCAGCCGCACATCCACGCTGCGCATCTATATTGATAGTGAAGATGGCATCAATGTTGATGATTGTGCTGATGTCAGCCACCAGGTCAGTGCGGTTCTTGACGTTGAAGATCCTATTACTGTTGCCTATAACCTGGAAGTTTCCTCGCCTGGTCTCCATCGTCCAATGTTCACCGCTGAGCATTACACGAAGTATCTCGGTGAAGAAGTGACTGTTGTCCTGCGAATGGCTGTGCAAAACCGCCGTAAATGGCAGGGCATTATTAAGGCCGTTGATGGTGAGATGATCACGGTAACAGTCGAAGGCAAAGATGAAGTGTTCGCGCTGAGTAATATCCAGAAGGCGAACCTGGTTCCCCACTTTTAACAGTCTGGATTGAGGTGAAAAGCCCGCGATGAACAAAGAAATTTTGGCTGTTGTTGAAGCCGTCTCAAATGAGAAATCACTGCCGCGTGAGAAGATTTTCGAAGCGCTGGAAAGTGCACTGGCGACAGCAACCAAGAAAAAATACGAACAAGAGATCGATGTTCGCGTAGAAATCGATCGTAAAAGTGGTGACTTCGATACCTTCCGCCGTTGGGTGATTGTTGAAGAAGTGACCCAACCGACTAAAGAAATCACGCTTGAAGCGGCTCGTTATGAAGACGAAAGCTTCAACGTTGGCGAATATGTAGAAGATCAGATCGAATCTGTCACCTTCGACCGTATCACTACCCAAACCGCTAAGCAGGTTATCGTACAGAAAGTACGTGAAGCTGAGCGCGCGATGGTGGTTGATCAGTTCCGCGAACACGAAGGTGAAATCATCACCGGTGTGGTGAAGAAAGTTAACCGCGACAACATCGCGCTGGATTTGGGCAGCAATGCTGAAGCCGTTATCCTGCGTGAAGATATGCTGCCGCGTGAAAACTTCCGCCCTGGCGACCGTATCCGCGGTGTTCTGTACGCAGTGCGTCCAGAAGCGCGCGGTGCGCAACTGTTCGTCACTCGCTCTAAGCCAGAGATGCTGATCGAACTGTTCCGCATTGAGGTGCCAGAAATCGGTGAAGAAGTTATCGAGATCAAAGCAGCGGCCCGCGATCCGGGTTCTCGCGCTAAGATCGCGGTAAAAACTAACGACAAGCGTATCGACCCTGTTGGTGCTTGCGTTGGTATGCGTGGCGCACGTGTCCAGGCCGTTTCTACTGAGCTGGGCGGCGAACGCATCGATATCGTTCTGTGGGACGATAACCCGGCGCAGTTCGTGATCAACGCGATGGCTCCGGCTGATGTGTCTTCTATCGTCGTGGACGAAGATAAGCACACAATGGATATCGCCGTTGAAGCGGGTAATCTGGCACAGGCTATCGGTCGTAACGGTCAGAACGTACGTCTGGCTTCTCAACTGAGCGGTTGGGATCTGAACGTCATGACGGTTGATGACCTGCAGGCGAAGCATCAGGCTGAAGCCCATGCAGCGATCGATAACTTTACTAAGTACCTGGACATTGACGAAGATTTCGCCACTGTTCTGGTCGAAGAAGGTTTCTCTTCGCTTGAAGAACTGGCCTATGTGCCAATGAAAGAACTGCTGGAAATTGACGGTCTGGATGAAGCAACCGTTGAAGCCCTGCGTGAACGCGCTAAAAACGCACTGACCACCCTGGCGCTGGCTCAGGAAGAAAGCCTTGGCGATAACAAGCCGGCTGATGACCTGCTGAATCTGGAAGGTCTTGATCGTGCGATTGCGTTCAAGCTGGCTGCCCGTGGTGTTTGTACGCTGGAAGATCTCGCTGAGCAAGGCGTTGATGACCTGGCTGATATCGAAGGT
Organism: Lelliottia sp. 7254-16; assembly: GCF_002922995.1. NCBI lineage: Bacteria > Pseudomonadati > Pseudomonadota > Gammaproteobacteria > Enterobacterales > Enterobacteriaceae > Lelliottia > Lelliottia sp. 7254-16. Next base: position 114,713 of record NZ_PQVS01000002.1, read on the forward strand.
TTAACCGACGAGAAAGCCGGCGAACTCATCATGGCCGCACGTAATATTTGCTGGTTCGGCGACGAAGCGTAATAAACTGTAGCAGGAAGGAACAGCATGACTGATGTAACTGTAAAATCGCTGGCTGCTGAGATTCAAACCCCTGTGGACCGCCTGGTACAGCAATTTGCTGATGCAGGGATCCCAAAGGCGGCTGATGACTCAGTGACTGCGCAAGAAAAACAAACCTTGTTAGCGCACCTGAACCGTGAACACGGTTCAACGCCTGACAAACTGACGCTGCAGCGCAAAACGCGTAGCACGTTAAATGTTCCTGGTACCGGTGGAAAAAGTAAATCGGTACAAATCGAAGTCCGCAAGACACGCACCTTTGTAAAACGTGATCCGCAAGAGGCCGAGCGCCTTGCAGCGGAAGAGCAGGCGCAGCGTGAAGCGGAAGAGCAGGCCCATCGTGAGGCAGAAGAAACAGCCAAGCGTGAGGCAGTATTAAAAGCTGAACGTGAGGCCGCAGAAAAAGCGAAACGCGATGCCAGTGATAAAGCAAAGCGTGACGCTGCGGAAAAAGACAAAGTGAGCAATCAACAGACTGACGATATGACCAAAACCGCCCAGGCAGAAAAAGCCCGTCGTGAAAATGAAGCAGCAGATCTGAAGCGTAAAGCGGAAGAAGAAGCGCGCCGTAAGCTTGAAGAAGATGCGCGTCGCGTAGCTGAAGAAGCTCGTCGTATGGCGGAAGAAAATGCTGGTGTTTGGGCAGAGCAAGAAAAAGAGAAAGGTGAAGAGGATAAGAGCGATTATCACGTCACCACTTCTCAGCATGCTCGCCAGGCCGAAGATGAGAATGACCGCGAAGTCGAAGGCGGCCGTGGCCGTACTCGCACGACAAAAGCAGCGCGTCCTCAGAAGAAAGGTAATAAGCACTCTGAAACCAAAGCTGACCGTGAAGAAGCGCGTGCCGCTGGTCGCGGTGGTAAAGGTGGCAAGCGTAAAGGTTCCTCTTTACAGCAGGGCTTCCAGAAACCTGCTCAGGCCGTTAACCGCGACGTTGTGATTGGCGAAACCATCACCGTGGGCGACCTGGCGAACAAAATGGCTGTTAAAGGCTCTCAGGTCATCAAAGCGATGATGAAACTGGGCGCAATGGCGACCATCAACCAGGTTATCGACCAGGAAACTGCTCAGCTGGTTGCTGAAGAAATGGGCCACAAAGTTATCCTGCGTCGTGAAAACGAACTGGAAGAAGCGGTCATGAGCGACCGTGATACTGGCGCAGCGGCAGAATCCCGCGCTCCAGTTGTGACCATCATGGGTCACGTTGACCACGGTAAAACCTCTCTGCTGGACTACATTCGTTCAACGAAAGTCGCCTCTGGCGAAGCGGGCGGCATTACTCAGCACATCGGTGCTTACCACGTTGAAACTGACAACGGTATGATCACCTTCCTGGATACCCCGGGTCACGCCGCGTTTACCTCTATGCGTGCTCGTGGTGCTCAGGCAACGGATATCGTTGTTCTGGTTGTTGCAGCTGACGATGGCGTGATGCCACAGACTATCGAAGCAATCCAGCACGCGAAAGCGGCGCAGGTGCCGGTGGTTGTTGCTGTGAACAAGATCGATAAGCCAGAAGCTGACATGGATCGCGTTAAAAACGAACTGTCTCAGTACGGCGTTATGCCGGAAGAGTGGGGCGGTGAGTCTCAGTTCATCCCAGTATCTGCAAAAGCAGGCACCGGTATTGATGACCTGCTGAACGCTATCCTGCTGCAGGCTGAAGTTCTGGAGCTGAAAGCCGTTCGTAAAGGCATGGCAAGCGGTGCGGTAATCGAATCCTTCCTCGATAAAGGTCGTGGTCCGGTAGCGACTGTTCTGGTCCGTGAAGGTACCCTGAACAAAGGCGATATCGTACTGTGTGGCTTCGAATACGGTCGCGTTCGTGCAATGCGCAACGAACTGGGTCAGGAAGTTCTGGAAGCAGGTCCATCTATTCCAGTGGAAATCCTGGGTCTGTCCGGTGTTCCGGCTGCCGGTGATGAAGTCACCGTTGTTCGTGACGAGAAGAAAGCGCGTGAAGTTGCACTGTATCGTCAGGGCAAATTCCGTGAAGTTAAACTGGCTCGTCAGCAGAAATCTAAACTCGAGAACATGTTCGCTAACATGACTGAAGGCGAAGTTCACGAAGTGAACGTCGTACTGAAAGCTGACGTTCAGGGTTCTGTGGAAGCAATCTCCGACTCTTTACTGAAACTGTCTACCGACGAAGTGAAAGTGAAGATCATCGGTTCTGGTGTCGGTGGTATCACCGAAACCGACGCAACCCTGGCAGCGGCGTCCAACGCGATTCTGGTTGGCTTCAACGTCCGTGCTGATGCTTCTGCGCGTAAAGTTATCGATTCTGAAAGCCTGGATCTGCGTTACTACTCCGTCATCTATCATCTGATCGACGAAGTGAAAGCAGCGATGAGCGGCATGCTGTCTCCAGAACTGAAACAGCAGATCATCGGTCTGGCTGAAGTTCGTGACGTGTTCAAATCACCGAAATTCGGTGCGATCGCAGGTTGTATGGTGACGGAAGGTCTCATCAAACGTCACAACCCAATCCGCGTTCTGCGTGACAACGTGGTTATCTATGAAGGCGAGCTGGAATCCCTGCGCCGCTTCAAAGATGACGTTAACGAAGTCCGTAACGGCATGGAATGTGGTATCGGCGTTAAGAACTACAACGACGTTCGCGTTGGCGATATGATCGAAGTGTTCGAAATCATCGAAATCCAGCGTAGCATCGCTTAATCCTTCAGCGGATTAAAAAAATTGTAAGCCGGGTAAGCGAAGCGCCATCCGGCATGAAATATCAAAAGGGGCTTATGGCCCCTTTTTTGTCTGGAGAATTTATTATGGCGAAAGAATTTGGTCGCCCACAGCGCGTGGCTCAGGAGATGCAGAAAGAAATCGCTCTCATCCTGCAACGTGAAATTAAAGACCCACGCGTGGGCATGATGACCACCGTTTCGGGTGTTGAGATGTCCCGTGATCTGGCGTATGCCAAAGTGTTCGTCACATTCCTGAACGATAAAGACGAAGCCGCTGTTAAAAACGGCATTAAAGCATTGCAGGAAGCCTCTGGTTTCATTCGTTCTTTGCTTGGCAAAGCCATGCGTCTGCGCATCGTGCCTGAGCTGACCTTCTTCTACGATAACTCACTGGTAGAAGGTATGCGGATGTCCAACCTGGTGACCAGTGTGGTTAAACATGACGATGAGCGTCGTGTGAACCCGGAAGAAGACAGCAAGGAGGACTGATGAGCCGTCCTCGTCGTCGCGGTCGCGACGTGCACGGCGTGCTGTTGCTGGATAAACCACAAGGTGCATCCAGCAACGACGTGCTGCAAAAAGTAAAACGCATTTATAATGCCAACCGCGCCGGTCATACCGGTGCGCTAGACCCGCTGGCGACCGGTATGCTGCCGGTTTGCCTGGGGGAGGCAACCAAGTTTTCTCAGTACCTGCTCGATTCCGATAAGCGTTATCGTGTGATCGCTAAACTTGGCCAGCGCACGGATACTTCCGATGCGGATGGTCAAGTTGTCGAAGAGCGTCCGGTGACCTTCAGTGAAGAACAGCTTCAGGCGGCGCTTGAAAGCTTTCGTGGTGATACCCAACAGGTGCCATCCATGTATTCGGCGCTGAAGTATCAGGGTAAGAAGCTGTACGAATATGCACGACAGGGGATTGAAGTCCCACGTGAAGCACGCCCGATTACTGTTTACGAGCTGCTGTTTATTCGCCATGAAGGTGACGAACTGGAGCTGGAAGTTCACTGTTCGAAAGGCACCTATATTCGCACTATCATTGACGATCTCGGTGAAAAGCTGGGCTGTGGCGCGCACGTGATTTATCTGCGTCGTCTCGCGGTCAGTAAATATCCGGTTGAACGTATGGTGACGCTTGAGCATCTTCGTGCGCTGGTCGAACAGGCAGAAGAGCAGGGGATCTCCCCGGCTGATTTGCTCGATCCGCTGCTGATGCCGATGGACAGTCCGGCCTCTGATTTCCCGATCGTGAATTTGCCCCTGACGTCATCCGTTTACTTTAAAAACGGTAACCCGGTTCGCACGACAGATACCCCGCATACCGGGCTGGTTCGTGTGACGGAAGGCGAAGAAAACAAGTTCATCGGAATGGGTGAAATCGACGACGAAGGCCGCGTCGCACCGCGTCGCCTGGTGGTTGAATATCCGGCTTAAGGCATTTACTTGCCTTGCGATAAGCAGGGGAGACGGGTAGAATATCGCCGCTTAACGCCTGGCGAATTGTTTAACAATCTGCGAGGCGTAAACTGGGGTTGCTGAATTAGAGATCGGCACCCTTTCATTCTTTATATTTTGGAGTTCATCATGTCTCTAAGCGTTGAAGCTAAAGCTAAAATCGTTTCCGAGTTCGGTCGTGGTACTAACGACAGCGGTTCTACCGAAGTTCAGGTTGCCCTGCTGACTGCACAGATTAACCACCTGCAGGGTCACTTTGCAGAGCACAAAAAAGATCACCACAGCCGTCGTGGTCTGCTGCGTATGGTTTCTCAGCGTCGTAAACTGCTCGACTACCTGAAACGTAAAGATGTTGCACGCTACACCGCGCTGATCGAGCGTCTGGGTCTGCGTCGCTAAGTCTTGCGAGTTTCAGAAAAAGGGGCCTAATGGCCCCTTTTTTCAACCAGACGGCAGCAATTCACTGGAAACTATTGTATTGTTGCTATAAATGATCTTCATTGCAGAGGTTCGCGCGGCTAATGAGAGGCTTCACCCATGAGGGTGTCGGTTGTCATTAGTCGCGAGGATGCGAAGAAGGTCGGGTTAAATCGACAGCACACCGTGGGTGTGCTGTCATTCATTAAGAAAGGACAGAACTTTGCTGAATCCGATCGTTCGTAAATTCCAGTATGGTCAGCATACCGTCACGCTGGAAACCGGCATGATGGCACGTCAGGCTACTGCTGCCGTTATGGTAAGCATGGATGACACTGCTGTATTCGTGACCGTTGTTGGCCAGAAAAAAGCAAAACCAGGTCAGGACTTCTTCCCTCTGACCGTTAACTATCAGGAGCGTACCTACGCTGCTGGTAAAATCCCTGGTGGCTTCTTCCGTCGTGAAGGCCGTCCAAGCGAAGGCGAAACCCTGATTGCGCGTCTGATTGACCGCCCGGTTCGTCCGCTGTTCCCGGAAGGCTTCGTTAACGAAGTTCAGGTTATCGCGACCGTTGTTTCCGTTAACCCACAGGTTAACCCGGATATCGTTGCGATGATCGGTGCATCCGCTGCACTGTCCCTGTCAGGCATTCCATTCAACGGTCCTATCGGTTCTGCTCGTGTGGGTTACATCAACGACCAGTATGTACTGAACCCGACTCAGGATGAGCTGAAAGAAAGTAAGCTGGATCTGGTTGTTGCCGGTACCGAAGCTGCAGTACTGATGGTTGAATCCGAAGCTGAACTGCTGAGCGAAGACCAGATGCTGGGCGCTGTGGTGTTTGGCCACGAACAGCAGCAGATTGTTATCCAGAACATCAACGACCTGGTGAAAGAAGCCGGTAAACCACGTTGGGACTGGCAGCCAGAAGCCGTGAACGAAGCGCTGAACGCGCGCGTTGCTGCCCTGGCAGAAGCTCGTCTGAGCGATGCATACCGCATCACTGACAAACAAGAGCGTTACGCTCAGATTGATGTCATCAAATCTGAAACCATCGCTACGCTGGTTGCAGAAGATGAATCCCTGGACGCAAACGAGCTGAGCGAAATCCTGCACGCTATCGAGAAAAATGCCGTACGTAGCCGCGTTCTGGCTGGCGAACCGCGTATCGATGGCCGTGAAAAAGACATGATCCGTGGTCTGGATGTGCGTACTGGCGTTCTGCCACGTACTCACGGTTCCGCACTGTTCACCCGTGGCGAAACTCAGGCGCTGGTAACAGCAACTCTGGGTACCGCACGTGACGCGCAGAACATCGACGAACTGATGGGCGAGCGCACTGACAGCTTCCTGTTCCACTATAACTTCCCTCCGTACTCCGTAGGCGAAACCGGTATGGTTGGCTCACCTAAGCGTCGTGAAATTGGTCACGGTCGTCTGGCGAAGCGCGGCGTGCTGGCTGTTATGCCGGAAGCTGACAAATTCCCGTACACCGTTCGTGTGGTTTCTGAAATCACCGAATCTAACGGTTCTTCTTCTATGGCTTCCGTTTGTGGCGCTTCTCTGGCCCTGATGGATGCAGGCGTGCCAATCAAAGCCGCTGTTGCGGGTATCGCAATGGGCCTGGTGAAAGAAGGCGACAACTTTGTTGTTCTTTCTGACATCCTGGGCGACGAAGATCACCTGGGTGATATGGACTTCAAAGTTGCGGGTTCCCGCGAAGGTATCTCTGCTCTGCAGATGGATATCAAAATTGAAGGCATCACCAAAGAGATCATGCAGGTTGCACTGAACCAGGCTAAAGGTGCGCGTCTGCACATCCTGGGCGTGATGGAGCAGGCGATTAACGCACCGCGTGGCGATATTTCTCAGTTCGCACCGCGTATCCACACTATCAAGATCAGCCCGGACAAAATCAAAGACGTGATCGGTAAAGGCGGTTCTGTGATCCGTGCTCTGACCGAAGAAACTGGCACCACCATCGAAATCGAAGATGACGGTACTGTGAAGATCGCTGCGACCGACGGTGAAAAAGCGAAATTCGCTATTCGTCGTATCGAAGAGATCACTGCAGAAATCGAAGTGGGTCGTATCTACAATGGTAAAGTGACCCGTATCGTTGACTTTGGCGCGTTCGTTGCCATCGGTGGCGGTAAAGAAGGTCTGGTTCACATCTCTCAGATCGCTGACAAGCGCGTTGAGAAAGTGACCGATTACCTGCAGATGAACCAGGAAGTACCGGTTAAAGTTCTGGAAGTTGACCGCCAGGGCCGTATCCGTCTGAGCATTAAAGAAGCAACCGAGCAGTCTCAGCCTGCTGCCGCGCCGGAAGCACCGGCCGCAGAACAAGGCGAGTAAGGTTGCATTTGCCCTCCGCTCTGGCGGAGGGCGTATTATCAGGCAGGACGCCTTGTTAGCAGCCGGGGGACAGGACGTTCATCCAATAGTTGTCTTCGGGAGTGGGAAATGAAGCCTTTTTTGCGCTGGTGTTTCGTTGCGACAGCTTTAACGCTGGCAGGATGCAGCAACTCTGCCTGGCGTAAGAGCGAAGTCCTCGCAGTGCCATTGCAACCGACTTTGCAGCAGGAAGTGATTCTGGCACGCATGGAACAAATTCTTGCCAGTCGGGCTTTAACCGATGATGAACGCGCACAGCTTTTATATGAGCGCGGAGTGTTGTATGATAGTCTCGGTCTGAGGGCACTAGCGCGAAATGATTTTTCACAAGCGTTGGCAATCCGACCTGATATGCCTGAAGTATTCAATTACTTAGGCATATATTTAACGCAGGCAGGCAATTTTGATGCTGCCTATGAAGCGTTTGATTCTGTACTTGAGCTTGATCCAACTTACAACTACGCGCACTTGAATCGCGGTATCGCATTGTATTACGGCGGTCGTGATAAGTTAGCGCAAGATGATCTGCTGGCGTTTTATCATGACGATCCTAATGATCCTTTCCGCGTCCTGTGGCTTTACATTGTCGAGCAGAAGCTCGATGAAAAGCAGGCGAAAGAGACGTTAAAGCAACGTTTCGAGAAATCGGACAAGGAACAATGGGGATGGAACATTGTCGAGTTCTACCTGGGCAACATTAGCGAAGCAACGCTGATGGATAGGCTCAAGGCGGACGCAACGGATAACACCTCGCTCGCTGAGCATCTCAGTGAAACCAACTTCTATTTAGGTAAGTACTACCTAAGTCTGGGGGATAAGGACAGCGCTACGGCACTGTTCAAATTAGCGGTCGCTAACAACGTACACAACTTCGTTGAGCACCGTTATGCATTGTTGGAATTATCGCTCTTGGGCCAGGAGCAAGACGACCTGGCAGAATCGGACCAGCAATAGCTGACGACACCACATCAGCCCGTAATCATTTTTCTTGATTGCCATCATCTTAACGGGTGAGGGCGTTGTTGTTCGTCAATACACCTACTTTGAGCCGGTTCACACTTTTCAATGAAAATTGCTAATCATTTTCACGACGAGTTATGTAGACTGGCCGCCATTAATATCGAGGCACTTGTACTACATGGCTGAATTCGAAACCACTTTTGCAGATCTGGGCCTGAAGGCCACTATCCTTGAAGCCCTTAACGATCTGGGTTACGAAAAACCATCTCCGATCCAGGCTGAATGCATCCCGCATCTGCTCTCTGGTCGTGACGTGCTGGGCATGGCCCAGACTGGTAGCGGTAAAACCGCAGCGTTCTCGCTGCCACTGCTGCACAACATTGATCCGGAACTGCGTGCACCGCAGATCCTCGTGCTCGCTCCGACCCGTGAACTGGCTGTTCAGGTTGCGGAAGCGATGACTGAATTCTCTAAACACATGCGCGGCGTGAACGTGGTTGCCCTTTACGGCGGCCAGCGTTATGACGTGCAGTTACGCGCCCTGCGTCAGGGTCCACAGATTGTTGTCGGTACACCTGGCCGTCTGCTGGATCACCTGAAACGCGGTACGCTGGATCTCTCTAAACTGAGCGGTCTGGTTCTGGATGAAGCTGACGAAATGCTGCGCATGGGCTTCATTGAAGACGTAGAAACCATTATGGCTCAGATTCCAGAAGGTCATCAGACCGCTCTGTTCTCTGCAACTATGCCAGAAGCGATCCGTCGTATTACCCGTCGTTTCATGAAGGATCCGCAGGAAGTGCGTATCCAGTCCAGCGTTACCACTCGCCCGGACATCAGCCAGACTTTCTGGTCTGTACATGGAATGCGTAAAAACGAAGCGCTGGTGCGTTTCCTGGAAGCAGAAGATTTTGATGCGGCGATCATCTTCGTTCGTACCAAAAATGCGACCCTGGAAGTGGCTGAAGCTCTGGAACGTAGCGGCTATAACAGCGCTGCACTGAATGGCGACATGAACCAGTCCCTGCGTGAGCAGACTCTGGAGCGTCTGAAAGACGGTCGTCTGGATATCCTGATTGCAACCGACGTGGCAGCACGTGGTCTGGACGTAGAACGTATCAGCCTGGTTGTGAACTACGACATCCCAATGGATTCCGAGTCTTACGTTCACCGTATCGGTCGTACCGGTCGTGCGGGTCGTGCTGGCCGTGCCCTGCTGTTCGTTGAGAACCGCGAGCGTCGTCTGCTGCGTAACATTGAACGCACTATGAAGCTGACCATTCCAGAAGCAGACCTGCCAAACGCAGACCTGCTGGGCAAACGCCGTCTGGAAAAATTCGCCGCGAAAGTACAGCAGCAGCTGGAAAGCAGCGATCTGGATCAGTACCGTGCTCTGCTGGCGCAAATCCAGCCGACTGCGGAAGGCGAAGAGCTGGACATCGAAACTCTGGCTGCAGCGCTGCTGAAAATGGCACAGGGCGAACGTGCTCTGATCGTGCCACCTGATGCACCGATGCGTCCTAAGCGTGAATTCCGTGAGCGTGATGAGCGTTTCGAACGTCGTGGTAATGACCGCAACGATCGCAATGACCGTGGCCCACGTGGTGACCGTCCAGAGCGTAGTGGCGAAGACCGTCCACGTCGTGAGCGTCGTGACGCTGGCGATATGGAACTGTACCGCATTGAAGTTGGCCGTGATGATGGTGTTGAAGTTCGTCATATCGTTGGCGCTATTGCTAACGAAGGCGATATCAGCAGCCGTTACATCGGTAACATCAAGCTGTTCGGTACTCACTCTACGATCGAACTGCCAAAAGGTATGCCGGGCGAAGTTCTGCAGCACTTTACTCGCACTCGCATCCTGAACAAACCGATGAACATGCAGCTGATGGGTGATGCCCAGCCGCGTCCTGACCGTGGTCCTCGTCGTGAAGGCGATCGTCCAGCTGGCGAACGTCGTTTCGGTGGTGGTGAGCGTCGTGAAGGCAGCCGTCCTCCTCGTCGTGATGGCGCAGCACCTGCTGGTGCAGGCCGTTTCAGCGGTGAGCGTCGCGAAAATCGCGGCCCACGTCGTGAAGAAGGCACCTCCCGTCGTCGTGACGCGTAATTGCCACGCCTGATAGCGTAAAGTAATCATTACAGCCCCGATATTATTATCGGGGCTTTTTTTATTTCATTTGTACTATCGTACTGGTACAGTGCGACACATTAAAATGCAGTAGCAAAATGTTTAACTGGAGAAACGGCTGTATGGCGACACTAACCACCACACAAACTTCACCTTCACTGCTCGGCGGCGTGGTGATTATCGGCGGGACGATAATCGGTGCAGGGATGTTTTCCCTGCCGGTGGTCATGTCCGGTGCGTGGTTCTTCTGGTCGCTGGCTGCGCTAGTGTTTACCTGGTTCTGTATGCTGCATTCCGGGCTGATGATCCTCGAAGCGAACCTGAACTACCGTATCGGGTCGAGCTTCGACACCATCACTAAAGATCTGCTGGGCAAAGGCTGGAACCTGGTGAACGGCATCTCCATTGCTTTTGTGCTCTACATCCTGACCTACGCCTACATCTCGGCGAGCGGTTCAATTCTGCACCATACGTTTTCTGAAATGTCGCTGAACGTCCCGGCGCGTATGGCAGGGTTAGTCTTCGCGCTGGCGGTGGCTTTTATCGTCTGGATGAGCACCAAAGCGGTGAGCCGCATGACAGCTATCGTTCTTGGCGCAAAGGTCATCACCTTTTTCCTGACCTTCGGCAGCTTGCTTGGGCACGTCACGCCACAAACGTTGTTTAACGTCGCCGAGAGCCACGCGTCGTACTCCCCGTACCTGCTGATGACGCTACCGTTCTGCCTGGCGTCGTTTGGCTATCACGGCAACGTTCCAAGCCTGATGAAATACTACGGCAAAGATCCGCGCACGATTATTCGCTGTCTGGTTTACGGTACGCTGCTGGCGTTGGGTCTGTATGTGATTTGGCTGCTGGGGACGATGGGCAACATCCCACGTCCTGAATTTATCGGTATTGCTCAGAAGGGCGGGAACATTGATGTGCTGGTACAGGCGCTGAGTGGCGTGCTGAACAGCCGCAGTCTGGATCTGCTGTTGGTGGTGTTCTCGAACTTTGCGGTGGCGAGTTCATTCCTCGGCGTGACGCTGGGCCTGTTCGACTATCTGGCGGATCTGTTTGGTTTCGATGATTCCGCAATGGGCCGTCTGAAAACCGCGCTGCTGACCTTCCTGCCGCCAATTGTTGGTGGCCTGCTGTGGCCGAACGGTTTTCTGTATGCCATCGGGTATGCGGGATTAGCTGCGACCATCTGGGCGGCGATTGTTCCGGCGCTGCTGGCGCGTAAATCACGTAAACGCTTCGGCAGCCCAAAATTCCGCGTCTGGGGCGGCAAGCCGATGATTGCACTGATTCTGGTGTTCGGTGTTGGCAACGCGCTGGTGCATGTACTTTCGAGCTTTGATTTATTGCCGGTATATCAGTAAACAAAACGCCCGGTGGCGCTACGCTTACCGGGCCTACGTTCTTCTCCCTCTCCCTGTGGGAGAGGGCCGGGGTGAGGGCAACAAACAGCACTACCCCAACAACTCCTCTTTCACCTGCATCGCTAAATCAAACGAATGCAAACGCGCCTGGTGATCGAAAATCTGTCCGTTAACCATAATCTCATCCGCCTGCGTCTCGCGCAGCACCGACTCCAGCCCGTGACGTACTTTCGCTTTATCGCCCACCAGAGACATGCTCAGTGCCTGCTGCACGCCGTACTGTTCCGATGCTGACCACAGCTGATGCATATTTTCCACCGGCGGCGGCAGTTGCCCGCTTTCTCCACGGCGCAGTTTGGCGAAGGCCTGCTGCATCGAGGTAAACAGGAATTCCGCATCGCGGTTGCTGTCGGCGACGATGATATTGATACACACCATCGCGTGCGGTTTCTCCAGTCTTTCTGACGGTTTGAAATTCGTGCGATAGAGGTGCAGCGCCTGATGCAGCATATCCGGGGCAAAGTGGGAGGCGAACGCAAACGGCAGGCCGAGCTGAGCCGCCAGCTGTGCACTGTAGAGGCTTGAACCTAACAACCACACCGGGATCTTTTCGCCATAACCGGGGACCGGACGCACCTGCGGATTTGGATCGCGGGCATCGAACCAATCCACCAGCTCCGCCACATCGCGCGGGAAGTTATCAATATCACCGCTCATATGGCGGCGCAGCGCACGCATTGTTGGCTGATCGCTGCCCGGCGCACGCCCAAGCCCCAAATCAATACGGCCAGGGTAGAGCGTATTCAGCGTGCCGAACTGCTCGGCAATCACCAGCGGGGAGTGGTTCGGCAGCATCACGCCGCCCGAGCCGAGATGCAGGGTGGTGGTATTCGCGGCCAGATAGCCAATCAGCACAGAGGTCGCTGCGCTGGCGATGCCAACCATGTTGTGATGTTCCGCCAGCCAGTAGCGATGATAGCCGCGCTGTTCAGCGAGACGTGCGAGATCCAGAGAGTGAGAAAAGGCTTCTCGTGCAGAGGAGCCTTCTGGGATCGGCGCCAGATCGAGCACCGAAAATGGGATGGATTTATCAGTCATAACAGCTCACTTTGTCGACGGCATATCTTTTAATAGTGCATTAAAATTTAATAACCGTTGTTAACAAAGTGAGCTTTTTTTAGGCTTGCAACTCCAGCCCCGCCACACGTTTCCAGTAACCGTTACAGTCACTGTGCGCCTTCAGCGGCAGTGGTGCAGCGCCATTTTCGTTGGCGCGAAACGCATCCAGCATCGCAAAGACATCAGTATCCAACGGTGACAGACGTACCATATCCACCACGCCGTGCATCGACGTCAGTTCGTTACCGAGGTTATAAACATAACCGCTCATGGTTTGAATGCCGTTGAGCACAAACACCTGCTGATTCTCCTGCGACAGCATGTTGCGGCCTTTGGGATACTTGATGCAGCAGGTCTCGCACTCGTCCTTCGGGCGATCTTCCGAGCGGGCGGTAAAGCAGCGCGCGGAGTAGGCCAGCGGCAAATGCCCGTAGCTCAGGACTTCCACTTCGAACTGATCGCGGATGCCTAGCTCTTCACACTGAGTCAGCAGGTTGACCAGCCAGTCGCGGGACAGCTCCACCGGCATACACCAGCGCGTCATCCCCTGTTTAAGCAGCAGGCGCAGCGTCACTGCGTTATAGCAGTTGAGCGCGTGTCCGGCGACAAACGGCAGCTTACGTTCGGCGCACATATTCACCACGCCAAGATCGCTCGCTTCCAGCAGAAAATCGCCGTTCTCTACGTAGCGCTTAATTTCGCCCAGCTCAGATGAAGCTTGTACCAGCGCCAGCGTCGACAGCACCACCTGCTTGCCGCTACCCGCGAGGTTTTTCGCCATATCCAGCCAGTCGCCCACTTTGGTCGCACGACGCTTGCTGCACACGGACTCACCGAGATAAATCGTATCGGCGCTACTGCTCGCCGCCTGCTGGTAAAAATCTTCCAGCGTCTCTTTTGACCAGTAATAGAGCACCGGTCCTAATGAATATTTCATGATTATCTCACTGCCATTTACGGTGATACGCGCCAAGCGTGGTTTGCGTGCCTTCAGACATCGCCCCGAGGGTCTCCATCCAGGCAGGTTGTGCGGCGTAGTTCTGCGGATCGGCCATGCAGCGGTCGATTGCCTGACGCCAGACTTTGGCGACCTGGCTCACGTACGCCGGGCTGCGCTGGCGGCCTTCGATTTTCACCGAGGCAATATTCGCCGCCAGCAGTTCCGGTAGCAACTCAAGCGTATTCAGGCTGGTCGGTTCTTCCAGGGCATGATAACGCTCGCCGTCGACCAGATAGCGGCCTTTACACAGCGTCGGATAACCGGCGTTTTCCCCGTCCTGATACCGGTCGATCAGCACGTCGTTCAGGCGCGATTCCAGGCCTTGAGGTGTCTGCTGCCAGCGCACAAAGCGGGCAGGGGAGCACGCGCCTACGGTGTTTGGCGATTCACCGGTGAGGTAAGACGACAGATAGCAACGGCCTTCCGCCATGATGCACAGACTGCCGAACGCAAAAACTTCCAGCGGAACTGGCGAGACCCGCGCCAGTTGCTTAACCTGATGAATAGACAGCACGCGCGGCAGCACCACGCGAGCGACGTCGAAGTGGCGGTGATAAAAACGCACGGCCTCTTCATTCGTTGCCGAAGCCTGAACAGAGACATGGCGCTCAATATGTGGATAGCGTTCTGCGGCATACTCCAGCATAGCGAGGTCGGCGAGAATCAACGCGTCCGCCCCGAGCTGTGCCGCCATATCCACCGCACGCTGCCAGCGTGCATAGCCATCGGGATGCGCAAAGGTATTGATGGCGATATGCAACTTGCGGCGGTGCTGATGAACGAAGTTGACCGCTTCCTGGAGCTTTTTCTCCGTGAAGTTAAGACCCGCAAAATGGCGGGCGTTGGTGTCATCTTTCAGCCCGATATAAACCGCGTCGGCGCCATTTTCGATGGCCGCTTTAAGTGCCGGAAGGTTTCCGGCTGGACAGAGCAGCTCCATAATTTATCCTGACGTTGGCTGCCCCAGAGGGCGCAAAATTGTTAACGAACGGGGAGTTTAATTAACCTCCACGCGACAATTTTTGATTTAAGGCAGTTAATGGCGTATTGATGACACCAATAATCAATGACGGCACAATACGGTTTGTTGATTTACGCCGCTACGATGGCCGCCGGATATGGCAAAATAACAGGATTATCGACATCAGGGAGTAAAGCTCGTGCTGGAAAAACTGCGTTCACGCCTCGTACAATTTGGTCCTTCAATGCTGAGCGTGCCGGTAAAACTGACACCGTTCGCTCTTAAACGTCAGGTACTGCAGCAAGTGCTAAGCTGGCAGTTCCGCCAGGCGCTTGAAGAGGGCGAGCTGGCGTTTCTGGAAGGTCGCTGGCTGAGTATCGACGTGCGTGACATTGGACTGCGCTGGTTTACCTCCGTAGAGAACGGCAAGCTGCTGGTCAGTGATTCCGCTCCGGCGGACGTCAGTTTCAGCGCGAATGCCAGCGATCTGCTGATGATCGCCGCCCGTAAACAGGATCCGGACACCCTCTTTTTCCAGCGCCGTCTGGTGATTGAAGGCGATACTGAACTGGGCCTGTACGTCAAAAATTTAATGGATGCCATTGAGCTGGATCAGATGCCGAAGCCGCTGCGCACGGTGTTGATGCAAATGGCCGATTTCGTTGAGGCTGGCCTGAAAAACCCGCCTGAAAGTAAACACACTTCAGTAGGTGAGCCATGCTGATTCGAGTTGAAATTGGGATTGATGCCCCTGGTATCGATGCATTATTACGCCGCTCTTTCCCGGAGGACGGCGAAGCAAGATTGGTCCATGACCTGCGCGAAGACGGGCTGGTAACGCTCGGTCTGGTGGCAACGGACGATGAAGGCCAGGTTGTCGGGTACGTGGCGTTTAGTCCGGTCACGATCCAGGGCGAGGATCTACAGTGGGTGGGAATGGCACCGCTGGCTGTCGATGAAAACTATCGCGGTCAGGGGCTGGCGCGCCAACTGGTGTATGAAGGGCTGGATTCTCTGAATGAATTTGGCTATGCAGCGGTGGTGACGCTGGGCGAGCCGGAATTTTACGGTCGCTTTGGTTTTAAGCCTGCCGCGCCTTACGATCTGCACTGCCGCTGGCCGGGCACCGAAACCGCCTTCCAGGTGCATCCTCTGGCGGATGACGCCCTGAACGGTGTCAGCGGTCTGGTTGAATATCACGACCACTTTAATCGCTTTTAATCGGCGCTGTTTGCAGGCTCTCGCGTAGGGCCTCAAACGAGCCATCCCCGGCGACGAGGCGCTCTTTCTGGCGCTTCGTCAGTTGCTTAATGCGGTACTCCATCTTTAGCGCCAGCGAGCGCTCGCCCACGGGTGCCGAAAAGGCCAGCGTCAGCTCACCTTTCCCCCGCAGTGCTTTAGCGCCTTTCCCCGTTTGATGTTCAAGAAAACGACGCGCCACGTCGGTGGTAATTCCGGTATAAAGCGCATTATTGCCCGTTCGGACAAGATAGAGAAACCAGCACACAGTTCGCAGATTCAGTATGTTAAGGTGAACGCACGATAGCATGAGAGAGCGCAAAAATGGAAACTCTGGCCGCCATTAGCCGCTGGCTGGCAAAGCAGCATGTCGTCACCTGGTGCGTCCATAATGAGGGCGAACTGTGGTGCGCAAATGCCTTTTATTACTACGACCCCGATCGTGTCGCTTTTTACCTGTTAAGTGAAGACAAAACCCGCCACGCACAGATGTCAGGCCCACAAGCGCCCGTTGCGGGGACGATCAACGGTCAGCCGAAAAATGTCGCCTTGATCCGTGGCGTACAATTTAAAGGCGAGATTCGTCGTCTGGAAGGAGAAGAGAGCGACGCAATGCGCAAGTGCTACACGCGCCGCTTCCCGGTGGCTCTCGCCATGTCAGCACCGGTCTGGGAAATTCGCCTCGATGAGCTGAAATTTACCGACAACACGCTGGGTTTTGGTAAGAAGCTTCACTGGCTACGATCCGAGCAAGCGTAATGCTTCGCGGTTAAAGGCCGGCAGATCGTCTGGCGTCCGGCTCGTTACCAGCTGATTGTTATCGACGACCACTTCCTGATCGTAGAAATCCGCTCCTGCATTTTTCAGATCGATGACGATGGGTTTAACCGCGGTCAGCTTACGCCCCCGCACGACCTCTGCGCTGATCAACAGCTGTGGCCCGTGGCAGATGGCGAAAACAGGTTTGCCGCTGGAGACAAAATCACGTGTGAACGTCACAAAGCGCTCGTCGCCGCGCAGCGTATCCGGGGAGTGGCCGCCTGGTAACAGCAGGGCGTCAAAGTCTGCCGGGCGCACTTCATCAATGGCTTTGTCGATGGTCACACTGGCCTCGCCCTTATGGCCTTTTACTGTTTTTCCGGCCTGCTTATCGATCGTCACCACCTCGTGCCCGGCTTTGCGGAACGCCTCTGCGGGCGAGGTGAACTCTGAATCTTCAAACTCGTCGGTGATCAAGACGGCTATTTTCTTGCCCATGTTTCCTCCGTTGTTTTGGCTTCAGACAGATTTTTTTCCGTTTGTGGTAAATACTTACCCGTAACAGACTTTTAAGTGTGGCTAAGCAGGCTGAAATCGCAAACGGACTAATCTGCAAAGGAGAGAAAATGAGCCAGGTATTAATCACAGGATCCACCGGGCTGGTGGGCGATCACCTTCTGAGAATGCTGATCCGGGAGACGAGGATCAATTACATCGCCGCGCCCACCCGACGCCCGTTAGCGGACATCTCGGGCGTATACAATCCTCACGATCCACAGCTGACCGATGCGCTCGCGCAGGTGCAGGACCCGATTGATATCGCCTTTTGCTGTCTCGGCACCACCCGCCGCGAAGCCGGAAGCAAAGAGGCTTTTATCCACGCCGACTACACGCTGGTGGTGGACACGGCGCTCACCGCGAAGCGTCTGGGGGCGAAGCACTTCTTAGTGGTCAGCTCGATGGGCGCGAACGCTAACTCGCCGTTCTTCTACAACAAAGTGAAAGGCAAAATGGAAGACGCGCTGATCGCCCAAAACTGGGATCGGCTTACGATTGTGCGCCCGTCGATGCTGCTGGGCGATCGTGAAAAGCAGCGCTTTAATGAATCGATTTTTGCCCCACTGTTCCAGCTTTTTCCCGGCAACTGGAAATCCATTCAGGCGCGTGATGTGGCCAGCGCCATGCTCCACGAAGCTCGCTCCCCCTCAAAGGAGGGCGTGAATATCATCCCGTCGGCTAAACTGCGTGAAATCGCAAAAGGCGAGGCGTAAACTCCTCGGCCTAAACGAATCTCACTTCCGGGGAATGCTATGACTGGTCAGTCTTCATCTCAGGCGGCAACGCCATTTCAGTGGTGGAAGCCCGCACTCTTTTTTCTCGTCGTTATTGTGGGTCTTTGGTATGTGAAATGGCAGCCTTATTACGGCAAAGCGTTCACTGCCGCCGAAACCCATAGCATCGGTAAATCTATTCTCGCCCACACCGATTCCAGTCCACTTCAGGCAGCCTGGAATTACGCGATGGTCTACTTCCTGGCGGTCTGGAAAGCCGCGGTATTAGGCGTGCTTTTAGGTTCACTGGTTCAGGTTCTCATTCCGCGTAATTGGTTAATGCGCACGCTCGGACAACCGCGCTTTCAGGGAACGCTGCTTGGTACGATCTTCTCGCTGCCGGGGATGATGTGCTCCTGCTGCGCGGCGCCCGTCACGGCAGGCATGCGTCGTCAGAATGTGTCGATGGGCGGCGCGCTGGCGTTCTGGATGGGAAACCCCGTTCTTAATCCGGCTACGCTTGTGTTTATGGGCTTTGTGCTGGGCTGGCATTTCGCACTTATCCGCCTGGTTGCCGGGCTGATTATGGTGCTGGTGGTCGCCTCATTAGTGCAGTCTCTGGTGAAAGATACCGCACAACCCGCGAGCACTTTCGATGTAAGTCATATTGAATCACAGGACGGCTTTTTCAGCCGCTGGGGCAAAGCGCTGTGGCAGCTCTTCTGGAGCACTATCCCGGTCTATATTCTGGCGGTGCTGGTTCTGGGCGCGGCGCGCGTCTGGTTGTTCCCGCACGCGGACGGGGCGATCGATAATTCCCTGCTGTGGGTAATTGCGATGGCGGTCGCTGGGTGTCTGTTCGTCATTCCTACGGCGGCGGAAATTCCGATTGTGCAAACCATGATGCTGGCAGGGATGGGCGCGGCACCCGCGTTGGCGCTGCTCATGACGCTACCTGCGGTAAGTTTACCGTCGCTGATCATGCTGCGTAAGTCATTTCCGGCGAAAGCCCTGTGGCTGACGGGAGGGCTGGTGGCATTGAGTGGGGTGATAACAGGAAGTATTGCGCTACTGTAAGACAAAAAAATCCCCGGTCAGAGCCGGGGATTTTCTTATTTGATAAAGGTAAACGCGGTGGTGACTTTCTTCACGCCGCTCACCCGGCTGGCAATATCCGCAGCCGCTTTGGCTTCACGGTCTGTAACCAGGCCGAGAAGGAAGACTTCGCCATTCTCGGTCGTCACTTTGACGTTTGACGATTTCACCTGATCGCTGCCCAACAGTTGAGAGCGCACTTTGGTGGTTATCCAGGTGTCAGACGATGCGGTTCCCAGACCAATCGGCTGGCCCTGACGCACTTCGTTGAATACCTCGGTCGCTCCATCGACGCCCATAGCGATTTGCTTGGCGCGGGAAGCGAGATCCATATTCGGTGCCTGGCCTGCCAGTAGCACTTTGCCCTGATAAGCGGTCACGTTAATACGCGCTTCTTTCTTAATTTGTTCGTCTTTCGACAGAGCGCTGTTGACGCGAAGTTCCAGCGTACTGTCGTCAACCTGAGTTCCCACGGAACGCGGATCGGTTGCGGCTTTGGTGCCGACAGCTGCGGTGCCTACAACGGCCGCCGCGATGCATCCCTGAAGCAGCAGCGCAGAAATAAGGACTGCGAGGGGCGTTAATGCCTTCATTAGTACTCCTTAATCATTCCTGGTGAGGGAAAAGCGTGTTATCGATCAGATCGCATAAGCAGTTCACCGTCAGCATGTGCATTTCCTGAATGCGCGCGCTGCGATGCGAAGGAATGCGGATCTCCACATCCTGCGGCCCTAACAGACCCGCCAGTTCGCCACCGTCATAGCCGGTTAGTGCGACGATGGTCATATCGCGCGTCACGGCCGCTTCAACGGCTTTGACGATATCGCGGCTATTACCTCGTGTGGAAATCGCCAGCAGAACATCCCCAGCATGCCCTAAGGCGCGCACCTGTTTTGCGTATATTTCGTCATGCAGACGATCGTTGGCGATCGCCGTTAAGACCACATTATCGGTATTAAGTGCAATGGCAGGTAAACTTGGGCGTTCTGTTTCAAAACGATTGATCATGCTGGCAGCAAAATGCTGTGCGTTGGCGGCCGATGTGCCATTGCCACAACAGAGGATTTTGTTGCCGTTCAGCAGGGACTGCACCAGCGTCATCGCGGCACGAGAAATAGCATCCGGGAGGGCTTCCGCCGCAGCAATCTGAGTTTGAATGCTTTCTGTGAAACAAACCTTAATTCTTTCGAGCACGTTATCCCTTTAAAACTTTGTTTTAGACGTCTTCGCCAAAGGCGTTTTTCAGCCATTCTACGTCGTTTCCGGTGAAGGCTACCACATCGAACCGGCAATCCACAGTATCAAAACTCCCATTATGGCGGGCGAGCCACAAGTGGGCAGTCTGTAATAATTTTCGTTGTTTGGCGAGGGTCACGCTGGCGGCAGCGCCACCAAAGCGGGACGACTGACGAAAACGGACCTCAATAAACACGGTTACCTGACCCTCTTTCATGATCAGATCAATTTCGCCGCCCCGTTCACGAACGTTGGCGGCGATAAAACGCAGTCCTTTGCCTTCCAGCCAGCGACGCGTTTTTAACTCCCACGCGTCGCCGGTCTGTTTGCGGCTTAACTGGCCGGGACGATCTGCCCCTGCTGGTATTTGAGCCATGATAACTTCCTGTTAATCACGCAATCTTGGGTGGCGGTCAGATCGCCGGTGTTGCCGTTAAGCTCAAATCCCGGCACCTGGCGCATCTGGGTAAAGTGGTTCGCCAGCGCCCACGCATCCACACCCATCGCGTAGAGACGTGCGAGGGAGTAATCGTTACGCACGCTGCTCAGCGCCTGTTGCATCAGTGCCGGATTGCTGCCTGCCAGCATCGGGATCTCGCTGTACTGCAGGCCGTCCATTTCCAGACGGAAATCCGGGCCCGCCGTACCTTGCGCGCTGCGCGAGCTGGCGTACAAGGTCACTCCGCTCTGACTGCCGTTGCGCATCGCAATCATCGGTTTAATAAAGGCAATCTCTTCCGGTGTCGCGACGATATAGGCCGCATCCACTTTACCGCCACCGCTGATTTGCGCGTCAGTCGGCGGAGCGGGGATGGTCAGGCCGCCGATGGTAACACCCTGCTGCTGCGGCAGGCTGGCTGAAACCGGACTGCCGGTCAGGGCGATACCCGAGCCGCCGTTAACGCCCGCACGCAGCTCAGACGTTGAACCAAATTTCTGCTGCAGCACCACGCCGCCACCCAGTTGCTGCCACTCCTGAGCAAAGGCATTCGCCACGCGATCGCCCAGTGCGCTACGCGGCGTTAACAGCAGTGGCGCTTGTTTTCCCTGTTCGTGGATATGGCGCGCGGCGTCGCGAGCCTCATCTTCTGGGGAAAGAGCGAAGTAGCAGATGTTCGCACGATTCTGCACCTGCTCTGGCTGGTTGAGTGCCAGCACGTTCAGCGAGGTATTGCTCTTCATCAGCTCTTCAACGTTGTTCTTCAACAGTGGGCCGACAACAATGCTGGCGCCGTCCTGCTGAACCTGCGCCAGAACTTGATCGAGCGGCTGCGAACTGGTGTCATAAATCTTCAGCTCAGCGCCTGGATTAGCGGTTGTGCTGGCAACGGCCTGCGGCTGTGCGGCGGGCTGTTGTTCCGGCGTTGCTGCGGTTTGTGGCTGCGCAGCAGCTGCATCAGTCGCCGGAGCGGCTGGCGCTTGCTGTGCCGCCGGAGCTTGCGGTTCTTGCGCCGGAGCAGTGGTCGGAGGCGTTGTTGGCGCCGTCACCGGATTTTGCAGGGTGCCCTGGGCAGGCGCCTGTGTGGTGGTTAAATCAGTAGTTTCCGCCGCAGATGGGCTAACCACGTCATTCACGTTGGCTGCCTGTGCGGCTTGCGCTGGAACCGCGCTGCCCGCAACCGCAGTGGTGCCATTTTTCGCCGCTTCAAAACCCTGCTGAATGGTGCGACCAAACACCGCCGCCTGGCCGTTCAGAGGCAGTAACAAGGCGATTTTATTCACAGATGCCGGTTTGAAGTTCTGTACGTTAACCAGCTGCGTTGGCAGCATTTTCGCGCCTGGATTTTGCGGATAACGGGTCTGCCAGTCGGTGATTCCGGCTTTCAGCATCTTCGGATCGCTGCGGTTGGTGAACCACATTTGTTGCAGATCCAGCCAGCCCTGCAGCACGTTTTCGTCGGCGTTGATCACCAGCGTTTGTGCCTGCTCTGGCGTCATGGCGGAGAGCGCCTGCCAGGTGGCGTCGATATTTTTCTGCTTAGCGTCGCCGCTCAGCAGCGGCTCCTGGGCAATCAGTGCGCGAAGCAATGGCAGAGAAGGGCGACCCTGTTCGGCGGCAATCGTCGCCTGCCAGTAGCGCGCCTGCTGGTTGTTATCCAGCGCTTTTACGTCGATATCGGCGAGGATCTTTTTCGCGGCCGGATAATCTTTCTGCGCGGTTTTCACTTCCGCCGACAGCAGAGTCTGTTCGCGACGCTGAGTATCGTTCAATTCCTGCGGCAACTGGTTGTACAGATCGACCGCCTGCTGGGTTTTGCCCTCTTTCAGCAGTGAACGAATGGCAAGTAATTGCCAGTTGGTCTTGGTATCATCTGAGCTTTGCGACATCTGTTGCAGATAATAGCCGGAATCAGCCTGCGCAGTACCCTCCATATGGGCAGCAGTCTGATCGGGCGCCTGAGTGCCACAGCCTGCGAAAATCAAGGCTGCCAGCACAATGGGCAGGCTGCGCGAAGCTTTTGTTCGAAGAAACGTTAAGGGTACCATACTGTATCCAGTGATATTTTTTAGGCAATGCTCAATATTAAATCGGCAATACGGACTAAACAATGAAACAACACGAAACGGCAGATAATTCTCAAGGCCAGCTTTATATTGTACCTACTCCTATCGGGAATTTGTCTGATATTACCCAACGTGCGCTCACCGTTTTACAAGCTGTTGATTTAATTGCCGCCGAAGACACACGCCACACCGGCCTGCTGCTGCAACACTTCGCCATTAGCGCCAAAATGTTCGCTTTGCACGATCACAATGAGCAACAAAAAGCCGAATCGCTGGTGGCCAAACTGAAAGAAGGGACGAACATCGCGCTGGTGTCTGATGCCGGCACGCCGCTGATTAACGATCCTGGCTATCATCTGGTGCGTACCTGCCGCGAAGCAGGTATCCGCGTGGTGCCTCTGCCGGGGCCGTGCGCCGCGATTGCCGCGCTGAGCGCTGCGGGTCTGCCATCTGACCGTTTCTGCTACGAAGGTTTCTTACCGGCAAAATCCAAAGGCCGCCGCGACGTACTGAAAGATCTTGAAGCCGAACCGCGTACCCTGATTTTCTATGAATCCACCCATCGTCTGCTGGACAGTTTAGAAGATATGGTTGCCGTCTGGAGCGAATCCCGCTACGTGGTGCTGGCCCGCGAGCTGACCAAAACCTGGGAAAACATCCACGGCGCACCGGTCGGTGAACTGCTGGCGTGGGTGAAAGAGGACGAAAACCGCCGTAAGGGTGAGATGGTCCTGATTGTTGAAGGCCATAAAGCGCAGGAAGACGCGCTGCCTGCCGAAGCGCTGCGCACCCTGGCGCTCCTGCAAGCCGAACTGCCGCTAAAAAAAGCCGCTGCGCTTGCCGCCGAAATCCACGGCGTGAAAAAGAATGCGCTGTACAAGCATGCGCTGGAGCAGCAGGGGGAATAATCCGTGAGCCGCTACCAGCCTCCTTTCACCATCACGCCATCCATCCTCAATCAGGTTGTGGAGATTGGTGAACTGCTGGGGCATTGGGCGGCTCAGTCTGGGCGCGCTTCACCGCTGCTTCGCAAAGAAAACCGTATTCGTACCATTCAGGCGTCCCTGGCGATAGAGCATAACTCGCTGACGACAGGCCAGGTAACAGCGATCATGGATGGCAAGAGAGTGCTGGCGCCTGAAAAGGATATTCAGGAGGTGCGAAACGCCATTCTCGCATATGAGAAAATGCCTGACTGGAAAGCCTCGAATCTCAGCGATCTTCTGAGCGCACACCGTTTACTCATGACTGGCCTCGTCGATAATCCGGGGAAGCTACGGACTGGCGATGTCGGCATTTACCGTGGCAATACGCTGGTGCATATGGCACCACCTGCATCGCAGATGCCGCGCCTCGTTGATGACCTGCTGGACTGGCTCAAAAAGACGGACCTTCACCCCCTGATTGCCAGCTCGGTCTTTCATTACGAAATTGAATTTATTCATCCGTTTGCCGACGGGAATGGCCGCATGGGCCGTTTGTGGCAAACGCTGATTTTGAGCCACTGGCGAAATGAGCTGGCGTGGCTGCCGGTTGAAACCCTGATCTACTATCAACAAGCTCATTATTACCAGATACTGGGTCAGTGCGATAAAGCCAGCGACTGCACAGCGTTCATCGAGTTTATGCTAAAAAATATGGGCGATGCACTTCGGGAAGGCATATCCCAATCCCTTTCCGTGTCGGATAAAATGTCGGATAAAATGTCGGAAGAAAGAGCGGCATATCTGACCGCAACAGAACGCGACATTCTGCAGATTTTGCAGGATAACCCGAAGTTGTCGGCAGCAGCGTTGGCGGAACAAACCGGAACCACATCGCGCACAATTGAACGCTATCTCAAACAGCTGCAGGAAAAATCCTTGCTGCAACGTATTGGCCCGAAGAAAGGCGGCCACTGGCAGGTGAATCAGTCGTTGTAGGCCGGGCAAGCGCAGCGCCGCCCGGCACGCCCTTCGTTACAAAATCCCCAGCGCCGACCCGACAATCGCCAACACAAACGTGACGGCAATCAACAGCACCGGATGCGCTTTCTTCACCCGCAGCAGGTAGTACATCAGCAGGGTATAACCCATCGGCAAAATGTTCGGGAACACTTTATCGAAGAAGTCCTTTTGCAGCGCCACGCTATGAGTGGCGTCGATAGCGAAGCTAGTTACCACGTTGATATGTACGTATGAGGCAATAAGCCCGCCGATCACCGTGATCCCGAGAATCGTTGCCGAGCGGGCAATCATCTGCGAATTTTCTCGCACCTTATCGATAGCCTTGATCCCCACCGTATAACCCACGTGGGTCCAGCCGACGCGCAGGAAGAAGATCGCAAGATAAACGCCGAAGAACAGGATCGGTCCCAGCAGGTTGCCCTGGCTGGCAAAGGAGGAGCAAATCCCCGCCATGATCGGCAGCAGCGTAAACCAGAAAATTGCGTCACCGATCCCAGCGATAGGGCCAAACAGCGCCACTTTCAGCCCTTTGATGGTGCTACGGTCTTCACCTTTCTCCTCCATAGAGATCAGCAGCCCCATCAGGAACCCGACCAGGTTTGGGTGGGTGTTGATAAATTCCAGATGATCCTTCATCGCCGCGCTGAGACCTTCTTTGTCGCCTTTGTAGATCTTCTTCAGGATCGGCAACATCGCCCAGGTAAAACCGCCTGCTTGCATGCGTTCGTAGTTAAAGCTCGCCTGCAACAGAGAGGATCGGAACCCCAGGCGCGTAATGTCTTTTTTACTGATTTCAGATCCCATTGCTGTAATCCTCTTCATCTTTTTTCGCGGTATTTGCGGGTGGCTGCGCCGCGTTTTTGGCTTTAGCGTTAAAGAATTCATACACTGCAAATCCGGCGCCTAACACGGCCACCGGCAGCAGATTGCTGACCTGGATGTAACAGACAAACAAAAATCCGGCGATGAGATAAGGGATGTACTGCGCCTTGAACATCACGCGAAGCAGCAAGCCAAAACCGACCGCTGGCAGAATGCCGCCCGCCACTTCAAAGCCGTGGGTCAGCCAGGCTGGCATCGCTTTGACCAGCGCCTGCATCGCCCCTTGTGCCAGGTAAGTGCACAGGAAGGTGATAATGGCGTAGGTGCAGGCGACAATCAGCGTCGTGGTCCAGTTCAGCCGGGCGAAAGCGGAGGTATTGGTCTCTTTCGCATACTTATCAGCCTTCGACATAAACAGCGAGAATGCCGAGTAGAAGAATAGAATCACGTACTGCATTAGCAGGCTAAACGGCAGCCCAAGCCCGATGGCGGTTTTCGCATCGACGCCGGTCGAAAAGGCAATGACGGTGGTCATCACCCCGGCCATGATCGGGTTCGGTGGCTGTACGCCCCCGGCAGGCGTTAAACCAGCAAAGGCCAGCTCAGTCAAACCGCCGGTGATGAGGCCAATGTGGATATCGCCCAGAATCGCCCCGGTAAGCGTACAGACAATGATCGGGCGAAACAGAAACAGCGCTTCCAGCCAGAAATCTATCCCTAGAAAGAAAACTAAAGCAGCCAGGGATATCCCCTGAATTAATGTTATTTCGTGCATTTTTTTGCCTCGTAATGATGACTTCAGCTATTTGAATGTCGAGACACTGCCACTAATCGGGGATACCTTCTTTTGCGTCCCCCGGAACATCCTGGATAAAGAGATTCACGCCGCTGCGCTTGATAAAACGCAGATCGTCGAGATCCCGTTCGTCGACATACACCTTGCTGCTGATTTGTTTTTTGCCTTCCGAAAAGTGCATATTCCCAACGTTGACATCATTGAGCGGCACGCCGCTTTCAATCAGTTTTCTGACGATGTCCGGCGTGCGACAAATCAGGAAAATTTTCTGGTGCGGCGCGGCTTTTTCAATGATGGCGATAGTCTTCTCGATGGAGAAAAAGCGGATACCAAAACCGTAGGTATCCGCGGTGATCCCCATGAGTTTTTGTTGGATCTCGTCTTTGGCAACCTCATCGTCGACAACGATCAACAAATTGGCACCGATAGTTGATGTCCATGTCACACCCACCTGGCCATGCACCAGGCGGTTATCGATCCGGGTTAAGAGAATATTGGGGCTACTCATAGTCTTCCTTCCTGCCGATATTGGATTGTGAGTGTTGTTGTATTTATGCAACGGTTGTCGAGTCGAGCACCAGCTTATTGGCCGAACCGCAGACGTTGATTTTGTTTTTGACCACCTCTTTCATGGCATCCATGCCCACCCGCATGTAGTAACGCGGGTCGTTACCCTGCGGATTTTCTCGGAACCACGCTTTGACTGCGTCGGAAAATGCGATTTTCAGCTCCGTCGCGACGTTCACTTTGCACACGCCAAGCTCAATGGTGCGACGCACATACTCATCGGGCACATCGCTCGCACCGTGCAGCACCAGCGGAATATCCACCACATCGCGGATCTCGCCCAGACGCTTAAAATCAATTTTCGGCGTTTTGGTGTACAGACCATGCGCCGTGCCAATCGCCACCGCCAGGCTGTCGACGCCGGTCAGTTCGACAAAGCGCCTGGCCTCCTGCGGATCGGTCAGAAACGCGCTTTCGGCGTCCACGCTCATATCGTCCTCCACGCCGCCCAGCCGTCCCAGTTCTGCCTCGACGCTGCAATCATTGAGATGGCAGAAATCCACCACCGATTTCACTAGCTTCACGTTTTGCTCAAACGGGAAATGGCTGCCGTCAATCATCGCGCTGCGCACGCCAGCGTTGACCTTGCGGCGAATATCCTCCAGAGATTCATGGTGATCGAGGTGCAGCGCCAGCGGCATGTCGTAGCTGATGGAGTAGGCGCTACACAGGGCGTAGATCTCTTCGAGTGCGATATGTTTAAAGGTGCCGGGCGTCCCGGCGAGGATCACCGGGGATCGCATTTCGCTGCACACTTCGAGGATCGCCTGGATCGTCTCAGCGTTGTGGATGTTAAACGCAGGCACGGCGTACCCTTTTGCCTGCGCATCCTGCAGAAGATATTTGGTTGAGATGATGCTCATGATGCGCTCCTTGGGGTCTGCCACGGGTGAATCACAACGCCTTGCACCACGCGGTTCACAGTGCCGCTGACGGATGGGGTGTCCGGGGTATTCCCGACGTTAATTGACTGCGTTAATGCGAACACCTGGGCGTAAATCAGGAAACAGAAGGCCAGTTCTACATCGAGGAACGGGCGTGAAGCGGGCAGCAGAATGTGAGGGCCGGAGTCGGTCACCGGATCGTGTTCAGCGGTGATGGCGACGACGTGCATTGCCTGGCCATCGCGGCGCAACTCTTCCAGCAGGTCAAGATCGTACTGACGCGTATACGGATGGCTGGAGACAAACACCACCACCAGCGTTTCGTTATCGATCAATGATTTCGGGCCATGACGGAATCCGGTTGGTGAGTCGTAAAAGGCAACCACTTTCCCGGCAGTCAACTCCAGCACTTTCAGCGCAGATTCACGCGCGGCTGCCTGCAAACCGCCGCTACCGAGATAAACGATCCGCTTCCACGGTTTCTCGCCAAATACACCCTGGCTGAAATCGCTGAGTGAAGAGAGGATCGACTGACAGCGATCCGCCACGTCCTGGAAGGTGTTGCTGTTGATCGTGTCCGGGGCGAACACCGCGAGGCAGCTGGCCATCATGGTGGTGATGCTGCTGGTCATCGCAAAACCGCGATCGTGGGTTTCGGCAGGCATCAGCAGAGCGAAAGCGTTGTCGCTATCGACCGCATTTTTGTAGAGGCTACCGGCCTCGTTACAGGTGATCGACAGGTGATAACACTCAGGGACGAACTGGTTTGCCAGCTCTACGGCCGCCACGCTTTCCGGGCTGTTGCCGGAGCGGGCGAAAGAGACCAGCAGCAATGGATGCGCCGGGCTCAGATAATCCATCGGGTTGGTCACCAGATCGGTGGTCGGAATAGCACTAAAATTTTTCCCGGTGTGGCGCGAAAGCCACGGGGCGATAATGTCGCCGATAAATGCCGATGTTCCCGCACCCGTCAGCACGATCCGCAGATCGTCTTTTTGTAACAACGGGGAGAGGAACTGATCGAGAGTCTGTCTAATGTTGTCGATATGATTAAGCGAACGGCTCCAGCATTCTGGCTGCTGACGGATCTCTTTTTCCGTCCAGGTGCCGGTGGCAGTTTTGGTTTCTGGCATAACGCAGTCCTTAGTTGGGTGAAACCGACATCAGACTTCAGCAACAGTGCCTTGTCTTTCGTTTCGTTTCGCTTGTTCGATTGATTAAAATTTATCGAAAGGAAATCGAAAGATCAACAGGTATAAAAGAAATAAAACGAAAATGTGAGTTCAGGGGTTTTTAGAAAGGAAAAGAAAGGCCTTGCGGATCTCACCGAAGGCCAAGGTCATACACAATAAAAGGGCTAAGGGGGAGAGCCTGCCCGGAATAAAATCAGTGTTTAGATGCCTTCCTCAACGGGCTTTTCTTCGCGACAGCGCCCGAGTTCATCGACCAGACTGGTCAGCCCGCGATGCCCGCACTCCAGAGCCTGCAAGCGAAACGCTTCACTGCTCAGGCCGTCACGCTCCATCACCATCTCCAGCAGCAGCTGCAAGTTGGTGCCGGTAA
Organism: Lelliottia sp. 7254-16; assembly: GCF_002922995.1. Taxonomy (NCBI): domain Bacteria; kingdom Pseudomonadati; phylum Pseudomonadota; class Gammaproteobacteria; order Enterobacterales; family Enterobacteriaceae; genus Lelliottia; species Lelliottia sp. 7254-16. Next base: position 144,010 of record NZ_PQVS01000002.1, read on the forward strand.
TCACTTCCCAGCCCGGTTTTTCCATCGCCATCGTCGAGGCGACGCGAAACGGCGTGCCGCCGAGTAAGTCGGTCAGAAAGACGATGTCTTGCCCACCGTCCAGGCTGCCAATCGCCTGTTCCAGCTGCGAAGTCAGCAGCGCAGTGGTGGAGGTTTCGGGAAAGTCGATGGCGACAAACTGTTCCTGTTCACCGAGGATCTGCTTCATCGCTTTTTCCAGCCCGCTAGCAAATCCACCGTGGCCCGTCAAAATAATGCCTAACATCGAAGACCTCTTTAATTTAAAGGAATTGACAGAACTTACCGACTACGCCCAGAACCACCGTGATGCCAATCAGGCGTAACGGACTCCAGCCACGGCGTACCAGCCAGAACATCGTCAGGGTGTAGACCAGCGGCAGAAACGCGGGCATCAGCTTGTCGATAACATCGGTTTGCAGTTTCACCACCGCATCGCCCGCCGTGATCTCAAGCGTAGTGTTCAGGCGCACATAGGTGGCGACCAGCGCACCAATGACCGTCATCCCGACAATAGACGCCGCATGGCCTACCTTTTTGGTGTTGGCTTTGATCAGTGGAATAGCGGCGACACCCATCCGATAAGCATAGTGCGCCAGCCCAAAACGCAGCCCCAGATGTACCACGTTAAACATCACAATAAACACGACTGCGCCAAGAATTGAGCCTTGCAGCGCGAGGCTGGCACCGATACCGCCGCAGATGGGCAATAGCGTTAGCCAGAACATGGCATCGCCAATTCCCCCAAGCGGTGCACCTACCGCAATTTTAGTGCTTTGAATGCTGTTCACATCCTGCTTGGAACGTTCCATCGCCAGGATAATGCCGATCACAAAGGTCACCAGGAACGGATGGGTGTTGAAAAATCCCATGTGGCCTTTCATGGCGCGAGCCAGATCGCGTTTGTTAGTGTGGATTTTTTTCAATGCCGGAAGCAGGCCATACAGCCAGCCCGAAGCCTGCATACGCTCGTAGTTGAACGACGCCTGCAGCAGCATCGAACGCCACGCCACGCGGTTGATATCCTTTTTCGTCAGCTCCGCACCGATAGTCTGATCTTCATAGATATTTTCATTCACGCCGGACAGCAGCGTCTCGTCGGTATCGGAAACAGTCGGCAGAGTGGTTTGATTAGATGCCATCTTCGAATTCCTCTTTCTGAGCGACCGGCGCGGCCGGTTCCGGTGATTTACGCACAAAATCGATCAATGCCATTGCCAGCGCAGCGGCAGCAATCGCCAGCACCGGCAGTTTGAGCCACGCGGCGGCAACAAAACCGAGGATGAAATACGGGATGTAGACGTTTTTCATCATGATTTTCAGCAGCACGGCAAAGCCAATCGCAGGCATGATGCCGCCCGCCACGCCGAGGCCATCAATCAGGCGAGCCGGCAGCACGTCGATGGCGGTTTTGGCATGTTCTGCCCCGAAGTAAATCGGCAGGAATGCGCAGAGAAAATAGAATATCCCGAGGGCCAGCAGCGCCAGATAATTCACCCGCTCGATCCCGTTGGTATCGGCGTTCGCCGCCATTTTGTCGCAGCGGGCCATCACGCCGGACATCACCGAGAACAGGAAGGTAATGCCCATCTGCACCGCCACGGCGAACGGCACGGCGACGCCGACGGCGACCTCCGGTTTCACACCCGTGGTGATGGCGAAGGTGGTCCCGACGATGGTGCCGATAATGACGTTTGGGGGCTGCGCGCCTGCCAGCGGGGCCAGACCCATCCACACCAGTTCCAGCGTCCCGCCGGTCAAAATCCCCGTATGCAGATCGCCCAGAATCAGGCCCACCAGTGGCCCAAGCACCACAGGGCGGTGCATGTGTGTTAACCCGTTGAACATATCCAGGCCCGCGATAAAGGCGAGAATGCCCAACGCGAATGCCTGCAACAGACTGATTTCCATTGTGAATCCCTCAGAGTAGTTTAAAGAGATCCAAAGCGGGTTCTGTCGGAACGCCCTGAACAAAGCATTCCACCCCGGCGGCTTTCAGGTCGCTAAATGCCGCGATATCACCGGCATCGACAGAGACCGTTTTGGCAATTTGTTGTTTGCCATTGGCGTAGTGCATGTTTCCCACATTGATACGTTTAACCGGAACGCCACCCTCGACGAGGGTCAGAAAATCGGCGGGTGATTTGCAGACCAGCAGGATTTTCTGGCGGTCTGCCGCGCGATGAATGCTGTCGATCACTTTTTGCAGAGACCAGAAGCGCACGTCGATACCTTCTGCCAGCACCATTTCCATCAGGTTTTGCTGGACCGAATCCTCAGCGACCTCATCATTGGCGACCAGCACCAGATTCGCGCCTGCGAATCCGACCCACTGAACGCCCACCTGACCGTGGATTAGACGCTCATCGATGCGGCATAAGACAATGTTTGGCATAGCATTATCCTCTTCGTTGTTATGCGTTATGGGACGACGTGCCCTGACAGGCTGCGTGATACTGGCGCAGTATGTCCTGAATGTGGTCGATGATGAGTTCTCGCGGCGTCGCCTTGAGAGCCTCCTCGCGAACTTTTCGATACTGCAGCGGTAAGTACTGACTCACGAGCGGGAGCGGAATAGGCTCATCCGCCAGATTACGCACCAGTCGTTCGAAGGCGTCGTCGATCTGGCTGTCCGGCCAGTAGTAGCGAACGCGGTCCGAATAGCTGTAGCCGCGAGCCAGTCGTCGCGCGTTGCCGTCACCGTGGTAGTGGCTTTGCCAGTATTCGGGGCGATCCAGCATCACGCTTTCCAGCACCTGACGCAGGCCGGAGCTGGCTTTGGCGGGCAGCAGCTCTTCTTCAATCGCGGCTAGCGAGAACAGGGCTTCACGCAGGGCAAAGGTCAGCGCCGGGCCGACTTTTAAAATCGCGAAGTGATCTTTCACCAGCTGGCGCAGGGCCTGCGGCGTCTGGTAATCGGTGGAGTGCGCTTCAAAGACGAGTGAATCATAGGCGTTCACCATTTCGCTCAGTGCGACGGCTTTTTCTGGCCGATAGTCAATCACGTGGGTGTTGTCGAACTCGACGCCAGGTTGCACTACCAGGCCGATGATGCGCGGCCAGATATCAGCCAGCCCCTGTTTTTCGAAAGCGAGGCGATGGGCTTCCAGCGTGGCGCGCGCCGCTTCGGGCGTAGTGACTTCCAGCTCGGTTAACGCCTCATGAGCACCGCCGGGAACCGGGACTTCTGTGCCAATGATGTACACCAGGTCAGATTCGCCAAAATGTTCGCGGCGGGCCTGTTCAGCTATTTTTGCCAGTCGCGCGGCGCGCTCTGCGACGATCTCATCCGTCAGTGGAACCGGATCGTCCTCGCAGGACATGCTGCAATCGAGGTGGATCTTTGTGAATCCTGCGGCCACGTAGCTTTTGATCAGGTCGTCAGCGTTCGCCATTGCTTCACTGGCGGTGAGGTTTTGCCAGCGATTTGGGCCGAGATGATCGCCGCCTAAAATCAGCTGCGAGAGCGGGAAGTTGAGACGCTCGGCAAGCTGGCTGACAAAGCCGTGAAAATCGGCGGGTGTCATGCCCGTGTAGCCGCCAAACTGATCCACCTGGTTGGACGTTGCTTCAACCAGCAGGGCGGTGTGACTATCGCCGGCGAAGCGAATGGCAGCTTCGAGTACCAGCGGATGTGCGGAGCAGACGGCATAAATTCCGTTGGCTGCACCAGCTTTATGCAATTCCACCATTTCAATAAGATGTTTCACTTTCCTCTCCACGTTGGATGGTTCGCGTGCTTATCTTTCGTTTTATTTCACTTTATACTGCGCGATGGTGCTATAAAAATAAAACGAAAGATAATGGTTTTCCGATCTGTTTCACAAAAGAAACATAATGAAAGGTTTCAGCAAAGGCATCAGCCACGGTTGGCAGGCTAATGGGGCTTGCATTCCCGCAAAAGAAAGGCGTTAATGGGTAAAACGAAATGAAACGAAAGATTTTCTCAAAGGAGCTCGTATGAGCAGCACTGATTCCTCTATGGAAAAGCGCATCACTGGCACCAGCGAAAGGCGTGAACATATTATCCAGCGGCTGAGGCAGCAGGGAAGCGTACAGGTAAACGATCTTTCGCAGCTTTATGGTGTTTCAACGGTGACGATCCGTAACGATCTGGCGTTCCTCGAAAAACAGGGCATCGCCGTTCGCGCCTACGGTGGCGCGTTGATTTGCGACGGGAATACGCCTGGCGTAGAGCCTTCCGTCGAGGATAAAAGTTCGCTTAATACAGCGGTCAAACGCAGTATTGCGCAGGCGGCGGCGGATCTGATTAAACCTGGCCATCGCATCATTCTTGACTCCGGGACCACCACCTACGAAATCGCGCGCATGCTGCGCCAGCATAATGATGTGATTGCCATGACCAACGGCATGAACGTGGCGAATGCACTGCTGGAGGCTGAAGGCGTTGAGCTGCTGATGACCGGCGGCCATCTGCGTCGACAATCGCAGTCGTTTTACGGCGACCAGGCCGAGCAGTCACTGCAAAATTATCATTTCGATCTGCTGTTTCTGGGCGTGGATGCTATTGATACGGACCGAGGTGTCAGTACGCATAATGAGGATGAAGCCAGGCTGAATCGGAAGATGTGCGAAGTGGCGGAGCGTATTATCGTGGTCACCGACTCCAGCAAGTTCAATCGCTCAAGTCTGCATAAAATCATCGATACTCCGCGTATCGATATGGTCATCACCGACGAAGGCATTCCGGCGGAGAGCTTACAGGAGCTTCAGCGGTCGGGGATTGAAGTGGTGCGGGTAAAACAGTAAGTGCGAACAGAGCCGGGTGGCGGCTACAAGGTAAAAGCAAACGGCAACCCTCGGGTTGCCGTTTTGGTGTGTTCTCCCTCTCCCTGTGGGAGAGGGGCGGGGTGAGGGCTTCAGGCAGCAAAAGGCATCACGTCACCGGAGCCGGGTTAAACACCGCCAGCTGGTTGTGCAATCCCCATTGATCCGAGAAGGTTTTCTTACGCCCGCTCGCCACATCCAGAATAAAGTGGAACAGCTTCCAGCCCACATCCTCAATCGTCTCTTCACCCGTCGCAATCGTCCCCGCATTGATATCCATTAAGTCATACCAGCGGTTTGCCAGCTCGGTGCGGGTCGCCATTTTGATCACCGGCACCGCCATCAGGCCGTACGGCGTGCCGCGCCCGGTCGTGAACACTTGCACCGTAATGCCCGACGCCACCTGCTGCGTGCCGCAAACGAAATCGCTGGCCGGTGTGGCGGCATAAATCAGGCCGCGTTTTGTTGGGCGTTGACCCGGAGAAAGCACTTCGGAGATCGCGCTCTGGCCGGATTTGGCAATCGATCCGAGAGCTTTTTCAACCACGTTCGCCAGCCCACCTTTTTTGTTGCCCGGAGACGGGTTCGCGCTGCGGTCGGTTTGCCCCATATCGAGATAATTGTCGTACCAGGCCATCTCTTCCAGCAGGCGTTTGCCCACTTCTTCGTTAATGGCGCGCGGGGTGAGGAGGTGGATCGCATCGCGCACTTCGGTCACTTCTGAGAACATCACCGTAGCACCGCAGCGTACAAACAGGTCTGAAGCATAGCCAACAGCCGGGTTGGCCGTGACGCCGGAGAACGCATCGCTGCCGCCGCACTGAGTACCGACAACCAGCTCAGATGCCGGGCACGTTTCGCGCTGGCGTTGGTTGAGTTTTTCCAGGTGGCGCACCGCGACTTGCAAAATATCGTCAACCATTGATTTAAAGCCGACGTGATGCTCGTCCTGCAGGCGGACAATGCTGGCATCATCCACCGCAATCGCCTGCACATCTTCAGTGCCCTGCAACAGACGTTCTGGCTGGAGCTTCTCACAGCCCAGACCAATCACCATCACTTCGCCGCCAAAATTCGGGTTGAGCGAGATGTTGTGAATGGTGCGAATCGGCACCACGGCAGCCGGAGCGTTGATCGCCACGCCGCAGCCGTACAGGTGGTTCAGGCCCACCACACCGTCGACGTTCGGGTATTTTGGCAGCAGATCGCGCTCGATGATTTTCACCACGTAATCCACCACGCCCGCCACACAATGCACGCTGGTGGTAATGCCGAGCAGGTTTTTGGTGCCGACACTGCCATCTTTGTTGCGATAGCCTTCGAAGGTGTAGCCTTCCAGTGGCGGTAGCGGTTCAGGCACGCGTGTCGCCAGCGGCAGGGTATTCAGCGGCGGCGCTTTCGGCAGTTCAACTAACGATTCGTCAATCCAGCTGCCCTGCGGGAGAGCCCGTACAGCGTAGCCGATGACTTCCCCGTAACGGACGATTTCACCGTGAGCAGGAATATCGACCAGTGCGACTTTGTGCCCCTGGGGAATATGTTCAATCAGCGTCAGGCCATCTGGGAAACGCGTTCCGGCTTTCAGGCCATTGTCGTTAACAATAATCGCCACGTTATCCGTGTCGTGCACCTTTATATAGAACGCCGTCGGCGACGTTTGTCGAATGTTAATGTCGGCCATTGCTCATTATTCTCCAGTAAAACTTTAGATATTAAATGCTGTTAAGCGAGTGTTTATTTTCTTATTGTCAGAAATAAAGACGCTGCCTTCTTGGATAAAGAATGTCAGGACTGAAACGATAAAAATGTGACCGAGATCACTCATCGGTGCGAGCCATAGCGCCGCCTGGGAGGCAATGCGTAAATCTGTGCATCAGCGCCCATGATGTTGTGCATATGCTCAAAATAACGTTTGAACAGGCATTTAAAATTGAGCGATACGACAATGTGCAGCCCCAGTCGGATGTTTATACTTAATCACGATTTCAATGCATCTGGTTAATTAACGGATATTGCCTGCTATCAATAAATAATCAGTAATGACTTATTCAAAATAATAAAAATATCTGGATCGATGTGCCTGAGGAAATAAACATGTCACTGGAAACAACTGTAGAAACGAAAAAGGGTATTCATACCCGTCATTTAATATTACTGATTATTTTTATCGTGACGGCGGTGAACTACGCTGACCGCGCCACGCTGTCAATTGCCGGAACCGAAGTGGCGAAAGAGCTGCAGTTAAGCGCCGTATCGATGGGCTACATCTTCTCCGCGTTTGGCTGGGCCTATCTGCTGATGCAAATTCCTGGCGGCTGGCTGCTGGATAAATTTGGCTCGAAGAAAGTCTATACCTACAGCCTGTTCTTCTGGTCGCTGTTTACGTTCATGCAAGGTTTCGTCGATTTCTTCCCGCTGGCATGGGCTGGTATCTCCATGTTCTGTATGCGCTTTATGCTCGGTTTCTCGGAGGCACCGTCATTCCCGGCCAACGCCCGTATCGTGGCGGCCTGGTTCCCGACCAAAGAGCGCGGCACCGCCTCGGCGATTTTTAACTCCGCGCAGTATTTCTCCCTCGCGCTGTTCTCGCCACTGCTCGGCTGGCTGACCTTTGCGTGGGGCTGGGAACACGTCTTCACCGTGATGGGGGTGATTGGTTTCATTCTGACCGGCATGTGGGTGAAGTTCATCCATAACCCAACCGACCACCCGCGTATGTCTGCCGAAGAGCTAAAGTTCATCTCTGACGGCGGCGCGGTGGTCGACATGGATCATAAAAAACCGGGCGACAAAGCGGCGAGCGGTCCAAAGCTGCATTACATCAAACAGTTATTGACCAACCGCATGATGCTGGGCGTATTTTTTGGTCAATACTTTATCAACACCATTACTTGGTTTTTCCTCACTTGGTTCCCGATTTACCTGGTGCAAGAAAAAGGTATGTCGATCCTGAAAGTCGGCATGGTGGCGTCCATCCCGGCGCTGTGCGGTTTTGCGGGTGGCGTGCTGGGCGGGGTGTTCTCGGACCATCTGATTAAAACCGGTAAGTCGATCACCCTGGCGCGTAAGCTGCCGATTGTGCTCGGCATGCTGCTGGCCTCCTCCATTATCCTGTGCAACTACACCAACAACACGGTACTGGTTGTCGCGCTGATGGCGCTGGCGTTCTTCGGTAAAGGCTTTGGTGCGCTGGGCTGGCCGGTGATTTCCGATACTGCGCCAAAAGAAATTGTGGGCCTGTGCGGTGGCGTGTTTAACGTCTTCGGTAACGTGGCGTCGATTGTCACCCCGCTGGTGATTGGTTATCTGGTAAGTGAACTGCATTCGTTCAATGCGGCGCTGGTCTTCGTTGGCTGTTCTGCGCTAGGGGCGATGTTCTGCTACCTCTTCGTCGTAGGCGATATCAAGCGTATGGAATTGCAAAAATAACGATTCATTGAAGGTGAAAGCGATGAGTAACGATATTTTCCCGAACAAGTTTAAAGCAGCTCTGGCGGCAAAAGAGATTCAAATTGGCTGCTGGTCTGCGCTGGCAAGCCCTATTAGCACGGAAGTTCTGGGGCTGGCCGGTTTTGACTGGCTGGTGCTAGACGGTGAACACGCCCCGAACGATATCAGCACCTTTATTCCGCAGCTGATGGCGCTGAAAGGCAGCCACAGTGCGCCGGTGGTGCGTGTTCCGACCAACGAGCCGGTGATTATCAAGCGCCTGCTGGATATCGGCTTCTATAACTTCCTGATCCCGTTTGTGGAAAATGTGGAAGAAGCCGTGCAGGCCGTCGCCTCGACCCGCTATCCGCCGGAAGGCATTCGCGGGGTATCGGTTTCACATCGCGCCAACATGTTTGGCACCGTGCCGGACTACTTTGCCCAGTCCAACAAGAACATCACCATCCTGGTTCAGATTGAGAGCCAGCAGGGCGTGGACAACGTCGATGCCATTGCCGCTACCGACGGTGTGGACGGCATCTTTGTCGGCCCAAGCGATCTGGCGGCAGCGTTTGGCCACCTCGGTAACGCCAATCATCCTGATGTGCAGCGCGCCATTCAGCACATTTTCGCCCGTGCCAAAGCGCACAACAAACCGTGCGGCATTCTGGCACCGGTCGAAGCTGACGCCCGCCGTTACCTGGAGTGGGGCGCGACCTTTGTGGCGGTAGGCAGCGATCTCGGCGTCTTCCGCTCTGCCACGCAGAAGTTAGCCGATTCCTTTAAAAAATAATCACCACTGAGAAGAGAGAACGTTATGACGATGAAAGTTGGTTTTATTGGCCTGGGGATCATGGGTAAACCAATGAGTAAAAACCTGATTAAAGCAGGTTACTCACTGGTGGTTTCTGACCGCAATCCGGAAGTTATCGCCGAGCTGATTGCCGCCGGAGCCGAAACGGCCCTCACGGCCAAAGCGATTGCCGAGCAGTGCGACGTGGTCATCACCATGTTGCCCAACTCTCCGCACGTGCAGGACGTGGCGCTGGGTGAAAATGGCCTGATCGAAGGCGCGAAGCCGGGCCTGGTTCTGATCGACATGAGCTCTATCGCCCCGCTGGCGAGCCGCGAAATCAGCGAAGCGCTGAAAGCGAAAGGCGTGGAGATGCTGGATGCACCGGTGAGCGGCGGCGAGCCAAAAGCCATCGACGGTACTCTTTCGGTAATGGTTGGTGGTGATAAAGCGATTTTCGACAAATATTACGACCTGCTGAAAGCGATGGCCGGTTCCGTGGTACACACCGGTGAAATCGGCGCGGGCAACGTCACCAAGCTGGCGAACCAGGTGATTGTGGCGCTGAACATTGCCGCGATGTCTGAAGCCCTGACCCTGGCGACCAAAGCAGGCGTCAATCCGGACCTGGTGTATCAGGCGATTCGCGGCGGTCTGGCGGGGAGCACCGTGCTGGACGCCAAAGCGCCGATGGTGATGGATCGCAACTTCAAGCCGGGCTTCCGTATCGATCTGCATATTAAAGATCTGGCGAACGCGCTGGATACCTCTCACGGCGTGGGCGCGCAGCTGCCGCTGACCGCTGCGGTGATGGAGATGATGCAGGCCTTGCGTGCCGATGGTCTGGGAACGGCTGATCACAGCGCGATTGCGTGCTACTACGAAAAACTGGCGAAAGTGGAAGTCACTCGCTAATGACGTTCTGCCCGGTGGCGCTGCGCTTTCCGGGCCTACATTGTAGGCCGGATAAGTGAAACGTCATCCGGCGCTGTGCAGTAACAGGCTACCACTATGAAAATTGTAATCGCCCCTGACTCTTATAAAGAAAGCCTGTCTGCTTCCGAGGTAGCTCAGGCGATAGAAAAAGGATTTCGGGAAATATTTCCGGATGCTCAATATGTCTCGGTGCCCGTCGCTGACGGTGGAGAAGGCACGGTCGATGCGATGATTGCCGCCACTCAGGGAACGGAGCACCACGCCGTTGTCACCGGTCCACTGGGCGAGAAAGTGAATGCCTGCTGGGGAATGTCCGGCGATGGCGCGACTGCGATTATCGAAATGGCCGCCGCCAGCGGTCTGGCGCTGGTTCCGTCGGCAAAACGCAATCCGCTGATAACCACCTCTCGCGGCACGGGCGAGCTGATTCTGGATGCGCTGGATAAAGGCGCACGCAACATTATTATCGGTATCGGCGGCAGCGCGACTAACGATGGCGGGGCTGGCATGGTTCAGGCGCTGGGTGCGAAGCTGTGCGATGCCAACGGCAAAGAGATTGGCTACGGTGGCGGCAGTTTGATGGCGTTGAACCGGATCGACGTTTCCGGGCTGGACCCGCGACTGAAGGGCTGCACTATTCGCGTGGCCTGCGACGTGACCAATCCACTGATTGGTGAGCAGGGCGCGTCGCGCATTTTTGGTCCGCAAAAAGGGGCCGATGAAGCAAAAATCGTCGAGCTTGATCGCAATCTCAGCCACTTCGCGGATGTGATAAAAAAATCCCTGTCGATTGACGTGAAAAACGCACCGGGTTCTGGCGCGGCTGGGGGAATGGGGGCTGCGCTGATGGCATTTCTCGGCGCAGAGCTGCGCAGCGGGATTGAGATTGTTACCCAGGCGCTGAACCTCGAAGAACATATCCACGATTGCACTCTGGTGCTGACAGGAGAAGGGCGGCTCGACAGCCAGAGTATTCATGGCAAAGTGCCGGTTGGCGTGGCGAGTGTCGCCAAAAAATATCACAAACCGGTGATCGGTATTGCGGGCAGTTTAACCAGCGATGTCGGCGTGGTGCATCAGTACGGTATCGACGCGGTGTTCAGCGTGCTGAACAGCATTGGCTCGCTGGAAGAAGCCTTCCGCGGGGCATTTGACAATATTTATCGCTCATCGCGCAACATTGCGGCGACTTTGCAGGTGGGGATGCGCACGCAAGGGTGACAGCAGCCCTCAAACCCTCTATACTTCGCGCCGAAGCTGACCAGACAGTCGCCGCTTCGTCGTCGTCCCTTTCGGGGGAGACGGGCGGAGGGGAGGAAAGTCCGGGCTCCATAGGGCAGGGTGCCAGGTAACGCCTGGGGGGGAAACCCACGACCAGTGCAACAGAGAGCAAACCGCCGATGGCCCGCGCAAGCGGGATCAGGTAAGGGTGAAAGGGTGCGGTAAGAGCGCACCGCGCGGCTGGCAACAGTCCGTGGCACGGTAAACTCCACCCGGAGCAAGGCCAAATAGGGGTTCACCAGGTACGGCCCGTACTGAACCCGGGTAGGCTGCTTGAGCCAGTGAGCGATTGCTGGCCTAGATGAATGACTGTCCACGACAGAACCCGGCTTATCGGTCAGCTTCAACCATTCAGAAAACCCCGCTTCGGCGGGGTTTTTGCTTTTAGGGGCCTGAATATTTGCACAGACGGCCCCCTCTCCCTTGAGGGAGAGGGCTGGGGTGAGGGGGGAAGGCTCCCGCCAAATCAAACCAATTCTCATTTTTGCGACTGATAGCACATTTCACTGTTTCTGGCGGGGATGGTGATTTTTTACCAACATAAGCGATCCCATTCACAAAATTACGCGCTAAAAACGGTCCATTTTTCAGTGTTGAGTTGATGTTATAAATGCTGTTGAGTTGTAATTCATTTATAGCTCATAGATTAACGAAATCTTTCCGTTCAATACATTTGCCCTATGAATGTGTGATGCCTTCGACGCTTTTTCAGATGTTGACCAGTATTTATTAACTTATTTGATAATATACAAAAATGTTTAACTCTAATAACGCCTAATTATTCACCTTTAATTGCCTGAAATATCACCTTTATTCATTCTGGTTTATTGCCATAAATAGATCGTGGTTATCGCCATAAAATTAATTTATCTCTCTGTCTTTTGTTGATCAATATCAGGCGAATCATTGATTGAAGAAATGCTATCGGTATGATTTATAATGATAAAAGTGGCTTTTTGTTGCTATCTGGAAAATACGAAAAAGCAATCTGTGAGTAACAGCACATACCCTCGTCATCAATAATGGGTAGAATTCTGTCACGGGATATGGAAATAAGAGCAGAATATAATGAACACTATTATTCTACCGAAAACACAACATCTGGTTGTATTTCAGGAAGTCATTAAAAGTGGATCTATTGGTTCTGCCGCCCGACAACTTGGTCTGACTCAGCCAGCCGTTAGCAAAATCATCAACGATATCGAATCCTACTTTGGCGTCGAACTGATTGTGCGTAAAAACACCGGCGTGAAGCTGACCAGCGCGGGGCAAACGCTCCTCGCCTACTCCGAATCCATCACGCGCGAAATGAAGAATATGGTCAGTGAGATGAACAACCTGAGCTTCAGCACCGTCATTGACGTCTCGTTCGGTTATCCGTCGCTGATTGGTTTTACGTTCCTCTCCAGCATGATCAAAAAGTTCAAGGAAGTGTTCCCGAAAGCGCGAGTTTCGATGTTTGAAGCACAGCTCTCTTCGTTCCTCCCGGCTATCCGTGACGGACGGCTGGACTTTGCCATCGGTACACTGAGCGATGAGATGCTGCTCCAGGATCTGCACGTTGAGCCACTGTTTGAGTCTGAGTTTGTACTGGTAGCCAGCAAAACACGAACGAGCACGGGAACGACGACACTGGCATCACTCACGCACGAGCAGTGGGTGATGCCGCAAACGGATATGGGCTACTACAAAGAATTATTAACCACCCTCCAGAATAACCACATCAGCATCGAAAACATCGTCCAAACCGATTCCGTCGTCACCATCTATAACCTGGTTCTCAACGCTGATTATCTTACCGTGATCCCAAGAGACATGATTACGCCGTTCGGTTCAGATCAGTTTGTGGTGTTGCCCGTAGAAGATGAATTACCTATTGCACGTTATGCCGCAGTCTGGTCAAAAAATTATCGTATTAAAAAATCCGCTTCGGTATTAGTGGAGTTGGCGAAGCAATATTCCGCTCAAAATAGTGAAAGGCGAAAACAGCTTACAATTACTGAATAATGAATTAAGTATTTAATTTTAAAAACACCCGGCGAAAATATACTTCGCTGACACCCAGATTTTGTCTATAGAAAATTAATTATTATAAAGAGGATTATATGCACATTACTTACGATCTTCCGGTAACGATTGAAGAAATACAAGATGCCCGCAAACGACTGGCTGGTAAAATTTATAAAACAGGTATGCCGCGTTCTAATTATCTGAGTGAACGCTGCAAAGGCGAAATTTTCCTCAAGTTTGAAAATATGCAACGCACGGGTTCGTTTAAAATTCGCGGTGCGTTCAATAAATTAAGTTCATTAACCGAAGCCGAACGCCGCAAAGGTGTCGTCGCGTGCTCTGCGGGCAACCACGCTCAGGGCGTTTCACTCTCCTGTGCGATGCTGGGCATCGACGGTAAAGTGGTGATGCCGATGGGCGCGCCTAAATCGAAAGTGGCTGCCACGCGTGATTACTCCGCCGAAGTTGTGCTGCACGGCGAGAACTTTAACGACACCATCGCCAAAGTGAGCGAAATCGTTGAGCTGGAAGGCCGCATCTTTATCCCACCGTATGACGATGTGAAAGTCATTGCCGGACAGGGAACCATTGGTCTGGAAATTCTGGAAGACTTATATGATGTCGATAACGTGATTGTCCCTATCGGCGGCGGTGGTTTAATCGCGGGTATTGCGACTGCAATTAAATCCATTAACCCAACCATTAATATTATCGGCGTTCAGTCAGAAAACGTTCACGGTATGGCGGCGTCATACCACGCCGGGGAAATAATGAATCACCGTACCACCGGGACATTAGCCGACGGTTGCGATGTTTCTCGTCCTGGTAATTTAACCTTCCAGATTGTGCGTGAATTAGTCGATGACATCGTGCTGGTCAGCGAAGACGATATTCGTAACAGTATGGTCGCGCTGATTCAACGCAATAAAGTGGTAACAGAAGGGGCTGGCGCGCTGGCAACTGCTGCATTATTAAGCGGCAAACTGGACCATTATATTCAGGGTCGTAAAACGGTAAGTATCATTTCCGGTGGTAATATTGACCTTTCCCGCGTTTCCCAAATTACCGGCCTCGTTGACGCATAAATAAGGATAAATTATGAGCAACTCTGAAACTATTATTGCCAGTCAGACAAAAACGTCCTCCTGGCGAAAATCAGATACCACCTGGACACTGGGGCTGTTCGGTACCGCAATCGGTGCAGGCGTGCTGTTCTTCCCGATCCGCGCCGGTTTTGGCGGCCTGATTCCGATCCTGCTGATGCTGCTTCTGGCATACCCGATAGCCTTCTATTGCCACCGCGCGCTGGCACGTCTGTGTCTGTCTGGCAGCAACCCATCCGGTAATATTACCGAAACGGTCGAAGAGCATTTTGGTAAGACCGGCGGCGTGGTCATCACCTTCCTCTACTTCTTCGCCATCTGCCCGCTGCTGTGGATTTACGGCGTTACCATTACGAACACTTTTATGACCTTCTGGGAAAACCAACTCCAGTTGCCTGCGCTGAACCGTGGCTTTGTCGCCCTGTTCCTGCTGCTGCTGATGGCCTTCGTTATCTGGTTTGGTAAAGACCTGATGGTGAAAGTGATGAGCTTCCTGGTGTTCCCGTTCATTGCCAGCCTGATCCTGATCTCCCTGTCGCTGATCCCTTACTGGAACTCGGCGGTGATCGACCAGGTCAACCTGAGTGATATCTCCTTTACCGGACACGATGGCATTCTGGTTACCGTCTGGCTTGGGATTTCCATCATGGTCTTCTCCTTCAACTTCTCGCCAATTGTCTCTTCGTTTGTGGTGTCAAAACGTGAAGAGTACGAAGGCGAATTCGGCAAAGAGTTCACCGAGCAGAAATGTTCCAAAATCATCGGTCGCGCCAGCATGCTGATGGTGGCGGTAGTGATGTTCTTCGCCTTTAGCTGCCTGTTCACGCTCTCTCCGCAGAACATGGCGGAAGCCAAAGCACAGAACATTCCCGTGCTGTCTTACCTGGCCAACCACTTTGCTTCGCTGTCAGGCACCAAATCGACATTCGCTACTGTGCTGGAATACGGCGCATCGATCATCGCCCTGGTTGCCATCTTCAAATCCTTCTTCGGACATTATCTCGGTACGCTGGAAGGGCTGAACGGCCTGGTGCTGAAGTTTGGTTACAAAGGCGATAAGAAGAAAGTTTCCGTCGGCAAACTCAACACCATCAGCATGATCTTCATCATGGGCTCCACCTGGGTCGTGGCGTACGCCAACCCGAACATTCTGGATCTCATTGAAGCGATGGGCGCACCGATTATCGCCTCCCTGCTGTGCCTGCTGCCGATGTATGCCATCCGCAAAACGCCAGCACTGGCGAAATACAAAGGCAGAACCGAGAACATCTTCGTTACCGCGATTGGCCTGCTGACCATTCTGAATATCGTTTACAAACTTTTCTGATTCAAAGCTCAGGATGAGCGGAGTAAAGACATGAATGAATTTCCGGTTGTATTGGTCATTAACTGTGGATCGTCCTCTGTGAAGTTTTCGGTACTGGATGCAGCGAGTTGTGATGCGCTGATGACCGGTATCGCAGATGGAGTGAACACCGAAAGTGCCTTTATATCCGTGAACGGGAGCGAGCCAGTCAAACTGGCTCGCAAGGACTACGAAGGGGCGCTGGCTGCCATCGCCCTGGAGCTGGAAAAGCGCGATTTGATGAGCAGCGTGGCCTTAATTGGCCACCGTATCGCTCACGGTGGCAGCCTGTTCAGCGAGTCCACCCTGATCACCGATGAGGTTATCGACCAAATCCGTCAGGTTTCCCCCCTGGCTCCGTTGCACAACTACGCTAACCTCAGCGGCGTGGAAGCCGCGCAGCAGCTGTTCCCAGGCGTGCAGCAGGTGGCGGTGTTTGATACCAGTTTCCACCAGACGCTCGCGCCACAGGCCTATCTCTACGGCCTGCCGTATCGCTTCTTTGAAGAACTGGGCGTGCGTCGTTACGGGTTCCACGGCACCTCCCACCGCTATGTTTCTCAGCAGGCCCGGTCCTTGCTGAACATTCCCGAAGCGGACAGCGGGTTGGTGATTGCGCACCTCGGTAACGGGGCGTCGATTTGCGCGGTCCGCAACGGACACAGCGTGGATACCTCGATGGGCATGACGCCGCTGGAAGGGCTGGTGATGGGCACGCGCTGTGGCGATGTTGATTTTGGCGCCATGTCCTGGATTGCCCAGCAGACCGGGCAGACGTTCGAGGATCTTGAGCGCGTCGTCAACAAAGAATCAGGCTTGCTCGGGCTTTCCGGCCTCTCGTCTGATTTACGCACTCTTGAAAAAGCCTGGCACGACGGACACGAGCGCGCCCGCCTTGCGATTGAGACCTTCGTCCATCGCATAGCCCGTCACATCGCCGGTCATGCCGCGTCCCTGCACCGTCTGGACGGCGTGGTCTTTACGGGCGGCATTGGAGAAAACTCAAAACTGATTCGCCAGCTGGTGGCCGACCGCCTGCAGGTATTTGGCATCCGGCTTGATGAGCAGAAAAACGCCCAGCCAGGTAGCGCGGGTGAGCGCATCATCTCCGCTGACACGTCCCGCGTGCCCTGCGCCGTGATCCCAACCAACGAAGAAAAAATGATCGCACTGGATGCCCTCCGTCTTGGAAAGGTCCATCTGGCTGCGGAAATCGCCTGATACAGAGAGAAAATCATGAAGGTTAATATCGATATTCGTGTCGCTCCCTACAGCGACGCGTGGGCCGGCTTTTGCGGTAACGAATGGCAAGACAGTATTAATGTGCGGGATTTTATCCAGCAAAACTACACGCCGTATGAGGGCGACGAGCACTTTTTAGCGCCCGCGACGCCTGCCACCACGGCGCTGTGGCAGAAGGTAATGGAGGGCATTCGTCACGAAAACTCGACTCACGCTCCGGTCGATTTCGACACTAACGTCGCCACCACCATTACTGCCCACGGACCGGGCTATATCGAGAAAGCGCTGGAAACGATTGTCGGCCTGCAAACAGACAAGCCGCTGAAACGCGCCCTGCATCCGTACGGCGGAATCAACATGATCCGCAGCTCGTTTGAAGCCTATGGCCGCGAGATGGACCCGCAGTTTGAGTATCTGTTCACCCATCTGCGCAAAACTCACAACCAGGGTGTGTTTGACGTCTATTCACCGGAGATGATGCGCTGTCGTAAATCCGGCGTGCTTACTGGCCTGCCGGACGGTTACGGGCGCGGGCGCATTATCGGCGACTATCGCCGCGTGGCGCTGTACGGCATCAGCTATCTGGTGCGTGAACGCGAGCTGCAGTTTGCCGATCTGCAGCCGAGAATGGAGCGCGGAGAAGATCTGGAGGCGACCATTCGCCTGCGTGAAGAGTTATCCGAGCACCGCCGCGCGTTGCTGCAAATCCAGGAGATGGCGGCGAAATATGGCTGTGATATTTCGCGCCCGGCGATGAACGCCCAGGAGGCGGTGCAGTGGCTGTACTTTGCCTATCTGGCGGCGGTGAAATCACAGAACGGCGGGGCGATGTCCCTGGGCCGCACGGCGACCTTCCTTGATATTTACATCGAACGCGACATGAAGGCCGGACGCCTGAACGAGCAGCAGGCGCAGGAGTTGATCGACCACTTCATCATGAAGATCCGCATGGTGCGCTTCCTGCGTACACCGGAATTCGACACCCTGTTCTCAGGCGATCCGATTTGGGCCACGGAAGTGATCGGCGGGATGGGATTAGATGGCCGTACGCTGGTCAGCAAATCTTCGTTCCGCTATCTGCACACGCTCAACACGATGGGGCCTGCGCCGGAGCCGAACCTGACGATCCTGTGGTCCGAACAGCTGCCGATTGCTTTCAAAAAATATGCCGCGCAGATGTCGATCGCTACTTCCTCGTTGCAGTACGAGAATGACGATCTGATGCGTGCCGATTTCGACAGCGATGATTACGCCATCGCCTGCTGCGTCAGCCCGATGGTGATCGGCAAGCAGATGCAGTTCTTCGGTGCGCGCGCCAACCTCGCCAAAACGCTGCTGTACGCAATCAATGGCGGGGTGGATGAGAAGCTGAAAATCCAGGTCGGACCGAAAACTGAGCCGCTGCTCGACGATGTGCTGGATTACGACACCGTGATGGCGAGCCTGGATCACTTTATGGACTGGCTGGCGGTGCAGTACATCAGCGCCCTGAACCTGATCCACTTCATGCACGATAAATACAGCTATGAAGCCTCGCTAATGGCCCTGCACGACCGCGACGTGCATCGCACGATGGCGTGCGGGATCGCGGGCCTGTCGGTGGCGGCGGATTCCCTGGCGGCAATCAAGTACGCTACCGTGAAACCGGTGCGCGACCACACCGGCCTGGCGGTCGACTTCGTGATAGAAGGGGAGTATCCGCAGTACGGCAACAATGACGATCGGGTGGACAGCATCGCCTGCGATTTGGTTGAGCGCTTTATGAAGAAAATTCAGGCGCTGCCGACCTATCGCAACGCTGTGCCGACGCAGTCGATTCTGACCATCACCTCGAACGTGGTGTACGGCCAGAAAACGGGTAACACACCGGATGGACGTCGTGGCGGCACGCCATTTGCGCCGGGGGCGAACCCGATGCATGGGCGCGATCGCAAAGGTGCGGTGGCCTCGTTAACGTCTGTCGCGAAATTGCCGTTCACCTACGCCAAAGACGGGATTTCTTACACCTTCTCAATTGTGCCGCAGGCGCTGGGCAAAGACGAAGGGGTACGTAAAACTAACCTGGTCGGTCTGCTGGACGGATATTTCCACCATGAAGCGGCCATCGAAGGCGGGCAACACCTGAACGTCAACGTTATGAACCGGGAAATGCTGATGGATGCCATTGAACATCCAGAGAATTATCCGAACCTGACAATCCGCGTTTCAGGCTATGCAGTGCGCTTCAACGCCCTGACGCGTGAACAGCAGCAGGACGTGATTTCACGAACTTTCACCCAGTCCATTTAAGCCAACACCTGTGAATACGCCCCCTTCCATGAAGGGGGCTTTTTTTTGCCCGCTGCACATACAAATTTGTTTATATAATTGATCACACATCTTCATCCAGTCTTGAAAAACAATGCACCTGCTTCCCCTACAACTCTTTAAGGACAGTAAGATGATGAAAATGACCCGAATTGCTCTGCTCGCAGCAACGCTCGCTGGTTTTAGTTTTACCGCGCAGGCGGCAAACGTTGAGGCCGCACCGTCCCCGTCGCAAGATCCTCTCGTGCAGCATCTTAAACTCAGTACCGATCAGGTGAAGAAAATTGAAGATCTGCACCAGAAACTGGAAGATAACGTCAGCAAAATCCCGATGACCGGCGTGAAAGATGGTGCGCTGATTGATATGTTCCAGTCCGGCAAATGGAACGAAAGCGTAGTGAAAAACCAGCTGTCCGCTTTTAGCAGAGTAGAAGAACAAGCGCGCTACTATCGCGTGAAATACTACTTCGACGTCAGCCAGGTGCTCACGCCGGAGCAGCGTAAGCAGATCAAAACCGATATGGCGAATGCACTGAGCGAGTGATTCTGTGCGCCCGCGAAAGTCGCGGGCGTTTTGATGTGGTGTTTGTGGGAATGCTTTTGCTGTGTTGGCGATCATTCTTTGTATCCGCAGTAAGAGCGGGTTAATTTACCAATCGCCGTAGGGGTAGGTTTTGCCTTTAATAAATTCTTCTGTCTCTTTGGTATATTCGTAACCCTGCGAATGTTGAGTTATCCCTTTACAACCATCCAGTCTATCGCCGGATAATGTGATTATTTTTTCCGGTTCTACCGGACTGCTACCATTGCCGCTGGCAGTGTTCTGTAGCCAAACCTTTACTTTACCTTCAGGAGCTAAGCCAAACAGTAAAGTATTAAACCAGGCCATTTCACCATAATCGTCTAACCCTGTTGAAACACTCATCTTTTGCCTGACGGATTCGGGAAAAGTCACATGCGTTTCGTAGGTTTTTTTATCAATGACAGAGTCCCAACAAAACAGCATTGTCACCGGAGGGTGCCGGATTTTATTGAACTGTGCATGTCGTCTGACTTTATTATTCCATGTGTTAACTGTCGCCCAATTGTCCTGAATACTATCCAGACTCCTGAATGAGTAAAGGATTTTTTTGTCATCGATGATACCAACATAAGTAACATCAGCGGGCAAAGCCTTCGGAGTGAAAAACGTAAATTCAATTAGTCCATAGGGCATCTTACCCGTTTCTTCTGGTGTTATGGACTTGCCGGATTGGCACCCGAATAAAGCAAGTACCAAAGCAAATAGGGACTGTTTTCCATAACTCATTTTTGAATTCCATCCATGTTGTAGATTGTCCTTTGCCAGTTTTCATCTGGCCTGTTTACAAAACCAAGGGTCTCAGACATTGAGGCTCCACCGTAGGGCTTTTGGGTTCTATCAAAAATAATGCTGTTCCAGTTTGCCGAGCAGTGGATAAGGTTTTTAGCAATACAATCAGTTTCTTGCTGATTAAATTCTGACGGAATTTTCCCAGAACGACATGCTTGCCCCATTAATATCGATTTTTCACATAGTTTTAAAAGATCTGGGCTGAGATTTAGGGCATCATTTTTTTGAATTTCCTTAAACACCACCCCAGCATCCTGCGCTGCATCGATCATCACTCGCAGTACCACCTTAGACCAGTCGTTCTTCACGATGCGCTTTTTCATGACCAGAGCCGCAAACGCACGTTTCTGCATCCCTTCTCTCGGATGGGCTGGCATCCTTGTGTCCTCCCAGACGTCAGCCGTAATGTCATAGGTGCGGATTAACGGTGCCAATACCGCAGAAAGTTTCAGAATCGGTAGCTGCTCCATGGCATGCCGGTATGCTCGTGTATCCGTCAGCGGTGTATCCAGCGGCACGGTTTCCACTTCCGGATGCGTCAGATAGAGATTTTCCCGCATCACAGGCAGGTAGCCACCGCCGATATCGGAATGCGCTCCGGGCAGAGCGAGCTCCGGCCAGGCGGGCTGCACGCTGTTCAAAGCGAAGTTAAAACGGCACTCGTGCTGCGCCGTGATGTGAAATACTTTCTCTGCCACGCCGGGACGTAGCACGATATTGACGTCACCGGTGTTAGCCGTGTGCGGATTAAGTCCGTTTTGCGGTGTGCCGATGGCGGCGACGGTATCAAAAATACCGATAAAGCGAGTTTTTCCTGCCGGAGCACCCGCGTATTCGACGTTATTCAATCCCTGGCGGATGGCATTGATAATGTCCCGATCTTCCATCTGAATGCGGTTGGCAAAGTGGCGTGCCGCCGCCGCACCGCGACTAAAACCGAAGATATCGAATCTAAACTCAGTCACTTTCAGGGAAGGAACTGATACAAACTCCCTGATATCATCAAAGAACTTTTTAATCGCTCCCGCAATCTGCTTCACCGCCAGATCCGTCTTCGCAATCACTCCAGTATCTGCCACCCCAAAACTCAGCCCAATCATGCTGTCCGGTTTTCCCGCCTCGGTACCGATCCCCTCAACGTAAATGGCCGCCTGCGCCTGCCCTGAATCAATGGGCAGATCCGTTTTGTACAACGTATTTAACCAGTGAATATTGGTGTACCCGCCGGTATAGCTGATCGCCCCGGTCCCGGAGATGCCCATCTGTTCCTGAGCCGTACGCGCCAGAATGCTCTCAGCATCAGGGTCGGAGAGGTCGAAGTGCGCGGCGGTACAGGCGGCGAGCATATTTTGCGTGTTGACAGCATTATTGCCGGTTCCATCAAAAAACACCCCGAGGGTCAGGGTGATATTCCGTTTTTCAGGCTGCTTTTGTTCAGACGGAGGGAATATTTCATTATACTTTTCCGGCAACACCAGATCGCTGAACTCGGTATTCGCAATGAGATGTTTACTGCGAATATAATCATAACTCACGCTGATACTTTCAGTATCCAACATATCCTTCGTTACCGAACTCGATATAGCCTGAATCGACGCGCCGCGCAGTTCAATATGAAAATACTTTTCCTGGCTGCCAAACCGGTTAGTACGGTAATAATCAAAGCTCAGCCGCAGCTTTTCATTTTCATTTATCGCCGCCATCAGAAGCGGTGAGCTTTTGTCGACCGGCTTGGTGAAGCTCAGTCCCTGGTGATGCACACCATCTGTGGTACTGACA
The DNA here is from genome assembly GCF_002922995.1 of Lelliottia sp. 7254-16. NCBI lineage: Bacteria > Pseudomonadati > Pseudomonadota > Gammaproteobacteria > Enterobacterales > Enterobacteriaceae > Lelliottia > Lelliottia sp. 7254-16. The sequence continues at coordinate 166,413 of NZ_PQVS01000002.1, forward strand.
CTGCTGGATGAGAGCTGATAAACAAGGATTTCGTTTTCATGTCGATACTGAAAGCGGTTGCCGATCGATTTTTCTGTTCCACAGCCAGAGGATATTTCCCCCTGACGCTCTCCCATCAGCGTTAAATAGATAACGTTGCTCATTCAATGATGTCCTTTTCATTGATTAATAAAATATATTGATGTGATTAATAAAGCAGGTCAGGAGTGTAGTCTTTTTGCGCTCGTCAATATTGTCGTTAGTGTCATAGAGTCAGAAAATAAATATCATGGCGAGTGGTTTTTCCGGACCGACATATCAAGAAATAAAGGAGAGATGAGCAGGGAAATGCAACCTGTGAAGTCTCCAGGACCAGGGCTGCTCAAAAGTCCCCACAAAGAGAAATTGCGTTCACACTGGCGAATCAATCAACAATACGCATTTGTTTCGGACGTTTTGTTTCTTTGAACTGCGTCACTGTTGGAAAATTATTTCTACATTCGCCACGTTAAGAGCATTATTTTCCTCTCTATAACCAAAAGCCATACAAACATTGTGATTTTTTTCTCTTGCTCCCTCGGTATCATCTCTCCATTCAAATAATAAGCACCTGTACTCTTCTGGCTCATTATCGCTGGTGAGCGGAACCCATAAAAATAACTGTTTACCCTACAAAATAAGCGAGTGCCTTATGGATACGGCGACAAACAACAGCGTTATTGTGATTGATTCCCCGGCGGCAAGACGGGCGGGAATGAGTGAAAGCGAGTGGCAGGAAGCGATTAAATTCGACAGTAATGACACCGGCTGGGTGATCATGAGTATCGGCATGGCGATTGGCGCGGGGATTGTTTTTCTCCCTGTGCAGGTCGGATTAATGGGGCTTTGGGTTTTTCTGCTCTCGTCAATTATTGGTTATCCGGCGATGTATCTCTTTCAGCGTTTATTTATTAACACGCTGGCAGAATCCCCCGAGTGCAAAGATTACCCGAGTGTGATCAGCGGTTATCTCGGCAAAAACTGGGGCATCTTATTAGGTGCGCTCTATTTCGTGATGCTGGTTATCTGGATGTTTGTTTATTCCACCGCGATTACCAACGACAGCGCCTCGTATTTGCATACCTTTGGCGTCACCGATAGCCTGTTATCTGAAAACCCTTTCTACGGTCTATTTCTGATTTGTATCCTGGTGGCCATTTCATCACGCGGTGAAAAGCTGTTGTTTAAAGTGTCGAGCCTGATGGTTCTGACCAAGTTGCTGGTGGTTGCAGCGCTCGGTCTGTCGATGATTGGCATGTGGCAGCTGATTAACGTCGGGATGCTGCCGCCGATGGGCTTGCTTATCAAGAACGCCATCATCACACTGCCGTTTACCTTAACCTCTATTCTCTTTATTCAGACACTCAGTCCGATGGTGATCTCTTATCGCTCGCGGGCCAAATCTATCGAAGTGGCGCGCCATAAAGCGCTGCGAGCGATGAATATTGCGTTCGGTATTCTGTTTGTGACGGTCTTTTTCTATGCGGTTTCGTTCACCCTGGCGATGGGGCATGACGAGGCGGTGAAAGCGTACGAACAAAATATCTCGGCTCTGGCGATTGCCGCGCAGTTTATTAGCGGCGACGGTGCGGGCTGGGTCAAAATCGTCAGCGTTATCTTAAATATCTTTGCCGTGATGACCGCGTTCTTCGGCGTTTATTTAGGCTTCCGGGAAGCGACGCAGGGCATTATGATGAATGTGCTGCGCCGCAAATTGCCTGAAGAGAAGATTAATGAGCGTCTGGTGCAGCGCGGAATAATGCTGTTCGCCATTCTGCTGGCCTGGAGTGCGATTGTTCTCAATGCACCGGTCCTGAGTTTTACCTCTATTTGTAGCCCGATCTTTGGCATGGTCGGCTGTTTAATTCCGGCGTGGCTGGTCTATAAAGTCCCCGCGCTGCACAAATATAAAGGCGTATCACTGGTGATTATTATTATTACCGGGCTGCTGCTTTGTGTTTCTCCTTTCCTCGCGTTCTCCTGAGGGGCAATTAAGGTCGTAACGATGTCTGAGCAAATTAATCCTTTATGGAACCATTTTATTCGCGCGGTGCAGGAAGAGGTCAAACCTGCGCTGGGATGTACAGAACCGATCTCGCTGGCGCTGGCTTGTGCGATGGCCGCGCAGCAGTTATCCGGGGCGGTCACGCACATTGAGGCGTGGGTTTCTCCTAACCTGATGAAAAACGGTCTCGGCGTGACGGTACCAGGAACCGGCATGGTGGGTCTGCCGATTGCCGCTGCGCTGGGTGCTCTGGGTGGCAATGCGCAGGGCGGGCTTGAAGTGCTGAAAGGCGTTTCAACAGATAGTGTTGAACAGGCGAAGGCGCTGCTCAACGCGGGAAAAGTGCAGGTGAAATTGCAGGAACCGTGCGCGGAAATCCTCTATTCCCGAGCGCGCGTCTACGCAGGCGAAGAGTCGGCGAGTGTAACGATTGCGGGCGGGCATACACGCGTCGTGCAGATAACCTGTCAGGGTGAAACCTGCTTCACGCTGGACGAGCAACCGCAAAGCGACGCCGACGATCCGCTGGCCATGCTTTCACGCACCACGCTGTCGCAGATCCTTGAGTTTGTCGAACAGGTTCCGTTCTCAAAGATTGGGTTCATTCTGGAGGCCGCGCGCCTGAACGATGCACTTTCCCGCGAAGGACTCACCGGGCAATGGGGGCTGCATATCGGTGCGACGTTGAATAAGCAGCGCTCTCGCGGATTTATGGCGCAGGATTTGGGCTCGGATATTGTCATTCGCACCAGCGCTGCGTCGGATGCGCGGATGGGCGGTGCGACACTCCCGGCCATGAGCAATTCCGGTTCAGGCAATCAGGGGATCACCGCAACCATGCCCGTACTGGTGGTGGCCGAGCATCTTCAGGCTGACGACGAAAAGTTGGCGCGGGCGCTCATGCTCTCGCATCTGGCGGCGATCTACATCCACTACCAGCTTCCACGTTTATCAGCGCTGTGCGCGGCCACCACGGCAGCGATGGGCGCGGCGGCGGGAATGGCGTGGCTGCTCGATGGACGCTATCAAACGCTGTCGATGGCGATCAGCAGCATGATTGGTGACGTCAGCGGTATGATTTGCGATGGCGCTTCCAATAGCTGTGCCATGAAAGTGTCAACCAGCGTGGGAAGTGCCTGGAAAGCGGTGATGATGGCGTTGGATGATTCTGCTGTGACGGGCAACGAAGGGATTGTGGCCGATGATGTGGAGCACTCAATCGCCAATTTGTGCTCACTGGCGTGTCAGTCGATGCAAGCCACCGATCGGCAGATTATCGAGATTATGGCGAATAAGGCGACTTGACGTGCAGGCTCTCTCCCGTGAAGGGAGAGAGTCGTTATTACACCGGCAAATCAATCAGCAGCGCGCGCAGCGGAGTATCGGCGACCAGCGTAATGTTCGCTTCATCGCGAATAAACGCGCCGTCACCGCAGGTGAGCGCTTCTTTCTCTTCCGTATGCGTCAGAGCATGTACCGTGCCGTGAATGGATTGCAGGTAGGCGCGTGGCCCGTGGAGCTGGAAGCTCGCCTGTTCACCTTTTTTCAACTCGATATGATGCAACCATACCTGCTGGCGCAGTTGCAGGCTGCCGTTGCTGCCATCCGGCGTTGCTATCAGCTGCTGTTTATCGCCGCTGAGATTGATCTTCTGCACCAGCGGATTTTCCCGCTCCGGGCAGGCGTCCAGCCACAGCTGCATACGCGTTAGCGTCTTATCTTTGCTGAGGTTGTGTTCGCTATAGCTAATGCCCGGCTGCGTTGATATCAGCAACGCTTCGCCCGCCTTCGCCTGGACATGATTGCCCTCGCTGTCGCGATATTCCGCTTCACCTTCCAGGATCAGATTCAGGATATCCACTTTCGGATACGTGCGAGGCTGGAAGGAGGCGCCCGGTGCGAGCAATTCCTGATTCAGCACGCGCAGTGAGGCGTAACCGAGCAGTTTTGGGTCAAAGTAGTGTCCAAAGGAAAAGGTGTAGCGGGCCTGCAGCCAACCGAAATCGGCTTGTCCGCACTGTTTTGCTGTTCTTGTCGTAATCATAAAACTGACCTCTCTTTACACTAAAACAATGGTAAAGGTATGGACGCTTCATTGTTAGCCAGATATTCTGCCCGGTATGTTCAAATTTCCTGAATGAGAACGAGATGGCTAAAGAGAGAGCATTGACGCTTGAGGCGCTGCGCGTCATGGACGCGATAGACAGGCGTGGCAGCTTTGCCGCTGCGGCAGACGAGCTGGGGCGCGTTCCATCTGCCCTGAGCTACACCATGCAGAAGCTAGAAGAAGAGCTGGATGTGGTGCTTTTCGACCGTTCCGGTCACCGAACAAAATTCACTAATGTCGGGCGAATGCTGCTGGAGCGTGGCCGCGTTCTGCTCGAAGCAGCCGACAAACTGACCACCGACGCCGAAGCTCTGGCGCGTGGTTGGGAAACCCATCTGACGCTGGTCACCGAAGCGCTGGTGCCGACTTCGGCGCTGTTCCCGCTGGTGGACCGTCTGGCCGCCAAAGCCAACACCCAACTCTCGGTCATTACCGAAGTGCTGGCAGGCGCGTGGGAGCGGCTGGAGACGGGCAGGGCGGACATCGTGATCGCGCCTGACATGCACTTCCGCTCCTCGTCGGAGATCAACTCGCGCAAGCTTTATAGCGTGATGAACGTCTACGTTGCCGCGCCGGATCACCCGATTCATCAAGAGCCGGAGCCGTTATCCGAAGTGACTCGCGTGAAGTATCGCGGCGTGGCGGTGGCGGATACTGCGCGGGAACGACCGGTGCTCACCGTTCAGTTGCTGGACAAGCAGCCGCGTCTGACGGTGACCTCTCTGGAAGACAAGCGTCAGGCGCTGTTAGCTGGCCTGGGTGTCGCCACGATGCCGTATCCGTTTGTGGAAAAAGATATCGCTGAAGGGCGACTGCGCGTGGTCAGCCCGGAATACACTAACGAAGTGGATATTATTATGGCGTGGCGTCGTGACAGCATGGGCGAGGCCAAATCCTGGTGTCTGCGCGAAATCCCGAAACTGTTCGCGCATCATAAGTAGTTTTTGTAGGCCCGGATCGCTACGCGTCTCCGGGCAAATTTCACGGCTGTAACTTAGGGTCCGGCCCGAAGCGGTTTTCGCCCGGCGTACCGCTCTGGCAGTTAAAGGCCAGAATGATCAGCCAGCCGATAATCGGAATCAAAATCAGCAGTAACCACCACGCTGAACGATCCGTATCGTGAAGACGGCGGAACAACACAGCCCAGGAGGGCAGTAGAACCAGCACGGCGTAAATTGTGGTGAGAATGCCTTCGCCACCCGCGCGTTCCCACCCCAGAATTTTATCGACAATACCTAGCACGATGGCGAGGATGAAGTTCACCAGAATAAACATCCAGTACTCTTTGCGACGCGCACGGCCACCAAATCCAACGTAATTTCTCAGTACTTTTAGATACCAGTCCATTTTCCTTAGCCTCGATATTCAGTCAATCACTTGTTTTTTAAGCAATCACTTAAAGCGTAGACGGGAATAAAAGAGTGGTAAAGGCGCCACAGTGGGCGCCTTTATGCTTTAGCGAAAACGCGTATCACGACCGTGCGGTTCGTCCAGATCCTGCCACGGACCGATGGAAATAATCCCCGTCGGGTTAATCGTTTTGTGGCTGCGATAGTAGTGGGTGCGGATGTGATCGAAATCGACGGTTTCAGCAATACCTTCCATTTGATAAATATCGCGCAAGAAACCGTACAGATTCAGGTAATCGCTGATGCGGTGTTTGTCGCATTTAAAGTGGGTGACGTAAACCGGATCGAAACGCACCAGCGTGGTCCACAGGCGAATGTCGGCTTCTGTCAGGCGGTCGCCCGTCAGATAGCGGTGCTGGCCAAGGATTTGTTCGAGGCGCGCCAGAGATTCAAACACCTTACCGACCGCTTCGTCGTAAGCTTCCTGGCTGGTGGCGAAACCGGCTTTGTAAACGCCGTTGTTCACATTGTCGTAAATCCAGCTGTTCAGTTCGTCGATTTTATCGCGCAGTTCCGGCGGATAAAAATCACCGGCCCGTGCACCGTGCGCATCAAACGCAGTATTGAACATACGGATGATCTCAGCGGATTCATTACTGACGATGGTCTGGTTTTTCTTGTCCCAGAGAACCGGGACGGTGACGCGCCCGGTGTAGTGCGGGTCGGCGCGCAGGTAAAGCTGATAGAGGAAATCGTGGTGATACAGTTCATCGCCGGTGGCGGCAGGGAAGTCGCTGTCGAAGGTCCAGCCATTTTCCAGCATCAGCGGATTGACGACGGAAACGGGAATTAAGGAATCCAGACCTTTTAGTTTGCGCACGATCAGCGTGCGGTGTGCCCACGGACAGGCCAGAGAAACGTAAAGGTGGTAGCGATCTTTTTCTGCCGCAAAACCGCCTTCACCGCTTGGGCCCGATGCGCCGTCCGCTGTTAGCCAGTTACGGAAGGCCGAAACAGAACGCTTGAAGCGTCCTCCAGTGGATTTGGTGTCATACCAGATATCCTGCCAGACGCCGTCAACTAATTGTCCCATGCTTTCCTCCGTCTTCTTTCCGTCTTGAAATGACAAAAGCGAGGAGATATCTCCTCGCTTTTTTATTCAGTATAGCGTGCTTACCACTTCTTATTCAGAACACGGTCGATGCTGAATGCGCCAGGACCGGTGATAGCCAGCAGCAGGAAGCCGCCTGCGATGGTCAGGTTTTTCATGAACATCAGGGAGTTCATGCCTTCCGCAAAGTTGCTGTGGAAGATGAACGCGGTCAGCAGGGTGAAGCCCGCAGTGAACAGCGCGGTAGTGCGAGTCAGGAAGCCAAACAGAACCGCCAGACCGCCGCCGAACTCAAGCAGAATGGTCAGAGGCAGCAGAAAACCTGGGACGCCCATCGCTTCCATGTACTGTTGTGTCCCTGCATAACCGGTAATTTTGCCCCAGCCAGCAGTGATAAACAGAATTGGCATCAGGATACGTGCTACCAGCAAACCAACATCTTCTAATTTTTTCATTTTACTCTCCAGGAAACCACTTGTGCGGCTCATCATTATTTGTGTGCAAATCCGGGTAGATACCGCGTGTTTGCTGTCGATGGAGAGGATAATAAACGTGACGAATGACAATTGTTAGCAAGGAAAACTGTCAATCTTCTTCAAAGATATTGAGTGAGTGGAATCAGGGAAATGTGCCGGGTGGTGGCTTCGCCTTACCCGGCCTACGGGCACGGCTTGGTTTTGTAGGCCGGGTAAGCGTGAGCGCCACCCGGCAATACCACAGATATTAAGATCGTAACTGCTGCTGGCGCAGCGTCGCTTTCACCAGCCGCCAGGCGCTCCATACACCGAAGCCACGGCGTGCCATGCGGACCAGCATACTCGGATGACGTACTGACCAGATGGCCATAACGCTACTGCCGACCATCACCCATGAGCGCAAACTCAGGAACGTATTCCAGCGACGGTCGTAAGATTGCGTCACGTCGAGCCAGTCGCGACGGCAGGCGGTTAGGTCCAGCCGCTGCTGCTGGATCTGGCTTAGCAGATACGCTTTGCGCTTGCGACGTTCCGTTGTGCTGCTCACGGCTTGTCTTCCTCCAGCAGTGCGCGGTCGTTGGCAAGCTCCTGACGAGTGTGACGCAGCAGCGTAGAGCTGCGCGCTTTATGCAGCGTCCATACGCCACCAATGAGCGCAGCCACCAACAGCACCACGGTTGTGGCGATCATCGCGTTCAGACGATACTGCGGATCGATAGCCCAAATGATTAACACCATCAGGCTCATCAGTCCGAACGCGGCGAAGAGCATGGTTAAACCCAGCATGAGCAGCATCTGGAAGAGATTGGCTTTCTCCTCTTCCAGCTCCACGACTGCCAGTCGAACCCGCGTTTCGGCAATGCCGACCAGCGTAGTCAAAATACGCTGGCCGATGCCGAGGACGTTTTTTGCCGGCCCTTGTGCGTGACGAGGATCTTCCATATCAGCGACGCGTCAGTAGAACGCCCAGAACGACGCCGACGGCGGCACCAATACCCACGCCAGCCCACGGATTATCGCGGACATATTCGTCTGCCTTAGCAGCGGCTTCGCGGGTCTGTTTCGCCAGCACATCACCGGTTTCACCCAGACGATAGCGGCTCTCTTTCAGCGCACTTTCGGCTTTAGAGCGCAGTTTGCTCAACTCTTCTTTCGATTTGTCGGTCGAAGAGTTCAGCACCTCTTCCAGGGTATCGGCCAGGGATTTCAACTCAGCGCGCAGATTTTCTGAAGTAGTATCTTTAGACATGATTTTCTCCTGTTGAGATTTCCGTTAACTCAATAATCGCGAGCTTCCAGGGCTTTCAGTTCTTCCTGAGCCTCTTTCAGCTTAGCTTCGCGCTTTGCAACTTTATCCGCATCACCTTTCTCTTGCGCTTCTTTCAGGTCTTGACGGCGTTCGACAATCTCGTCCTTCTGTTCAGCGATTTTCTTCTGGTGATCGGCACGCAGCTTGCTGTCTGAGCAGTTAGCTTTCACTTCGCTCAGCGCTTTTTTCAGACCGTCGATACGATGCTGATTGTTATGCTTTTCGGCATAACTGATCTCGCGTTGAATGTCCTTTTCTTTCTCCTGACAGAGAGAGTTCGCGAAAGAAGCGGTGCTTAAAGAAAACAGAGCCAAAGCCAGAGTGATGCGGTATTTCATTATAGAAACCTTCCATTGTGTTACGGCACTTGTGAAGAGTATGCCGCTTTTCCAGTGTCATGCGGAGAACTTCTGAGGGGTGCTCCGCGTACTTAAGCATAGTAAGTAAACGGGGTTATCACCAAAGTGAGTGAAAAGATTCAGAATCCTGGTAATTAACCAAATCGATGCGAGGTGTCTCGCAGCCGTGTTAACCATAGCGCAGTCTGACTCTCATCGTCCTGCAGTGCAACGATATAACCCTGAGGCAGGGACCGGTCCAGCACTTCTTTTGCGGCGGCGCTTTGCGCACTGGAGTCAAACTTAATCAGTAAAACGTCGTCTTCAGGCGTGATGCTTTTAAAGCGAATGCCGTTCGCATCAAGATGATGCCAGACAGAAAAACCGTCTGGTACGCTGGCGCCCTGACTCACCGGGCGAATGGACAGCGTCGATTCCTGATGCTGAACGGCCGTCCATACCAGCACTATCGCGCTGAGAATCATCAGCGCGATCAAGGCAAAGGATAACCGGCGCAAGGAACGCGGTGTGATTTCCATATTAGTTTCTGGTCCCGTATTTCTTTTTCAGCAGGACGTAAACCGAACCCAGAAGACCAAAGACCAGCAGCACCACGGGCAGCAGCATCAGGCAGGACATCAACTGATCTTCATATTTCAGGAACACCGGCGTTTTACCCAGCAGATATCCCAGAGAAGTTAAAATCAGTACCCACAGCAGGCCGCTCATCCAGTTGAAGAACTGGAAACGCGCGTTATTAAGGCCAGAAAGGCCTGCGATGGTTGGCAATAGAGTTCGAACAAAGGCGATGAAGCGCGCAATCAGCAGCGCTGAAAGCCCATGTTTATGGAACAGATGGTGTGCGCGTTGGTGATAGTGTGCCGGAAGATGGGAAAGCCAGTTCTGGACGATGCGCGTATTACCCAGCCATCGCCCCTGAATATAACTCACCCAGCAACCGAGGCTCGCGGCGATGGTGAGCAATAACACGGTTTGCGGAAAGGCCATCGCCCCTTTGGCACACAATACGCCAACCAGCACCAGCAGGCTGTCGCCGGGTAAAAAGGCAGCAGGAAGTAATCCGTTCTCTAGGAACAGAATCATAAACAAGACAAAATAGAGCATGCCAATCATGGAGGGATTGGCCAGGGTTTCGAAATCCTGGGCCCATAAGGCATTCAGTAGTTGGGTCAAAAGTTCCATTCAGTGTTCCTGGAAATCGGTTAACGTCTCGCCTGTTATCCGGGTCAAACAGCAAAGCGACATGATTTATGATTTCATTATGGTCGCTCGCGGACACATTGTGGTGGCCAGAACTGTTCCCTGTTAAGTGGCTAGGTAAGCAAGCACTAACTAAAAAATGCAATTTGCATCCAATTGTAACAAAGCCCAACGTAATACGTCACAGATTTTGCGATCGGCCGGGGAAATGATTTTGGCCTATGGAGAGGAAGTGACGCGAGGGTATTTACACAGGCTGACACTATATATGTTTACTGACCCACGATATGCCGGAAGGCGCAGCGGTGCGCCTGCCAGCGAGATGGTGAACTATTTTGCCTGACTGGATGCTGTATCAAGATGAACCACCGGATTATCGGCAAAAAGATAGCGGTCGGCGTTAAATTCAAAGTCATCACTGGTTTCGTTGAACAGCATCAGCTTGGTGTTTTCCAGATGCTGCCACATCGCCAGTTTTGCAGCATGCGGGTCTTTACGAATCAGCGCTTTAAGGATTTGATCGTGATCGTCGCACCAGTTGTCGACGGTACGCGAATCAATATGATCGTGTAATTTCTTCCAGTACGGGTTGTGAACGCGCTGAGTCCACATTTTTTCGACGATTGCTGCCAGGGCGGTATTTTGCGTGGCCAGCGCCACCTGAACGTGGAATTGCAGATCCCATTCGGAATCGCGGAAACATTTTTCTTTGCGCGCCTGATCCTGAATTTCCATCAGTTTCATGATGTCCTGCTTGGTCACCTGGGTCGCAGCAAACTCAGCGATATTGCTTTCTATCAGCTGACGCGCCTGGAGCAGTTCAAACGGACCATAGCTGGCAAATTCCAGACTTTCGTCCGGCACCGGAGAGTGTTTTGGAAGATTGGAAATCACATGAATGCCGGAACCTTTGCGCACCTCAACATAGCCTTCGACTTCCAGCATGATGATGGCTTCACGCACCACGGTGCGGCTGACGCTCTTCTCATCAGCAATAAAGCGTTCGGCAGGCAGTTTATCACCGACGAGATAGACACCTAGCTCGATGCGATCTTTCAGCTCGGCAGCAAGTTGCTGATATAAACGACGTGGTTCGGTGATTTCCATATGCGCTCCAGGCAGGGTACGGCAGATGATTTGTTATACCACTTTTGCGAGCCAGTCTCCAGATTTCCCCATGAAAAAGCCGCCCTGGAGGCGGCTTCGTTGATATCAGATAAAAACGCTAACTTTGTTGTGCGGGCCCACCAACCTGAGAACTGAGTAGTTCCTCGGCGGACTGGTTTTTCAGCACTGTCCAGATAACCACGGCACCCAGCAGGTCGAAGATAGCCAGTACCGCGAACAGCGGGCTGAAGCCGATGGTGTCAGCCAGCGCACCGACCACCAGAGCGAACATGGTACTTGCGGTCCAGGCGGCCATACCGGTCAGGCCGTTGGCGGTCGCCACTTCGTTGCGTCCAAAGACGTCAGAAGAGAGCGTAATCAGTGCGCCAGACAGGGACTGGTGAGCAAAACCACCGATACACAGCAGGCCGATAGCCACGTAAGGGCTGGTGAACAGGCCGATCATCCCAGGGCCAATCATCAGCAGCGCGCCCATAGTCACGACCATTTTACGCGAGACAATCAGGTTCACGCCAAACCAGCGCTGGAACAGCGGTGGCAGGTATCCGCCGACGATACAACCCAGGTCAGCAAACAGCATTGGCATCCAGGCAAACATCGCGATTTCTTTCAGGTTAAAGCCGTAGACTTTAAACATGAACAGCGGGATCCAGGCGTTGAACGTACCCCAGGCCGGTTCTGCCAGGAAGCGCGGCAGGGCGATACCCCAGAACTGACGGGTGCCCAGGATCTGCCAGACGGACATTTTTTTGCCGTTGTTGGTTTGGTGATGGGATTCCTGACCACCAATAATGTATTCGCGTTCTTCGTCAGACAGTTTCTTCTGATCGCGCGGATGTTTGTAGAAGATCAGCCACGCCATCGCCCAGGCAAAGCTCAGTGCGCCAGAGATGACGAACGCTAACTGCCAGCTGTGCATCACGATAGCCCACACCACCAACGGTGGAGCAATCATCGCGCCGATGGAGGAGCCAACGTTGAAGTAGCCGACCGCGATTGAACGTTCTTTTGCCGGGAACCACTCAGAGCTGGCCTTCAGACCCGCAGGGATCATCGCCGCTTCTGCGGCACCAACCGCACCGCGCGCCAGTGCCAGTCCGCCCCAGCTTCCCGCCAGTGCCGTCGCGCCACAGAAGATAGCCCAGGTCACGGCGAAGACGGCGTAACCGACTTTGGTGCCAAGGATATCAAGGAGATAGCCCGCTACAGGCTGCATGATGGTATAAGCCGCGGAGTAGGCCGCGATAATATAGGAATATTGCTGCGTGGAAATATGCAGCTCTTCCATTAGCGTTGGCGCCGCCGCCGCTATGGTGTTACGCGTCAGGTAACCCAGCACGGTGCCAAGCGTCACCAGTGCAATCATGTACCAACGTAACCCTTTAATTTTACGCATGTAAAACCTCATCGTTATAGTATTGCCGCGCCGGAGCACGGTACATCTCGACCGTTTCCGGGAGCTGTCTTGTAACGGGAGGGCGTAACGGGAGTGACTCCCGGAACGGCCCGAACCTTGCCAGTTGTAATCGTGCATAAGTCGGTATCCGTACCGCTAATTCCGGTGTTCAAACACCGGTAATGCATTCCGTCGGCTTATATGTTGCGACGGCGAAAAGATAACTTGTCATACAACTTTAAAAGGTGAGTGACATCACAAATGTGTGAATCTTTGTGTGGTCATTATTAACCCTTCTTGAAGCCAGATACGGCGCGGCTTACGACGGGGTTTGCTCCTTAAGGGGTAATTTATTTGTCGACGTTTATTGATCTAACTCACGAAAAAAACATCGGTCTCTGGAAATTGGTGTGATAACTTTGCAGCATCTGAACACAAGCTTTAGCTTTCCGACGCTCTCGTGATAGAGGAAGACGATAATGACGCCGTTTATGACCGAAGATTTTCTGTTAGATACCGAATTTGCCCGCCGTCTGTACCACGACTACGCAAAAGACCAGCCGATTTTCGACTACCACTGCCACTTACCGCCGCAGCAGGTTGCCGAAAATTACCGTTTCAAAAACCTGTATGACATCTGGCTGAAGGGTGACCACTACAAATGGCGCGCCATGCGTACCAACGGTGTGGCTGAACGCCTGTGTACCGGTGATGCGACTGACCGTGAGAAGTTTGACGCCTGGGCTGCAACTGTTCCGCATACCATCGGCAACCCGTTATACCACTGGACGCATCTTGAACTGCGTCGTCCGTTCGGTATCACCGGCAAACTGCTGTCGCCTGCGACCGCTGACGAAATCTGGAACCAGTGCAATGACCTGCTGGCACAGGACAAATTCTCCGCGCGCGGCATCATGAAACAGATGAACGTGAAGATGGTCGGCACCACCGACGATCCGATTGATACTCTGGAACACCACGCGGTCGTGGCCAAAGACACCTCTTTTGATATCAAAGTGCTGCCAAGCTGGCGTCCGGATAAAGCTTTCAATATCGAACAGGCGACCTTTGGCGAATATGTGGCGAAGCTGGCCGAAGTCTCTGATACCGATATCCGTCGTTTCACCGATCTGCAAACCGCGCTCACCAAACGTCTCGACCACTTTGCGGCTCATGGCTGCAAAGTCTCTGACCACGCGCTGGATGTCGTGCTGTTCGCCGAATCTAACGAATCTGAGCTGGATAACATCCTGGCGCGCCGTCTGGCGGGTGAATCCCTGACCGAGCACGAAGTGGCTCAGTTCAAAACCGCCGTGCTGGTGTTCCTCGGCGCGGAATACGCGCGTCGCGGCTGGGTGCAGCAGTATCACATCGGTGCGCTGCGCAACAACAACCAGCGCCAGTTCAAACTGCTGGGCGCAGATGTGGGCTTCGATTCCATCAACGACCGTCCAATGGCCGAAGAGCTGTCGAAACTGCTGAGCAAACAGAACGAACAAAATCTGCTGCCAAAAACCATTCTCTACTGCCTGAACCCGCGCGATAACGAAGTGCTGGGCACCATGACCGGTAACTTCCAGGGCGAAGGGATGCCAGGCAAGATGCAGTTCGGTTCCGGCTGGTGGTTTAACGATCAGAAAGACGGCATGGAACGTCAGATGACGCAGCTCGCGCAGCTGGGCCTGTTGAGCCGCTTCGTGGGGATGCTGACCGACAGCCGTAGCTTCCTGTCTTATACCCGCCATGAATATTTCCGTCGCATTCTGTGCCAGATGATTGGCCGCTGGGTGGCTGCGGGTGAAGCGCCGGCGGATATCCAACTGCTGGGCGAAATGGTGAAAAACATCTGCTTTAACAATGCGCGCGATTACTTCGCCATTGAACTGAACTAAGGCCGTTTGAGGTTGATATGCAATACATCAAGATCCATTCGCTGGATAACGTTGCCGTAGCGCTGGCGGATCTGACCGAAGGCGCGGAAGTGACCGTTGAAAACCAGACCGTCACCCTGCGTCAGGCTATTGTTCGCGGGCATAAATTTGCCGTGTTCCCGATTGCCAAAGGCGAAAACGTGGTGAAGTACGGTTTGCCGATCGGTCATGCGCTGGCGGATATTGCGCCGGGTGAACATATTCATTCCCACAATACCCGCACCAATCTCAGCGATCTGGACGAGTACAGCTATCAACCTGATTTTCAGGCTGAAGAAGGGCAGGGGGAAGATCGTGATGTCGAGATCTACCGCCGCGCTAGCGGAGAAGTTGGGATCCGCAACGAGCTGTGGATCTTGCCGACCGTCGGCTGCGTGAACGGTATTGCGCGTCAAATTCAGAACCGATTCCTGAAAGAGACCAATAATGCCGAAGGCACCGACGGCGTGTTCCTGTTTAGCCACACCTATGGTTGTTCGCAGCTAGGCGACGATCACGTTAACACCCGCACCATGCTGCAAAACATGGTGCGTCATCCGAATGCGGGCGCGGTGCTGGTGATTGGTCTTGGCTGTGAAAACAACCAGGTCGATGCCTTCCGCGAAACGTTGGGGGATTTTGATCCTGAACGCGTGCACTTTATGGTGTGCCAGCATCAGGACGACGAAGTGGAGGCCGGCCTCGAACAGCTGCATCAGCTGTATGAAGTGATGCGCCACGACAAACGTGTACCGGGTAAACTGAGCGAGCTGAAGTTTGGTCTGGAGTGCGGTGGCTCTGATGGCCTTTCAGGCATCACCGCCAACCCAATGCTGGGCCGCTTCTCGGATTACATGATCACCAACGGCGGCACTACCGTCCTGACCGAAGTGCCGGAAATGTTCGGTGCGGAACGCATTCTGATGAGCCACTGCCGCGATGAAGAGACGTTTGAAAAAACGGTCACGATGGTGAACGACTTCAAACAGTATTTCATCGCTCATAACCAGCCGATTTACGAAAACCCATCGCCGGGCAACAAAGCGGGCGGCATTACCACGCTTGAAGAAAAATCCCTCGGCTGTACGCAAAAAGCCGGTGCCAGCCAGGTTGTGGACGTGCTGCGCTATGGCGAGCGCCTGAAAACGCACGGTCTGAATCTGCTCAGTGCGCCGGGGAACGACGCCGTCGCCACCAGTGCGCTGGCTGGCGCGGGCTGTCATATGGTGCTGTTCAGTACCGGTCGCGGAACCCCGTACGGCGGCTTTGTGCCGACGGTGAAAATTGCCACCAACAGCGAGCTGGCGGCGAAGAAGAAGCACTGGATAGATTTTGACGCCGGGCAGTTAATTCATGGCAAAGCTATGCCGCAGCTGTTGAATGAGTTCATCGATACCATTGTGGATTTTGCTAACGGTAAACAGACCTGCAATGAAAAGAACGACTTCCGCGAACTGGCGATTTTCAAAAGTGGTGTGACCTTATAAGGTGTCGCGTGTGTTGCCGGGTGGCGGCTGCGCCTTACCCGGCCTACAAGGTCAACGCAAAACGGCAACCAAAGGTTGCCGTTTTTTTATGTTTTCTCCCTCTCCCTGTGGGAGAGGGCCGGGGTGAGGGCACCAGACCGCACCTGCCCTGGGCCCGCTCGTTGCGCGCCACCGGGCAATCTTTTACTGCGCTCGCTGTTTCTTATCGTGCTGATGGTTAACCCAGGCGTTAATGATTAGCGTCAGCGCCAGAATACCAAATACCACGCCCAGCGAAATCGCGATCGGGATATGGTAGAAATCGACGATCAGCATCTTGATACCGATAAACACCAGGATAATCGACAGACCGTATTTCAGCATCGAGAAGCGCTCTGCCACGCCCGCCAGCAGGAAGTACATCGCACGCAGACCGAGGATCGCAAACAGGTTAGAGGTCAACACGATGAACGGATCGGTGGTCACCGCGAAGATAGCCGGAATGCTGTCGACCGCGAAGATAACGTCACTCAGCTCGACCAGAATCAGCACCAGCAGCAGCGGCGTTGCAAACAGAATCCCGTTTTTACGCACGAAGAAGTGCTCGTTGTCGATGGTGTCGGTCATGCGCAAATGCCCACGGATCCATTTCACCAGCGGCTTCTCGCCAATCCCGGTTTCATCCTCTTTCGCCAGCGCCATTTTCACACCGGTGAACAGCAGGAACGCACCGAAGACATACAGCAGCCATTCGAACTGGGTAATCAGCCAGCTACCCGCGAAGATCATCACCGTACGCAGGATAATCGCGCCCAGCACGCCGTAAACCAGCACGCGACGCTGCAATGCAGCAGGCACCGCAAAATAGCTGAACAGCATCAGCCAGACAAAAACGTTATCAACGGCGAGGGCTTTCTCAATCAGATAGCCGGTCAGGAAGGCGAGCGCCTGTGGGTCTGCCACCGCGCGGCCTTCCGTTTGTACCAGATACCACCAGAACGCGGCGCAGAACAGCAGGGAGAGGGTGACCCACACCAGCGACCAGGCGGCGGCCTGTTTCATGGTCATGCCATGTGCGCCGCGACGGCCCTGTAAAAAGAGGTCGATCGCCAGCATGATGACCACCACGACTGCGAATCCGCCCCATAACATTGGAGTGCCGACAGAGTGCATATCTATTTCCTTACGCATAAAAAACAAAAACGGCCAACGTCAGAAGACGATAGCCGTTGCGTTATTTATGCAGGGACCTCGCCTTCCGGCAAGGTCTCACTTACAACCAAAAAGAACACGTGTCGTGACTCTTTTTCGTTGCCCGGCGACCGGATGCGGTATTGCACGCATCGTAATGACGACCCACCGGCAATGAAGTTACTCCCCTTTGCAGGTAACAAAATATGTCAGGACGCGGTTTTCGTCAATGCCCTTAACGATTCTATTACACAGCTTTACGCGACTGCTGTTGCACTCACGTCATCCGCAGGGAATACCACGCCGGTCTGACGGCGGATTTCTGTCTGCAGTTTCGCCGTGGTGCGACTCACGGCCAGCCCCGGGTGGTTCACTTCATTGGTTTCGACCAGGCGCGCGAACACCTCTGCCTCATACAGCATAGTGTTAATATGCTGAGGTTGCGTCAGCTCCTGCGCCTTGCCACCGCGCGGGATAAAGCTCACTTTCTGGCACTCAGAGATTTTCTCGATAACCAGCGAACCCTCTTCGCCCTGAATCTCGCTCGGCAGCACCGAATCACTGACTTTGGAATGCTGGAGCGTCACGCTAAAATCACCGTAATCCAGAACCACTAATCCGTGAGCATCCACGCCGCTGTCGAGCAGGCTGGCGGTGGCGATCACACCATGCGGCTCGCCCCACAGGGCAACAGCCGATGCCAGACAGTAAAAACCGATATCCATGATCGAGCCGTTCGAGAAGGCTGGATTAAAGGTATTGGGATTTTCGCCGTCAAGATAGCGCTGGTAGCGCGAGGAGTACTGGCAGTAGTTGATAAAGGCTTTGCGTACTTTGCCGAGCTTCGGCAAAGACTGCTGCAACAGCAGGAAGTTAGGCAGGCTGGCGGTTTTAAATGCTTCAAACAGCACCACCTGATTTTCTCGTGCCAGTTGAATGGCCGCCTCCACTTCCTGAATATTCGACGCCAGCGGTTTCTCGCAAATCACATGTTTTTTGTGCGCAAGGAACTGCAGGGTCTGAGGGGAGTGCAGGGAGTTCGGGCTGGCGATATACACCGCGTCAATCGCATCGCTCTGCGCCATCTCATCAAGCGAGGTAAACAGATGCTCGACGAGATAATCATTCGCAAACGTCTGTGCCTGTTCAAGGCTGCGGGAATAGACGGCGGTGAGTTTGAATTTGCCGGTTTCATGGGCGGCGTCAACGAACTGGCGCGTGATCCAGTTCGTGCCTATAACTGCGAAACGTATCATAAACGTTCACGTACTCCGTAGCGGGGAACCTTTTGTCACTTTAGCACGCGTTGATGACAAAACCAGTGCTTCACACCGCATTACCATTTAACGATAAATGCGTTAGCCACAGGCGCGTATCAAACTCCAGCTGGTGGTACTGCGGCTCCATGTGACAACACAGGGAGTAGAACGCTTTGTCGTGCTCTTTTTCTTTCAGATGCGCCAACTCATGCACCACAATCATGCGCAAAAAGGCTTCCGGTGCATTGCGAAACACAGTCGCCACGCGGATCTCCGCTTTGGCCTTCAGCTTTCCACCCTGCACGCGGGACACGGCGGTGTGCAAACCCAGGGCGTTTTTCAGCACGTGGATCTTGTTGTCATACATCACTTTATTGATTGGTGGGGCGTTGCGCAGAAACTGACTTTTCAGATCCTGCGTATATTGCCAGAGCGCTTTATCGGTCGCGAAGCTGTGGGTTCCTGGATACCGTTTTTCAAGAACACTGCCCAGCCGCTCCTCGGCAATTAAAGTGCGAACCTGGGAAAGTAAATTCTCCGGATAGCCCTGGAGATAACTAAGATGACTCATCAATGCTCCACGCAAATCGTAAAAAGGGTATACTCACGCACCCTTTTCAGGGATAACGCCAAATTTTACCACTCAGGAGGGCCGATGAGCCACTTAGACAACGGTTTCCGTTCACTCAATCTTAAACGTTTCCCGGAAACGGACGACGTTAACCCGCTTCAGGCGTGGGAAGCGGCGGATGAATATCTGCTGCAACAGTTGGATGACACTGAAATTGTCGGCCCGGTTCTGATCCTGAATGACACCTTTGGTGCGCTGGGTTGCGCGCTGGCCGAACACACGCCTTACAGCATCGGCGATTCCTATTTAAGCGAACTTGCAACGCGCGAAAACCTGCGTCACAACGAGATTGCGGAATCCAGCGTCAAATTTCTCGACAGCACGGCAGAATATCCGCAGGCGCCGGGCGTGGTGCTGATTAAAATCCCTAAAACGCTGGCTCTGCTGGAACAGCAGTTGCGCGCGTTGCGTCAGGTCGTTACCCCAGAAACGCGCATTATCGCGGGTGCTAAAGCGCGTGATATTCACAACTCCACGATTGAGCTGTTCGAAAAAGTGCTGGGTCCAACCACCACTACGTTAGCGTGGAAAAAGGCGCGTTTGATCAACCCAACCTTCACTAAACCTGAACTTGCGGATGCACCAGAAACGCTGAGCTGGAAACTGGATGGAACCAACTGGACTATCCACAACCATGCAAACGTCTTCTCGCGCACCGGCCTGGATATCGGCGCACGTTTCTTCCTGGAACATCTGCCGGACAATCTGGAAGGCGAAATCGTCGATCTCGGCTGCGGTAATGGCATCATCGGTTTGACGTTGCTGGAGAAAAACCCGGAAGCCAGCGTTATCTTCACCGATGAATCGCCAATGGCGGTGGCGTCCAGCCGACTGAATGTTGAAACCAACATGCCGGAAAATCTGGACCGTTGCGAGTTCATGATCAACAACGCCCTGTCAGGCGTGGAGCCTTTCCGCTTCAACGCGGTCATTTGCAACCCGCCATTCCACCAGAAACACGCTCTGACGGATAACGTGGCGTGGGAAATGTTCCACCATGCGCGTCGTTGTCTGAAAATTAACGGTGAGCTGTACATCGTGGCGAACCGTCACCTCGACTACTTCCATAAACTGAAGAAGATCTTCGGTAACTGCGAGACCATCGCCACCAATAACAAATTCGTGGTGCTGAAAGCGGTGAAACTGGGTCGTCGTCGCTAAGCTCTTTTTGCCGGGCGGCGCTTCGCTTGCACCGGCCTACGAGGTTTTGTAGGCCCGGTAAGCGCAGCGCCACCGGGCAACAGGTTAAATGGTTAACGCCAGTTTTGTCCCCTGCGCAATCGCGCGTCGGGCGTCCAGCTCCATCGCCACATCACACCCGCCAATCAAATGCACCGTTTTCCCGGCCTCGCGCAGCGGATCGGCCAGATCGCGTTTCGGCTCCTGTCCGGCACACAAAATCACATGATCCACGCGTAATACCTGCGGCTCACCGCCGATCGTCACGTGCAGTCCCTCATCGTCTACCTTCTGATAACTCACGCCCGGAATCATCTTCACGCCGCGTGACAGCAGCGTCGCGCGGTGGATCCAGCCGGTGGTTTTGCCCAACCCTTCGCCCGGTTTACTGGCTTTACGCTGGAGCATCACGATCTGGCGCGGGCTTTTCGGCAACTGTGGCCCTTCCGGGCGCAGGCCGCCGGGCTGATTCAGGCTGGTGTCGATCCCCCATTCCACGCAAAATTCAGCGATATTCTGGCTGGTCGCTTCGCCCGGCTGACTCAAATACATCGCCGTATCAAAGCCAATACCGCCGCAGCCGATAATCGCCACGCGCTCACCGACCGGGACTTTGTCGCGCAGGACATCGAGATAGCTCAGCACTTTAGGGTGATCGATGCCCTCGATCGCCGGCGTGCGCGGGGCGATCCCGCTGGCAAGGATCACTTCGTCAAACGCGGTCAGATCTTCCGCGCGAACATACTGATTGAGCCGCAGATCGACGCCCGTCAGGGCGAGCATCCGACGGTAATAGCGCAGCGTTTCGTAAAACTCCTCTTTGCCGGGGATCTGTTTGGCGATATTGAACTGCCCGCCGATCTCTGCCAGAGCGTCGAACAGCGTCACCGAATGCCCGCGCGACGCGGCGTTGACCGCAAACGCCAGCCCCGCCGGGCCTGCGCCCACCACCGCCAGACGTTTAGTTTTCACCGCAGGCATAATCGGCATTTTAGTTTCGTGACAGGCGCGCGGGTTGACCAGGCAGGAAGTGACTTTCCCGACGAAGATCTGATCCAGACACGCCTGATTACAGCCGATGCAGGTGTTGATCTCATCCGCGCGGCCGCTCTGCGCTTTGGACAGCAGCTCGGCATCGGCGAGGAACGGACGCGCCATCGACACCATATCGGCATCGCCTTTTGCCAGCACGTCGTCCGCGACCTGCGGATCGTTGATTCGGTTGGTCGTCACCAGCGGAATCGACACTTTGCCCTTCAGCTTGCGCGTCACCCAGCTAAACGCCGCGCGCGGGACCGGCGTGGCGATAGTAGGGATGCGCGCTTCGTGCCAGCCAATACCGGTGTTGATGATGGTCGCGCCTGCCGCTTCGATGGCTTGCGCCAGCAGAACTGTTTCGTCAAACGTGCCGCCACCCTCGACCAGATCCAGCATCGACAGGCGGAAGACGATAATAAAATCGGCCCCGGCCCGCTCGCGGACGGCGCGGACAACCTCGATAGCAAAACGCATCCGACGTGGGTAATCGCCGCCCCATTCGTCGTCGCGCTGGTTGGTGCGTGCGGCCAGAAATTCGTTAATCAGATAACCTTCGGAACCCATAATTTCCACGCCGTCGTAGCCTGCTTCACGCGCCAGTGCGGCGCAGCGGGCGAAGTCATCGATCAACGCGAGGATCTCTTCGTGGGTGAGGGCGTGGGGTTTGAAACGGTTGATCGGTGCCTGAATGGCGGAAGGCGCTACCAGATGCGGCTGATAGCTGTAGCGCCCGGTGTGCAGGATTTGCAGGGCGATTTTACCGCCTTCTTTGTGCACCGCGTCGGTCACAATCCGATGATGCGGCAACTGGCTGGCGTCGTTCAACACCGCACCGCCCTCCATCCCGACGCCCGAAAGGGCAGGGGCTACGCCGCCGGTGACAATTAGCGCCACGCCGTGACGCGCGCGCTCGGCGTAAAACGCCGCCAGACGCTCAGCGCCGTCTGGATGCTCCTCCAGACCGGTATGCATAGAGCCCATCAACACGCGGTTTTTGAGCGTAGTAAACCCCAGATCGAGGGGGGCAAAAAGCGACGGATAGCGGCTCATAATCTCTTCCAGTGTAAAATTATTGTTATGTGGTCGGATGAGTTACTAATTTAGCCAGTCGCGGGCAAAAGGGGAAAAGAGGAGTGCGGTGATTGTGATGGGATTCAAAGATCTGGCTACCCACAGCCCAGCATTAAACAATTTGATAAAAGACCTGTTTATTGAAGGGTTTTTATTTTAACGTGTGAGACTGGATTTTCGTAAATCATTGATTATTAAATGGATGAATAATAAATGGATAACTCTTTCAGCTCATCAATGTATCTCCCCTGCACTCTCTTTGAGACGGTTGCGCGTTTTGATGACAGGACTGCCGACGACATGCAGTGCGGTGATATGGGGGAGCGAGAACTCCTGGCGCTCGGTCTCAGGGATATCTCTGCGAAAGTCGATCCCTACCGGCTTGTTCGCTATGACCTTCTTAACCGATATGAACTGGACTCCCCCTTTAGTTCATCCGTATCGGGTGTAAAAATATCTCACCAGCAGTGTGTTGAGATTTTATTTAACGAAATGAAGGAACTCTCCCTGATGTTCTCTTTTGAGGGCAAGTATAAAATGCTTATAGGAGAGATGATTGATCATTTTAGGTTTGGCAATGGCTGCGGGTTTTATAGTGAACGGCTGAATTTGGCATTTCATGAGAGGTTAAATAGCTACATAAATCATAACCCTATGTTATTAATAGAAAATGCAATCGAATACTTTTACTTAAACTCAACTTCCAGGGATTACCAAGAACTTTTACATAAAATTAAATATGTATTATTAGGTTCGACACTGCCTAAATTTAACGAAAATGAGGACAGGATTAATGGATTGGGTATTACCGTACATGACATTGCAGCCCAAACCATAACGCTTTCATCGCTACAGGGATATACAATGGGTTGGAGTGCAACTTTATTTTTCGAGGCCCAGGATCACTTTGGACTTGATGTCATTGATATTCAAGATAAACTCTATAGTCAATTTCGTTTCTTCCGCATTTGGTTTTTCTTACAGCGACACAGAGATTTTGCATTTAAACCTTTCTTTACGAATTTTAACTCGGTAGAAAAAATCGAGAAATAATAATGAAAAAGAAACTACCCGCTATGCTGTTATGTCTGTTCCTTCTTGGGGCATTCTATAATTTATGGACGATAAGGCCCGTCAATATTCTGTATGTTTATTCTAATGAAGGCATAACGGTGACATTAGTCGTGGATCATATGCCCTGGACCGACCGAGAAAAAATTGACTGGTATCTGGCTCGACGTGATGAACTTAAACGAAAATACCCACCATATGATAATACATGGCAATATTATTACATCATCGATATTAGTGATGGTTTCACCAATAATGTGAAAAGCCCGCATGAGGATCTGTTTTGCATCCCAATGATACAAAATGAAAATAATTGTGTCGTTAAAAATTATTTTTTATCTGTTTATGAAAATCCTTATAGTAATACTCGTTTTTATCCGGATAGTGACATTGAGTACCAGCTCACCCCCGATAACCAAGTCGAACGCGTATTCCGGCCAGAGTCCTGAATAGATAACGCAGAAACCTAACTGGATAAGCGCAACACCATCCGACATGGATTCAACGTGCGACCGCCTGCATTAGTTGAGGCGGTTTCTGCTAGAGCGGCACAGGGGTTCTGCATTTAAAACCTCCTTCCGAAATTTTCTACATCAAAAATAACTGGAAGTTATAAATGAAAAACAAAAAAAAGCTATTTATTTGCATTGGTTTTTTTATTATCGCTGCATTATGTAATCTATGGACACTTCGTCCAGTTAAAATTTCGCATGTCTATTCAGACTTTAATTCGTCTGTTTTTGTTGTCGTCGACCATTTGCCATGGGCCGACAGGGATAAAATTGAATGGTTCTTATCACACAGGGAAGCCTTTATTAAGGATTACCCCTTAATTGATGGTATTCATCATTCTTATTATATTATGGATGTGGGAGATGGATTTACGAACAATAAAGAGAGTCCCAAAGAAGATCTGTTGTGTTTTTCAATGGGTAAGGATGAACATAATTGCATTGTGAAAAACTATCCGCTAGTCGTGAACGAGCGGCCCTATGAAAATATTCATTTTCAGATTTCTTCAGATTGGTCGGTCAATGAATATGAATTAACCCCCGAAGGAAAAATCGAAGAGAGCAATGCAAAAACATAGGCCGGATAAGCATCGCGCCATCCGGCATCTTTTCAAGGTGCCACAACTCTTACAAGCCCCGGCGCCTGCCACATCGACGTCGTCAGCCCGCTATCCACCAGCCCAAGCTGATCGGCGTAGACCGCCTGCCACTTCTGCATCATGCCGTCGTACAGCTCGCGATGCTCGGGATTGGGCGTAAACTCCCGGCTCCAGCGCACCAGTTTTTCCCCCGTCGACGCCATATCTGCATACAGCCCAGCCCCCGCACCTGCCGCAATGGCACAGCCCAGCGCGGTGGCTTCTTTCACTTCCGGCACGCGTACCGGCAAGCCAGTAACGTCGGATAAGATCTGGCTCCAGAGTGCGCCTTTTGCGCCGCCACCCGCGAACACCAGGCTCTCAAACGTCACGCCGGAAAAGTGGGAAATCTGCGCCAAATTACAGGCGGAGACAATCGCCGCGTTCTCTTCCAGCGCGCGGAACAGCGTCGCTTTATTGCATTTTTCCGGGTCGATTGAGAGGTTAATAAACGACGGTGCCGCGTGATACCACTGCTTAAAATGCATCGCATCGGAGAAGATCGGCATTACGCCGTGTGAACCCGCCGGGACGCGAGCGGCCATCTCTTCGAGCAGGGAATAGGCGTCCATCCCCATCCGCTCGGCGATCAGCTTCTCTTCGGCGCAAAACGCGTCGCGGAACCAGCGCATCGTCAGTCCGGTAAAGAAGCTGATGGATTCAGCCTGCGCCATGCCGGGGATCACATGCGGATTCACGCGGATATTCATCTCCGGATCGGTACGCACCTGCGGGAGATTCACCACCTGCTGCCAGAAGGTCCCGCCCAGTACGGCGGTTTGCCCGGCGCGCACCACGCCGAGGCCCAGACAGCCCAGCTGCACGTCGCCGCCGCCCATCACCACCGGCGTGCCTTCCCGCAGACCACACTGCGACGCCGCCTCGCGGGTCACGGCTCCCAGTACGGTACCGGTCTCTTTCACCGGCGAGAGAATATCGGCGCGCAGCCCTGCCATATCCAGCAGAGCAGGACGCCAGTCGCGGCTGAACAGATCGAGCATCCCGGTGGTACCCGCATTGGACGGGTCTACCGCCAGCTCGCCGGAAAGTTTCGCCGCCAGCCAGTCGCTGATCATGGTGATGGTCGCCGCTTTGCGATAAATATCCGGGCGATGGTGCGCCAGCCACAGCAGGCGCGGCATGGCGGAGAGAGCCAGAGTCTGGCCGGAGACGTCATACACTTCGGATTCAAAACGATAGTCGTGGATCTCTTTCAGCTCAGCCACTTCGCGGCTGGCGCGGGCATCGACGTTGGCGCAGGCCCAGATGGCGTCGCCGTTGCGATCGTACAGCACGATCCCCTCGCGCATCGAACAACAAGCGACAGACTGAATATCTGCCGCGCTCAGATGTGCGCGCTCCAGCGCCTGATGAATGCACTGGCAGGCCAGACGCCAGTTGGTGTCGAGATCGAACTCCATCGAGCCGGGCACGTTCTCCACGCTCAGGTGTTTCCACTCTGCCTGGCCGACGGCAATTTGGTTGCCCTGTAAATCAAACACCACGGCGCGAACGCTTCCCGTCCCTGCATCTAACGCTAAAAGGTAACTCATGAGCTTGCCTCGTGTTGGCACGGGGCAAGTGGCTTAGTTCGCCAGGGCAAGCACCGCGCGGGCTGTCGTCTCTTCCGTCACCAGGCCATTAATCAGGCGACCTTTCAGTGCGGCGTAAATCGCATCTGCTTTTTCTTCCCCTCCGGCCACGCCGACGATGGTGGGCAACTGCGCCAGTTCATCGAGCGTCACGCCGAGTAATTCCTGATGAATCTCCAGATCCGGCACCCGTTCGCCTGCGGCATTGAGGAAATAGCCGAGAATGTCGCCGACCGCCCCTTTGCGCGCATACATGAGCTGCTCGCCTTCGCTGATATAACCGGAGCGCAGAATAGTGGCGTCGCGGCGCTGATTCACGGAGCCAATCCCCACGACCGCTGCGTCGGCGGCGGTGGCGGCGAGGATCACATCCCGCACGCTGGCTTCGCGTTTTAAAATCCCTGCCACTTCTGCCGAAGAAACCCGCAGCGGAGCCGGGATCATGCTGATACTGCAGGCTGCATCCAGCTGGCCGATGCCGGTCATGTACGGCCCTACGCCGCCGGAAAGTGTCACCAGCCGCACCTGCTGTGAGCTAATAAAGCCGCTTAAGTGCTGAATGCAGCTCATGGTGGCTTCACCAAATCCCACCGCCAGCAGCTGTCCGGGTTCCAGTAAACCCATCAGCGACTGCGCTGCGCCAATCCCCAGGCGCACGTTCATCGGCGCGGAATTCAGAGCCGGCACCACGCGAACCAATTTCAGGCCAAAGCGCTGCTGCAACTCAGTTTCCAGCGACAGACATCCCTCATAGCGAGAGTTGATCTGCACGCGGATCACCCCCGACTGACGCCCTTTTTCCAGTAAGCGCGAGATCTTCAGGCGCGGCAGCCCTAAGCGCTCGCCAATATCGTTCTGCGTCAGGCCGTCGTGGTAGTAACACCACGCCACCCGGGCGACCAGTTCTTCCTCTGCCAGCGCCAGTCCGGCAAACCGACTCTCTTCGGCAATGCGTTTATCGCCCATATTTTGAACTCTTATAAAAATTTAGATCATATGTTCGCTTTGACGCAGGCAGAAAGTGTGAGCCACGCGGCAAAACGGATCTTTAAAAAAACGACGACCGGTTATTAGGATCTTAATCCATGAAATTGTGATCCCTGCACGGTTGTCAATATAGTTCACCGTCTACGCTTTTGAACATTATTAAATCAAAAAATCATTTGTTCAAAATGGAGCGATGATGACGGTCCTGATCGAAGCGCGTGATATCCACAAGCAGTTCTCCGGCGTGCCGGTGCTGAAAGGCATTGATTTCACGCTGCTGTCCGGTCAGGTCCACGCCTTGATGGGCGGTAACGGCGCGGGAAAATCGACGTTGATGAAAATTATCGCCGGGGTGGAAACGCCCGACGGCGGTGAACTGACCGTTGAAGGAAAACCTTTTGCGCGCCTTAAGCCCGGCCAGGCGCACCAGTTAGGGATCTATCTGGTGCCGCAGGAGCCGATGTTATTTCCCAATCTTACCGTGCGTGAAAACATCCTGTTCCGCCTGCCGCGCGGGACTGCGCTCGAAAAACGCCTCGCCGATAAACTCCAGCAGCTGCAATGCCAGCTTAATCTCGACGCTGCCGCCAGCACGCTGGAAGTGGCGGATCAGCAGATGGTGGAGATCCTGCGCGGATTAATGCGCGAGGCGAAAATCCTGATCCTCGATGAACCGACGGCGTCGCTCACACCAGGGGAAACCGAGCGCCTGTTTCGCCAGATTCGCGCGCTACAGGCGCTCGGCGTCGGCATCGTGTTTATCTCCCACAAACTGCCGGAGATTCGCCTGCTCGCCAGCCACGTCTCGGTGATGCGCGACGGGGCGGTAGTGCTGAGCGGCGAAACCGCGGCGTTCGACGACAGCGCCTTAATTGCGGCGATGACGCCCGTCAGCCGTGAACACACCTTAAGCGACACGCAAAAATTGTGGCTGGCGCTGCCGGGCAATCGGCGCACCCAGGCGCAGGATTTCCCGGTGCTGCGGGTGGAAGATCTGACGGGCGAAGGCTTTATCGATCTAAATCTTGAGATCTATGCCGGAGAGATCGTTGGGCTGGCGGGTCTTGTAGGATCGGGGCGCACGGAATTTGCCGAAACGCTGTACGGACTGCGCCCCGTTCGCGGCGGAAAGATCTGGCTGGAAAATCAGGAGATCGGTGGCGACTCGGTGCTGTCGCGCCTCGACAAGGGGCTGGTTTACCTCCCGGAAGACAGGCAGGTGTCCGGTCTGTTTCTCGATGCGCCGATCCGCTGGAACACCGTGGCGCTGAATGAGCCCTCCATCTGGCAGCAGCGCAAGCGTGAAGCGGCGGTGGTGGAGCGTTATCACCGGGCGCTGGGGATCAAACTCAATCACCCGGATCAAACCGTGCGTACGCTCTCCGGCGGCAATCAGCAGAAGGTCCTGCTGGCGCGCTGTCTGGAGGCCAATCCGCTGCTGCTGATCGTCGATGAACCGACGCGCGGGGTGGACGTTTCGGCCCGCGCGGATATCTATCAACTGATCAAAAGCGTGGCGGCACAAAACGTGGCGGTGCTGATGATCTCCAGCGATCTCGATGAATTTCCGGGGCTCGCCGACCGCGTACTGGTGATGCATCAGGGCGTGCTCAACGGCGAACTCCCGCGCCACGCCGTCAGCGTCGACAGAATGATGGCGCTGGCTTTTGGAGGCCAATCATGAAGACCTTACTTAAAAACCGCGAGTTGAGCGCCTTCCTCGCCATTCTGGCGCTGTTCGGCGTGCTGGTTGCGCTCAATCCGGCCTATTTGAGTTTTCAGACCCTGGGGATGATTTTCGCCAGTTCGCAAATCCTGATCCTGCTGGCGCTGGGCGCGACGCTGGTGATGCTGACGCGCAACATTGATGTGTCGGTCGGTTCGACCGTCGGGCTGTGTGCGATCGCCGTCGGCGTGGCGCTCAACAATGGCTACAGTCTGCCGGTTTCAATGCTGTTTGCGGTGGCGATTGGTGCGCTGGCCGGGGCCTTTAACGGGCTACTGGTGGTCGGGCTGCGCATTCCGGCGATTGTCGCCACGCTCGGTACGCTGGGGCTGTACCGTGGCGCGATGCTGCTGTGGACCGGCGGGAAGTGGATCGAAGGTTTACCGTCTAGCCTGAAAGCGCTGTCGGAGCCGGTCGCGGTGGGCATTTCGCCGCTTGGGATGGTGGTGCTGTGTCTGGCACTGATTGGCGCGTGGACGCTGTCGCGCACCGCGTCGGGCCGCGATTTTTACGCCGTGGGCGATAACCTCGCCGCTGCGCGCCAGCTCGGCGTGGCGGTGAACCGCACCCGGATGATCGCCTTTACGCTTAATGGCGTGCTGGCTGCCTGCGCCGGGATCGTCTTTGCCTCGCAGATCGGTTTTGTGCCGAATCAGACCGGCAGCGGGCTGGAGATGAAAGCCATCGCCGCCTGCGTGCTGGGCGGCATTTCGCTGCTTGGCGGAACCGGGACGCTGGTCGGCGCGTTTCTCGGTGCCTTTTTCCTCACGCAAATCGACACCGTGCTGGTGCTGTTCAAGCTCCCTGCCTGGTGGAACGACTTTATCGCCGGGCTGGTGCTGCTCGGCGTGCTGGTCCTCGACGGGCGGCTGCGCCAGGCGCTGACCCGCCATCAGCGTGCGCTGAAGTACAGCCGTTTCCAGCCGGGCAATAAAGGGGG
This sequence comes from Lelliottia sp. 7254-16, assembly GCF_002922995.1. Lineage (NCBI taxonomy): Bacteria > Pseudomonadati > Pseudomonadota > Gammaproteobacteria > Enterobacterales > Enterobacteriaceae > Lelliottia > Lelliottia sp. 7254-16. Next base: position 196,082 of record NZ_PQVS01000002.1, read on the forward strand.
AAAGCACGTCACCCCGTTTCCGAAACGCAAAAAAGAGGTGGCGTAAATGAAGCTTAACTGGGAAAGCGCGCTGCTGATTTTACTGGTGCTGGAGATCCTGCTATTCGGGGCCATCAACCCGCGCATGCTAGACATCAACATGCTGCTGTTCAGCACCAGCGATTTCATCTGCATCGGCATTGTGGCGCTGCCGCTGACACTGGTGATCATCAGCGGTGGGATTGATATTTCTCTCGGTTCGACCATTGGCCTGTGCGCGATTGCGCTGGGCGTGATGATGCAGGCAGGCTGGCCGATGGCGCTGGCGATCCCACTCACGCTGCTGGTTGGCCTGCTGTGCGGCCTGTTCAACGCCGCACTGATTCACTACACCGGCATCAGCCCGCTGGTGATCACCCTCGGCACGCTTTACCTCTACGGCGGCGGCGCGCTGCTGCTCTCCGGCATGGCGGGCGCGACCGGCTATGAGGGCATCGGCGGCTTCCCGGACAGCTTTACGGCGTTTGCCAATCTGACGCTGTTTGGCCTGCCAATTCCGTTAGTGCTTTTTGCAGTGATCACCTTCTTCTTTTGGCTTCTCACCCATCGCGGGCGCTTTGGTCGACACCTGTTTTTGATTGGGCAAAACCCGCGTGCGGCACGCTATGCGGCGCTGTCGGTGAACGGAATGCCCTATGCGCTGTACGGGCTGGTTGGCGTGGCGTCGGCCATTGCCGCGCTGGTGATGGTCTCCTATTTCGGCTCGGCGCGTTCTGATTTGGGGCGCGACTTGCTGATGCCTGCGCTGACGGCAGCGGTGCTCGGCGGGGCGAATATTTATGGCGGTTCAGGTTCGGTTGTCGGTACGGCGCTGGCGGCATTGCTGGTGGGGTATCTGCAACAGGGTTTACAGATGGTCGGCATCCCCAACCAGGTGTCGAGCGCGCTGTCAGGGGCGCTGCTGGTTGTGGTGGTGATGGGACGTTCGCTGAGTTTGCACCGTGAATGGCTGCGCACTCTTCTCACAAAAAATACCCGGAGCGTAAGATGAAAACAAAACTGATAGTCCTGGCGATGGCGTTAAGCTTTGCCTCGGCGCAGGCCGCCGAACGGATTGCCTTCATTCCGAAACTGGTTGGCGTCGGCTTCTTTACCAGCGGCGGCAACGGCGCGAAAGAGGCGGGTAAAGAACTCGGTGTGGACGTGACCTACGACGGCCCGACCGAGCCGAGCGTCTCCGGCCAGGTGCAGCTCATCAACAACTTCGTTAACCAGGGCTTCAACGCGATTATCGTCTCCGCCGTCTCGCCGGACGGCCTCTGCCCGGCGCTGAAACGTGCGATGCAGCGCGGCGTGAAAGTGCTGACCTGGGATTCCGACACCAAACCTGAATGCCGCAGCGTCTATATCAACCAGGGGACGCCGGAACAGCTCGGCGGATTGCTGGTCGATATGGCCGGAAAACAGGTCACTAAGCCGAACGCCAAAGTCGCCTTCTTCTACTCAAGCCCGACCGTAACCGACCAGAACCAGTGGGTGAAAGAGGCGAAGGCCAAAATCGAGAAAGACCACCCGCAATGGCAGGTCGTGACCACCCAGTTTGGCTATAACGACGCCACCAAATCTCTGCAAACCGCCGAAGGGATCTTAAAAGCCTATCCGGATCTGGACGCGATCATTGCCCCGGACGCCAACGCGCTGCCAGCGGCGGCACAGGCGGCGGAAAACCTCAAACGTGAAGGGGTGGCGATTGTCGGTTTCAGTACGCCAAACGTGATGCGCCCGTACGTCGAGCGCGGTACGGTGAAAGCCTTTGGCCTGTGGGATGTGGTACAGCAGGGCAAAATTGCGGTCAATGTCGCCGATCATTTGTTGAAAAAAGGCGATCTTAACGTCGGCGACAGCGTGGATGTGAAAGGCATCGGCGTGCTGAAGGTCGAGCCGAACAGCGTGCAGGGCTATCAGTATGAGGCGAAAGGGAACGGCATCGTGCTGCTGCCGGAGCGCGTGGTGTTCACCAAAGAGAACATCGACAAATACGACTTCTGACGGGGGAGAACATGGCTGATTTAGATGACATCAAAGACGGAAAAGATTTTGGCATCGGCACGCCGCAGCAGAACGTGCCCTTTACCCTGAAGGGGTGCGGCGCGCTGGACTGGGGGATGCAGTCGCGGCTGGCGCGCATCTTTAATCCAAAAAGCAACCGCACGGTGATGCTCGCCTTCGACCACGGCTATTTTCAGGGGCCAACCACCGGGCTTGAGCGCATCGATCTGTCGATTGCTCCGCTGTTTGCCGAGACCGACGTGCTGATGTGTACCCGTGGCATTTTGCGAAGCACCGTGCCGCCCGCCACCAACAAACCGGTGGTGCTGCGCGCCTCGGGCGGTAACTCGATTCTGGGTGAGCTGTCGAACGAATGCGTGGCGGTGGCGATGGAAGATGCGCTGCGCCTGAACGTCTGCGCCGTGGCGGCGCAGGTGTATATCGGTAGCGAATTTGAGCATCAGTCGATCAACAACATTATCAAACTGGTGGATGCAGGGAACCGCTACGGCATTCCGACACTGGCGGTAACCGGCGTCGGGAAAGAGATGGCTCGCGACGCGCGCTACTTCTCGCTCGCCAGCCGTATTGCTGCCGAAATGGGGGCGCAATTCGTCAAAACCTATTTCGTGGAAGAGGGTTTTGAAAAAGTGACCGCCAGCTGCCCGGTACCAATTGTGATCGCCGGGGGTAAAAAGCTGCCGGAACACGAGGCGCTGGAGATGTGCTTCCGCGCTATCGATCAGGGGGCGTCGGGCGTGGATATGGGGCGCAACATCTTCCAGTCCAGCGCGCCGCTGGCGATGCTGAAGGCAGTGAAGAAAGTAGTACACGAGAACATGAGCGCCCGCGAGGCGTTCCAGTTCTGGCAGGAAGAGAAACAGGGAGAGGTGAAATGAACGTGACGTTAGTGGAAATCAATATCAAACCGGAGCGCGTGGATGAGTTTCTGGAGGTGTTTCGCGCTAATCACGAAGGGGCGATTCAGGAGCCAGGGAATCTGCGGTTTGACGTGTTGCAGGACCCGCGAGTGAAAACCCGGTTCTTTATCTACGAGGCCTATAAAGACGAAGAAGCGGTGCTGGCCCACAAGAAAACCCCGCACTATCTGGCGTGCGTCGATAAGCTTGAGGCGTTGATGTCGGAGCCGCGTAAGAAGCGCAGTTTTGTGGGGTTGATGCCGGAGTAAGACCTTGCCCCTCACCCTAACCCTCTCCCACAGGGAGAGGGGATCGTCCGGTGTTCTCCCTGTAGGTGAGGGGGTCATTCGCTTTTCCCCCTCTCCCTTGGGGAGAGGGCCGGGGTGAGGGGCCCAGACTACTCCTTACGGAAAAAATCGTTATACAACATATACAAATGCGCAGAACTCCACGAGAAGTTCGGCGCACCTTGCTGTGCACCGGTCAGCGGGTTGTAGTTCTCCTGAATCGGCCCGTCGCTGGTCAGCCCTTTGGCGTGCTGGAAGAAGGTATCCGCCAGTTTCAGTGCCGCGTCGCGATGCCCGTAGCGCTCCATCCCTTTCAACCCAAACCAGAACTGATCCACCCATACGCGCCCACGCCAGTAGATATCTTCGCCAAACGCCGGGTTGGTTAACGCCGCGGTGCCGAGCGGCACGAAGGTATTAAACTCTTTCGGGTCCAGCATCACTTTCACCACCGCATCGGCGTGCGCCTGCGTCGCTGCGCCGTTAAACAGCGGCGACCAGCCTTCCGGCCCTTTGCCGCGCTCGACGATCGGTTTGCCCGCGCAGCCGTTGGCCAGCGGTTTTTCTTCAATGCGGATGTCGTAATAAAAACCACTTTTCGCATCAAACATGCAGGTATTGATGTAGCCCGCGAGCTTATCCGCCAGCTGTCCGTAGTGCTTCGCCGCTTCGGGTTTACCGAGGATCGTCGCCATTTCCGCCAGATAGCGGTTATCGCTGAACATATAGCTCGCCTGATCGACGGACTCCTGCATCAGGGAATAGCCGAGCAGGGTGTCTTTGGCGTCGCGGTTTTCGGCGAAGCTCACCGTCCAGTCGCTGCGTTTCCCGCCATTCTGCACGTATTTATCCAGCTGATCTTTGTCGATAAAGCCAAACACCGCCGCATCGTCGCGCCCGGATTCCCAGGACGCTGCCACCTGCGCCGGAATTTGCAGGCTGTCGTACTGGCCTTTGCTGACGGTCGCGTCGTAATTTTTAAGCCCGGAAAGGGTTTGCTCTTTATCGCCGGTTTTCACCGTGAACAGCATCTCGCCGTTTTCAGTGTTGTGGGCTTTATCGCGCGTCGCACCGTACTCCGGCACGCCGTTGTGGTTGTGATCGCGGTTGCGCAGCCACCAGTCGTGATAAGCCACCAGTTTCGGATACATCTCCTCCAGCCAGGCTTTGTCCTGGGTGGTTTTATACACTTCCATCACCGACCAGGCTGCGAGGCTCGGTTTGGTATTGCGTTCGTTCCAGTTCCCGCCGTCGCCGCCGCGATCCGGACTGAGGTTCCAGGCGATCAGATCCGGAACAAATCCGGCATCCTGCGGACGCACCTTATCGTCGGCTTTGACCTGCCACGAGAAGACCGCACGGATGTTCTCTTTGGCGATCTCCGGATTGAAGTGCGCCATCGCAAACGCCTGTTTCCAGGTATCCCACGGCCAGATCTGGTTGCCGGAGAACCAGCGCCCGGTAACCGACGGCGTGACGGTATTGAATTTCACCGCGCCGCCCGGCGAGCGCCAGTTACCGTTCAGGGTTTCGATGGCTTTCACCGCGACGCGCGTCTGTTCCGGCGTGGCGTCTGGATTCGTCAGTCCGCGCTGTAAGTAACCTTCCCAGCGCTTCTCCGACGCCTGCATAAAGTGCGCAGGGCGGGCGAGGATATCGCGGATCTGCGCCTTCTCATGGCTGACGTCGTCGGCGGTCAGCAAATGGGAATAAGTGGTCCAGATCGTCGTCGAACCATTGATGTGCGCGGTGCTGGTGAAGCGATGCCCGTCAATGTGAGTCTCAACGGGAATCGACTTATGCACCTGATACTGCGATGCCCCGGAGGTCAGCAGATCCCAGGTCGAACGCACTTTGCCAAACGTCACGTTCACGCCGTCGCGCGTGGCGGCCAGGTGGCGCTGATAGTCCGGATACGCTCTGTCGATAGTTTTATCGGAAACCGCTTTGCCCTCTTTGGCTTCCAGTTTTTCCAGCAACTCGCCATCCCATTGCAGAACGAGAGGCGCGTCGCTGGTGATTTGTGTTTCCAGAAGCGAGGTGCGCGGGCTGGCGAAGCGCAGGGTCATGACGATCTTCACGCCCGGCGCGGTCAGGGTCTGGACTAATGCGCCGGGAAGGCTCCATGCCTGCATTGTGAAATCGACTTTTTTGCCGCCGCGCGTGACCGTCAGGCGGTCAAAGTTGGTGGCCATAAAGTTGATGTACTCTTCTGTCAGCAGCGCTGGGCCGGGGAAGCCGCCCATTGTTTCCGGGCCATCGGGTAGCAAATGTCCGTGCCAGGCCCCGAGATCGAAGAACGGGTTAAAACGCTGGTGGTCGTCGCTGTCAAAATCCTGCATGTAGTGCGGCGCGCCGACGCGGTTAATCACGTTTTTATAGCTATCAGCGGTAGCCGCGTGCGCCGAGAGGCTGAGCATCAAAGCACAGGCCAGCGGGGCGAGTGGGGTGGTCAGTTTCATGGTTAATCGGTCCTTGTTACCAGTAGAAATATTGCATCAGGAAAACCTGGTCGCTGGGGTCGCCGGAGGCGGTTTTCATGTACCAGCGGCTGTCGGCGGCGGTGGCAAAGCGTCCGTTGCCGTATTCGTACCAGATGCCGAACTGCGCAAATGAGGTGGTTTCGTCGGCAGAATCATCAGGGCGATGTTTGGCGTAGCTCCAGGCGGTGGAGAAGTAGAGCCCTTTTAGCGTTTCGACCATCGCGCTCGCCATAAACCCGGTTTCCGTTCCCGGCACGTTTTGCCCTTTGGCGCGCCCGGTATGATGCCATGCGCGGGCGGCGAGATTAGGTGACAGCAGCCCGGTTAAGAATAATTCGCCGGTGCCGTCGGTTACTTCCAGACCGTTCATCCAGGTCACGCCATCGATGAATTCGTACTGCAAATAACCGTTCATCATCGCTGGATAGGTGTACTTATCGTCGTAGCGATCGTACTTGCCGAAGTGTAGCCACGCTTTACTCTCGTCGTGATGTCCGGCGGGCGTGGCGGTCACGCTGTAGCGCAGTTTTCCTGCCAGATTTTGCACTTTAAGCGCCGTCATGATGTCGCGGGTGTTGGGGATGACATAGCCCAGATCGGGCGTGAAATCGCCCCACCATTGCAGGTCGTCGAGAGATGAATCCTGGCGCAGGCTGAGCATGATTTCGGTGCTGTCATCCGTGCGATAGCCGCCGTAAAAACGGTTCAGGCCACCTTCAAAACCTCCCCAGCTGTGATCGGGAACCCAGGCGTTACCCTGATGATCCGCTTGCACGGTCCAGCCTTCGCCGTAGATCAGGCCGAACCACGGGCCGTGTTTGATCTCCAGCCCGCCTTCGATATAGGTTCCGTCGCTGTATTTGTGTTTCTCCGGGCCTTCGAGATCCATATACCCGCCGACGCCCATCTCGCCGTAAAAACGGAATGACGTGGCGCTCAATTCTGGCGTACGTGTATCGTCATGTTCTGCCGGTCGTACTTCTTCCGCTGCCATCGATGGCGTGCAAAAAGAGAGGGCAGCGAGTGCCCCATAAAGAGAAGGAGTTATTTTCATTGTTATTTTCTGGTGTGATCAGGAGGTGGTCGAAGCTGGCGCGGCTTCAATCTTTTTTTCGTCTTGCGATAATCCCTTAACGTATTTGCTGTATTTCCACCACGCAAAGCCGAGGAAAATCACAATGCCGCCAACGTTATAGAACACAATCGTCAGAATATTGCCGCCGGTCGGGAAGGTGGAGGCAATAAAACCAATGGTGAAAATAACAATCAGCATCGACACCACCACTATGCCGGTGGTGCGAGAGCCCATTTTAAATTCACGCGGCAGATGGTCGAGTTTGCGACGCAGGTTCAGATAGGCCAGCATAATAAACAGCGGTGGCAGCATCGACGCGGCGGCGGTCATATTAATCACCGTGTTCATTAGATCCTGCGCGGTATTTGATCCCATTGTCGGAATAATCATCAGCGGAATGACAATCAAATATTGGATCCACGCCGCGCGCGCCGGAACGCCGTTTTCATTGAGGGCCACAGTTTTCGCCCCAAAGATGCCCGTTGGGATTTCGGAGAAGAAGATTTTCACCGGCGTGGCGGTCCACATCAGCAGGGAGCCGAACATCGCGGTGAAGGAGACCAGACCCACGAAGCGGTTCATCAGCACTTCCGGCAGACCAAACCAGACCGCCAGACCGTGGAATACCTGCACCGAGCCGCCGGTAAATTTCAGCTCTTTGCTGCTGATAAAAATGTTGATCAGCACCGAGGTGATGGAATAGAGCACGCCGATGACGATCCCGGCGAGGATAATCACTTTGACGAACGACTTCGAGCCTCCCTTCACGTCGTTGACGTACACCGCGACGGATTCCGCGCCGCCAGCGGCCATAAAGATCCAGGTGGTTATCCCGAGGAACGCCCAGTTAAAGTGGGGGATCATCGCATCGACGGTAATCGGATCGGCAGGCTGTACGCCACCCATCAGCGCCGCGCCCGCCAGTAAAATGTAGGAAAGCGTGAGCAGCAGCATCAGAGTGGATGTCACGGACGTAATCGGCCCGAGCATTTTCGCGCCGTTGGTTGACACCCACGTCGAAAACGCAAACAGCACCAGACTCAGCACCACCGTCGCAAACGGCGTGAGAATGTACTCATAGCCGAGAAAAGCATAGGAGGCATAGGCAATGACGCGCGGTAATAACGAGGTGAAAAAGAATAAATTCACGAACCAGTAGGTGTAGGCGGTAATAAATGCCCAGCGCCCGCCAAGCGAACTTTTCACCCACGCATAAACGCCCGCCTCGGAGTTTTTATTCAGCGAGACGAATTCGGCGATGATCAGACAGAACGGAATAAAGTAGAACAGCGTCGCCAGGAAGAACATCGGCGCGGATGCCAGCCCCAGCTCGATATTATTGTTGATGACGTTGTTAAAACTAAAAACGGCGGCAAAGGTCAGCGACAGCAGGCCGAACTTGCCGATGGTATTACGCTTGGACTGTGAAACAGTGGACTCTGACATAACGAATCTCCGGGTACGAGGAGTGTAGTGGCGCTACTTCGGCGCCACCGGATCTTTTTATTTGTTATGGAAATAGCCATCTTCTACGGTCACCCGCAGGACGACCTTCTTCACCGCGCCGTCGCTAATAAAGCGGCAGGCTTCGTCGATATCGCAGATCACCATCTGGCCTTCGTGCACCTGCACGGTGGTCCCGCAGCCTTTAAAGAACTCTCGGTCGGTTTCATCGCGGTAGCACTCCACCACCTGAAGCTGCGCTTTCGGTGCGTACTCGATTTTTTGCGCACCCTGCAGGTAGTAATGCACGTCGAAATATCGTCTGTGTCCGAGGAAAAGCGCGTCGGTGGTGGTGTCGGTGGTCAGGCGATAGCTGAGCGAATCGCCAATCGAATGCGCCACGCCGGGACGAATGCTGTCGATGTTCTGTATGGCTTCCACGCAGCGCTGCCATTTGCGACCACCGTGGTAGCGGCGGGTAAACTCTTCCAGGTTGTTAATAATGTCCATTATTCGGCCTCGCTTTCGGCGGCTGCGGGAGTAAGAGAAAACGCCTGGGCCTGCACGTCACCACAGGTCGGTAGCAGGGTGAAGCCGTAGCGGAACGGCTGGAAGCGCACGCGCCAGCTGTCCAGCACTTCGCTGCCCCAGGAGTTAGAACCTAATCCCAGCAGTTGGTGATCAAGATTCAATGTGATATGCCCGCTGCGCTTGAGTTCGTTGCAGTGACGCGCGGCATGAATTGCTTCGCTGCTGTACGGCCAGGCGCTGAAGTGGATCGGCTTTTGCGCCACCACGAGCAGGCCGTGGCCGCTATGGTTGGTGAGCGACGCCCAGCGCACCTGCTGGCGGTTGCCGTTGTTCTGCGGGAACGGGTAGTTTTCGAACATCGCATCGACGTCGCTTTTCCAGACGTCGATCAGATTCGCCTGCTGGCTGTCCGGGTAGTTTTCGCCTGGCCCACGCCCGTAGTACGTCACCTGATCGAAGTGTTGGTTGATGCCGAGCGTAAAGCCGATGCACGGGATCATGTGCGGGTAGTCGCCATACGGCGTGCCCGCCAGCTCGACGCCGAGTGCACCGGCAGGGCTGATGCGCCAGCGGTAGGTGCAGCGCATCCCGAAATCAAACACCGGCGGCGCGATGATGGTCTGAGTTTCAATCACCAGTTCATCACCGTCGTGCTTGATGCCAAATGCACGCAGATGTTCCTGCATGATGTGCAGATGATTCGGTTGCCACAGCCCTTCGTACTCCTGCTTGTGGTTATCAATCATCGGTTTGAAGAAGTTAATTTTGCCCTCTTCGGCGATCAATTCTTCACCGTTCACCCGCCAGGACGTGAGCTTGCCGCTGAGTTTCGAGAACACCATGCGGAAGTTGTGTCCGCTGACGACGCAGGTCAGGCGCTCGTCACTGACGGCCAGTGGCGTGGCGCTGTCTGTCTGCCACGGCTGCGCGACCAGGGTGCGCGGGGCCAGCGCAAACTGATACTGCGCAATCGGGTGATTCGCATCGCTGTAAGAAGTGGCGGAATCTTTGCTGACGAATACGTTGACCCAGCTTTCGCGCCCGTCTGTCTCTGGCACGGTAATCTGAACGGTGCGGGCGCTGTTCGGGGCTAAATCACTTACTTTCAGCGTCTGGCTGCTGAGCAGCTCGCCTTCGGCTTTGATCTCCACGCGCAGGGTGTAGTCGTCGAGTGTGCTGAACCACAGTTTGTTCTCGACCCGCAGCTCGCCGCGCGCGAGATCGACGGCGCTGACTTTCACCGGGGCGATCACCTGCTTGTATTCCAGCAGGCCGGGGCCAGGTGTTTGATCGGAGTAGATCAGCCCGTCGAGGCAGAAGTTGGCGTTATTTGGGTAGTCACCAAAATCGCCGCCGTACTGGTAGAAGGTATTGCCGTCCGCGTCCTGCGCCTGAATGCCGTGATCGCACCACTCCCAGACGTAATGCCCTTGCAGGCAGTCGTGACGATAAAACACGTTCTGATATTCATTTAATCCGCCGGGACCGTTGCCCATCGCGTGGGCATATTCGCAGATGATGCGCGGTTTTGGATGCGGATATTCGCCGAACTCATTCATCAGCGGCACGCGGGTGTACATGGTGGAGATGATGTCCACAACTTCGGCGTCGCGGTCCTCTTCGTAATGCAGCAGACGGGTTGGGTCCAGCGCCTTGCAGGCTTTCGCCATCGCGCGAATGTTGCAGCCATAGCCGGATTCGTTGCCGAGCGACCAGATGACAATCGACGGATGGTTTTTCTGCGCCTGCACGTGGCGCACGATGCGCTCGACATACATGCTTTCCCACGTTGGATCGTCGGTGATGCGGCTCAGATCGCCGACGTTGGCAAATCCGTGGGATTCGACGTCAGTTTCCGCCATCACGAACAGACCGTAGAGATCGCACAGCTCGTAAAAGCGCGGATCGTTCGGATAGTGGGCGGTGCGTACCGAGTTGATGTTGTGTTGCTTCATCAGGATCAGATCTTTCTCGACGCGATCCATACTCACCGCGCGCCCCTTGCGATGATCGTTATCGTGGCGGTTCACGCCGTGGAGCATCACGTAATGGTTGTTGATGAGCATCAGGCCGTCGCGCACCTGGATGTCGCGGAAGCCCACGCGCTGCGGCACCACTTCCAGTATTTCGCCCGCCGCGTTTTTCAGGATCAGTAGCAGGTGATACAGATAAGGCGTTTCGGCGGACCACTGTTTGGGCTGCTTCACATCCACGCTGAAATCGAGAGCCTGGCGCTGACTGACGCTGGCCTGCGCTTCGCCCTGATACAGTCGCTGTTCGCCGTCGAAAAGCTGATACTCAAGGGTGACGTTTTGCGTCTGGGCGGCCAGGTTTTCCAGCTCGACGTGGCAGGAGAGAGTGGCGTCGCAATAGTCGTCGTTGAAGGTCGTGGTAACGGTGAAATCGTCGATGTGCGTCAGCTCGCGACCCACCAGATAGACGTCGCGGAAGATCCCCGCCGTCCACCACATATCCTGATCTTCGATGTAGGTTGAATCCGCCCACTGCATCACTTTGACACACAGCAGGTTTTCACCCGCATGAACGAACGGCGAAACGTCGAATTCAGCGGCCAGGCGGCTGCCCTTGCTGAACCCGACGTAATGGCCGTTTACGTACACTTCGAAATAGGTCTCTACGCCGTCGAATTTAATCAGCGTCTGGCGCGTGCTCCAGCTTTCACCAAGCGTGAATACGCGCTGATAGGCGCCGGTAGGATTCGCACTCGGAACGAATGGCACGTCAATCGGGAAGGGGAAGCCTTCATCGGTGTATTGCAGTTTGCCGTGGCCTTCCAGCTGCCACATGGACGGCACGCTAATCTGGCCCCAGTCGCTCATCAGCTGGTGGGGAAACGCTTCGGGCACTTCAAGCGGATGGTCGAAATAGCGGAACGCCCATTGGCCGCTCAGCAGCAGAAAATGGCTGCTAGCCTCGCGGGCAAAGCGGCGGGCTTGATCGATATCGTGATAGGCAAAAAAGTACGCGCGCGGCGGCAGCCGGTTCTCGTGCGTTAACTGAACATTCTCCCAGCGGTTCATGTCATCTCCCTGTGGGTTAAAACATCATTGCTGGGGAGTTTAGTAAATATTTTACTAAATAAAATCAGTAAAAATGAAATGAGTTAAGTGGATCACGAAAATAGGGGGGAGGGGGAGATGAGGTCATTGTCCGGTGGCGCTGCGCTTACCGGGCCTACAAAACCTTCAACGGCCTCGGGTTTTGTAGGCCGGGTAAGGCGTAGCCGCCACCCGGCAAGGGGTTTAACGCGTCGTGCCGCGCAGCTTCAACCGGCTGGGAACAAACACCTGCAGCGGCAGTGCACGGCCATCGCGTGCTTTTTCCAGCAGCAGGTTTACACCCTGGCTGCCCATCATCTCAGAATGGATGCGCACGGTGGTCAGCGGCGGGAAGGTAAAGCGCGCGGTGGGAATATCGTTGACGCTAATCAGGCTGATATCCTGCGGAATGGTTAGCCCTTTCTCGTGGATCGCCCGCAGCACGCCGATGGCAATAGAGTCGGAGGCGACAAACAGCGCTTCGGGGAAGTCGTTCTGCGCCAGCATCTTCGTCGCCAGCTCATAGCCCGATGAACTGGAGAAGCCGCCGCGCCAGATATCTTTCTCCGACACTACGCCTTTGAGCTGGCCGTATTCGACGAACGCTTTTTCGCGAATATCTGCCTTACCCGGCTCATCTTCGCCGCCGATAAAGCCGATACGCTGCACGCCTTGGGCGGCGAAGAAGTCGATCACCTCTTTGCTGATGCGCACCAGGTCGATATCCACCGAGTCAAAAGCGGAACCCGCCTCGTGAAAATCGATAAAGCAGATATTGTCGCTCAGGGCTTCTGCCGCCTGGCGCATCTGCTCTGCCGGTTTGCCGACAATCAGAATTCCGCTGACTTTGCTTATCTCCGGCAGCCCCTGATTTTCATAGCAATTGGTCAGGCCGATATTCAGCTTTTCGCATTGGGTTTCAATGCCATGACGGATGGCGAGGTAGTAGGGGTCATTGATTTCCAGCTCCTGACGGTAGCTGTAAAGTGCCAGCACGTGATGGCAGGCATCATGCTGGATCAGGCTTTTACGCGCACTGCTGCCGCGATATTCCAGCTTTTCAGCAATTTCCAGGATCCGGTGACGCGTCTCTTCTTTGACGTTTAGCGTCCGGTCGTCGTTAAGAATGCGCGACACAGTGGCCTGCGACACGCCCGCTTCCTTTGCGATATCTTTCAGTGTTGCCATGTGGCCCCTCAGCGCGGGAGTTAAAATAGAATCTGCCGCCATTGTAATGAATCCCGCGTATTTAGTAAAAATCCATTGATCGGCAACGCCGCTTATGTTGTGATAATTTTACTAAATATTTACTTGGGGGTTATCATGGAAAAGGTTTCTTACGGGGATTTCGCCCGCCTGGAGATGCGCACCGGGAAAATTATCGACGTAAAGCGTCACGGCAATGCCGATAAGCTGTATATCGTGCAGATTGATATTGGCGAGCGCCAGCTTCAGACCGTCACCAGCCTGGTGCCGTATTACACCGAACAGGAATTACTCGGTAAAGAGGTGGTGGTGCTGTGTAATCTGGAAAAAGCCAAAATGCGCGGGGAAGTGTCGGAATGTATGCTGCTGTGCGCTGAGACCGAGGACGGCAGCGAAAGCGTGCTGTTAACAGCGGAGCGCGCGATGCCAGTGGGCGTTCGTATCGTTTAAAAAAACCGGATGGCGCTGCGCTTACCCGGCCTACGAAACCACTCTCACGTAGGCCGGATAAGCGCAGCGCCATCCGGCGAGATATCGGCACTTATGCCTCTTCCACACTCACCCTTATTGCCGCCAGCGCCTTACGGGCCGCTTTCAGCACTTGCTCGCACTGCTCAATGGTCAGCGTCAGCGGCGGTTCAATGCGGATGGTTTTCGAGTTGTTCAACGTCCCGGCCACTAACACACGCTGGCGGAACATCTCGCTCGCGAAGTTGTAGCCGATTTCGTTATCCACAAACTCAATGGCCATTAGCATCCCTTTTCCGCGCGCGTCCTGTACCAAATCCGGGTACTCGCGGCCTAACTGCAGGAAACCGTCCAGCAACATATCGCCTTTCTGCTCCGCCTGAGCCGGTAAGTTCTGCTCCAGCAGCACGTTGATGGTTGCCAGCGCGGCCGCACAGGCCAGCGGGTTACCGCCAAAAGTGGTGGTATGCAGGAACGGATTATCGAACAGCACCGAGAACACCTCTTCGGTGGCGATGGTTGCGCCGATCGGCATCACGCCGCCGCCGAGAGCTTTTGCCAGACACAGAATGTCCGGTTGCACGTTCTCGTGTTCACAGGCAAACATCTTGCCGGTGCGTCCCATCCCGGTTTGCACTTCATCGAGGATAAGCAGCGCGCCAAACTCATCGCACAGCTTGCGAACCGCAGGCAGATAGCCCTGCGGCGGCAGGATCACCCCCCCTTCGCCCTGAATCGGCTCAAGGATAATCGCCGCCACGTCGTCGCCGGTTTTACGGCACTCGGTCAGCACGGTGCGCATCGCGTTGATATCGCCAAACGGCACGTGACGGAAGCCCGGCAGCAGCGGCATAAACGGTTTGCGGAAGGTCGATTTTGCCGTAGCCGACAGTGCGCCAAGGGATTTCCCGTGGAACGCGCCGGTGGTGGCGATAAAGGTGAATTTCCCGCGCGGAGACTGGTACGCTTTGGCGAGTTTCAGCGCCGCTTCGACCGATTCCGTGCCGCTATTGCAGAAGAAGCTGTATTTCAGTTTGCCAGGCGTTAAGGCCGCCAGCGTCTTCGCAAGCATGGCGCGAAGCGGATCGAGCAGTTCCTGGCTGTGAAGGGGTTGTTTCGCGAGCTGATTCTGTACGGCGGAAACCACAACTGGATTACGGTGCCCCACGTTGAAAATTCCAAAACCACCCAGGCAATCTATAAACTCCTGTCCCTGGGTGTCGACAAGCGTATTCAGACTTCCCGCTTGCCACTCTACGGCTCCGTAATCCCCGCCAGCGGTAACAGATTTTCGGTACTCTAAAAACCCCGGATTTACATGCTCTTTAAAGTAATCAATCACCTCTCGGTTAAGTTGTTTCATCTCCTCATGGTCAAGCGTTCGCTTTTCAATGAGATTCAGTGCGTGCGCGGTACAGGCAAGAGCCGAGGCGCTGGAAGGTAACCTGTTCAAAATGAGCTCCGGGGGATCGCGTATCACATGATACTGAATTAATTATTGCAGGGATTACGCCACTTCTGGTGACTTAACGAAAATCGGGATAAATGCCAGGTTAAAATAATGTTGCGCAAAATTTAATCGTGCCGGGAGGGCGAAACGAGGTTTGCCGCTGGGCTTTGCGAGGGGGTTATTTGCGCCTGAATGGGTCAGTTGCACCCTTGTGGTGCGGACTTTGATTCTTAAGGAGACGTTAACAGGTCAGCCTTTGTGGGTAATTTCTTTATGAAAGTATTTTAAATCAATCAATTAGAAATGCGTACAAAAAGTGCGGTTTAACCGCAATTTGCGATCTCGATCGGATTTAACAACTAAAGATAAACTGTTTACCGCCGAAAAAAGATAAACCCACAAAATTAACATTCAAATAACCTGCAAGGGATGCCCATCATGTCCGCTCAACCGTATGTCACTCAGAATGAATATCCTCTGAACGACGATACCACCCTCATGTCCACCACCGATCTCCACAGCCACATGACCCACACCAACGACACCTTCGTGAAAGTGAGCGGCTACCAACTGGATGAATTGCTGGGGCAGCCGCACAATTTAGTGCGCCACCCGGATATGCCGAAAGCGGCGTTTGCCGATATGTGGTACACGCTAAAACAGGGCGAGCCGTGGAGCGGGATCGTGAAAAACCGCCGCAAGAATGGCGACCACTACTGGGTGCGTGCTAACGCAGTGCCGATGGTGCGCGGCGGCGCGGTGACGGGCTACATGTCGATTCGTACCCGGGCGACGGCGGAAGAGATCGCGGCGGTTGAGCCACTGTACAAAGCGCTGAACGAAGGGCGCTGCAACAAGCGCGTCCATAAAGGGCTGGTGGTGAGTAAAGGCGTGTTTGGGAAATTACCGGCGATGCCGCTGCGCTGGCGGGTGCGGTGCGTCATGGCAATACTGTTTGTGGCACTGGCGGCCACGCTTATTGCAACGCATGCGAGCTGGGCCGCATTGGGTGCGAGCGCGCTGGTGATGCTGCTGGGCACCGTTCTGTTCGAGCAGCAAATCGTCCGTCCGGTAGAAAATGTGGCCCGACAGGCGCTCAAAGTCGCAACCGGTGAGCGGAACAGCGTCGACCATCTTAATCGCAGCGACGAGCTTGGGCTGACCTTACGTGCCGTTGGACAACTGGGACTGATGTGTCGCTGGCTGATCAATGATGTTTCAAGTCAGGTGGTGAGCGTGCGTGATGGCAGCGATCGCCTGGCGAAGGGCAATGAAGATCTTAATGACCGCACCCGTCAGACGGTGGCTAACGTGCAGCAGACGGTGACCACCATGAATCAGATGGCGGCATCGGTGCAGAGTAATTCTGAAACCGCAGCGGCGGCTGATAAACTCTCGATAGTGGCGAGCGGTGCGGCGGCTGAAGGCGGCAGCGCAATGCAGACCGTCGTGAAAACGATGGACGATATTGCCGACAGCACCCAGCGGATTGGCTCCATCACTAAACTCATCAACGATATCGCCTTCCAGACCAATATTCTGGCGCTCAATGCGGCAGTAGAAGCGGCGCGTGCGGGCGAGCAGGGCAAAGGCTTTGCCGTGGTGGCCGGAGAGGTTCGCCACCTGGCAAGCCGCAGCGCCAGCGCTGCGAATGATATCCGCAAACTGATTGATGCCAGTGCCAGCAAGGTTCAGTCGGGTTCCGACCAGGTTCATGCCGCCGGGCGCACTATGGATGACATTGTTGAGCAGGTACAAAATGTGACGCGCCTGATTGCCCAGATCAGCCACTCGACGTCCGAGCAGGCGACAGGGCTATCTGACCTGACTCGCGCGGTGGCTGAACTGGATGACATCACGCAGAAAAACGCCGATCTGGTGGAAGAGAGCGCCCGGGTTTCGGCAATGGTGAAGCACCGCGCCGGGCGTCTTGAAGATGCGGTAACGGTTCTCCATTGAGTCAGTAAGGTTCAGGAAAAAAGCCCGCTTATTTCTGCAAAAATAAGCGGGCTTTTTCGTTCCTAAAGTTGTAATTATATTTACGTTCAAATGTTAATTTAATATTAAATAACTAAAATAATCACCTCAGTTATTTATATTCACCTAAGCCAATTTACCCCAACGCTATTTCACAAAGAGCCTGTCAGAAGCTTAAGTAACGATCGATGGCGCGTTATTAATAGATTCAGCCTATCCATTGCCGTGGTTATGAAATATAAAAACGATCAAAGTCATAAAGTTAGCGAGAAAGTTACCGATAACGCTGATCGTCTGAGAAATAATCACATCGATGGAGTATATATGTTCTTACATGACGTAAAGATCGGCACAAAATTATTTCTGGCCTTTGGATTCTTAATTGTTTTGATGGTAGTAAGCGCCAGTCTGTCGCTCCTGAGCCTGAATCGGGCAAATAATGGGATGCAATCCATCATTACCCAGGATTACCCGACGACGGTAAAAGCCAATCAGTTAATCGATAACTTCCAGGAATTTGTTAGCACTCAACAGCTCATGCTGCTGGACGAGCAGGGCCAGTATGCCGCTCAGTCGCAGCAGCGGCTGAAGGAGATCAGCGAACACATTACCGTCATCCTCACGGACCTGAATAACTCTCTTAAAGACCCCAAATCGCAACAGATCCTGACCGGCATTCGAGATGTGCGTCAGCAGTATCTGGATTCTCGTTACCGGATATTGCAGGCGGTGCAGAACAAGGATCGTGAGGGCGCGATCCAGGAGATGATGACCAAAACGGTGAACCTGCAACAGGCATACAAGGCCAAAGTGCAGGAGCTGATCGCGGTGCAAAACAGTGAAATGCAGAGCGCCGGGAAGCAGGTCGACGGGGATTTCAACACCAACCGCCTGTTGCTGGTGATCCTGACCGTGTTTAGCGTGGTGATCGGCAGTACGATTGGCTGGTTTATCGTGCGTTCCATCACCCGCCCACTGGGCGAGGCGGTCTCGTTTGCCGAAGCCATTGCCGAAGGCGATTTAACCCGCAACATTACCACGCGCAGCAAAGACGAAACGGGTTTGCTGCTTCATGCGCTGATGGAGATGAAAACCCGGCTGCTGGAAATTGTGCAGCAGGTTCAATCCGGCTCGGAAAATATCTCCAGCGCGGCGGCGCAAATTGTCGCGGGGAATCAGGATCTGGCGGCACGTACCGAAGAACAGGCCAGCTCGGTTGAGCAGACTGCCGCGTCGATGGAGCAGATCACCGCGACGGTGAAAAATACGGCGGCGCACACCGGTGAAGCGACAAATCTCTCCGCCGATGCGGCGAGTGTGGTCAAAAACAACGGCGAGATGATGAAGCAGGTGACGCAGAAAATGCGCCTGATTAATGAAACCTCTAACCGCATGTCCGACATCATCAACCTGATCGATGCGATTGCCTTCCAGACCAATATTCTGGCGCTGAATGCCGCTGTCGAAGCGGCGCGTGCCGGTGAGCATGGGCGTGGATTTGCGGTGGTCGCAGGCGAAGTGCGCCAGTTGGCGCAGAAAAGCGCCTCCTCAGCCAGCGAAATTCGCCAGCTGATCGAAAGCTCGACTAGCCAGACTCAAGACGGAATGAACCTGGTGGAAAAAGCCAGCGGGCTAATTAACGGCATGGTGGGGAATGTGGAAGAGATGGACGTTATTTTGCGTGAGATACGCCAGGCGAGCCACGAACAGACGGAAGGCATCTCGCAAATTAACAGTGCGATTGGCCTGATCGACTCCACCACCCAGCAGAACTCAGCGCTGGTGGAGGAGTCTGTTGCGGCGGCGGCTTCGCTTAACGATCAGGCGCTGCACCTGAAAGAGCTGGTAAAAGTATTCCGCGTGCGCGAGGAAGCGCTGGCTTAATCCAGCTGGGAGATATCCAGCGCTGCGCGGTCGATAACGCCAATAATCTGCTTAAGCTGCGCGTCGCTGATCTCTCCCTGATTAACTTTCAGGTCCAGTACCGCTTTGAAGTTATCCAAAGCCCGCTTCATTTGCGGGTTTTTACGCAACTGGAACCCCACGCAGCGTGCGGTAATGCGTGCCTGAATGTGTTCCAGATGTTCCTTATTTTCATCAAGCCAGTGCTGCCCGGCAACGGTGATGGCAATCTTCCTACGCCCGCCTTCCTCTTCTGAAATCGTAATAAACGCCTGATCTTGCAGGAAATCGAGAGTCGGATAAATCACACCAGGACTCGGGGTGTAGTTTCCCTGCGTCATGCTCTCAATCTCTTTAATCAGCTCATAGCCGTGACTGGCGTTGCGGGTGAGAATATCCAGAATCACCAGGCGCAACTCGCCGTGGCCAAAGAAGCGCTGGCGGCGTCCGCCACCGTGATGCTCCCCGCCACGGCCATGATGGTGGTGTTCGTGGCCAAAATCGTCGTGTGAATGTCGCATGAGTGTTCTCCTTAATTTGATATATCTAATTTATATCTAAAGTTATCTGATTAGCAAATTAGTTTTTTGTTTTTTCTTTAAAATATTGAAATAATTGTCTTTGTTGTTATTTTTTAGATTGGGGATGTGCATGAATCATCTATATCAAAAAAAGACTTGCAATCTCGTTTGTTAGCAATCATTATCATTTGAATCTGATTTAGATATATCGTATTCACTTCACGAAGGCAGAAAAATGACATCACCTCGTTACCCACAACGTGTACGCAATGAACTGCGCTTTCGCGAGCTGACCGTGCTCCGCGTTGAGCGTGTAAGCGCTGGCTTTCAACGCATCGTCTTAGGTGGTGAAGCGCTGGAAGGTTTTAGTTCAAAGGGTTTTGACGACCATACCAAAGTCTTTTTCCCGGCTCCGGGCGCAGCTTTTGTACCTCCGGTTGTGACCGACGAAGGCATCAACTGGGGTGAGGGTGTACGCCCGCAAGCGCGTGATTACACGCCGCTGTACGATGAGGCGCGCAACGAACTGGTGCTCGATTTCTTTGTTCATGACGGTGGGCTTGCGAGCAACTGGGCGGTACAGGCTAAAGCAGGCGATAAGCTAACGATCGGCGGCCCGCGCGGATCGCTTGTGGTGCCGGAAGATTATGCGTGGCAGTTGTACGTTTGCGATGAGTCCGGCATGCCTGCGCTGCGTCGTCGTCTGGAAGCGATTGCTGCACTGCCGTTCAAACCGGAAATTCACGCCGTGGTGACCGTGGGTGATGAGTCTTATAAAGACTATCTGGCGCATCTGAGTGATTTCAACATCACCTGGATTGTCGGACATAGCGAGCAGGCGGTGGCCGATCGTCTGGCGATGCTGAGCGTGCCTGCTGCGGATTACTTTATCTGGTTGACCGGGGAAGGGAAGGTCGTCAAAAACCTGAGTTGCCAGTTTGAGACTGACGCGATTGACCCACAGCTGGTGCGTGCCAGCGCATACTGGCACGCGAAGTAACTAGGCAACTTCGTCGAACTGCGCTTCGTTCACCTGGTGTTCGAGCGCACTACGAACGTCATGCAGCGCTTTCTCCTGCTGGGCAAAATAAGACTCCATATTGCTCAGCGAGGAGACCAGTAGCCAGGACTCTTCTTTCTCCAGCTCCGCCAGCTCGTTCACTAAAGTGTCGATTTGTTCGCGAACCTGAGCCATTTTTTTGCGAATACGTTCCAGATCGTTCAGTCGATCGCTGGCCATCAGCGGCTCAAAGCCCTGCTGCAGACGCGCCACCAACGAGCGAATCGCTTTCACATCTCCGCGCTGTTTGGCCTGGTTGAGCTGCACCATCATGGTGTTGGCTTCTTCTTTCAGATCGTCCGCTACCAGATCCGGATGGCAGAGTTTGCTGGCCTGACGCCAAAGCCGTTTCAGCTCGTTCTGATCTTCTTCTGACAGATCCTTGCCTTTGCGCAGACGCATTTCTGCATCGTGGTGCTGCTCGCGATATTTCTCGTACTCTTCGTTAGCCTCGTCCCGCGCCTGACGCGCCGGTTCTTCTTCGCGCGTTAAGCCCATTTCCAGCTCTTGCGCTTCGGCCAACAGATTGGCAATCAGATCGCTTTGCTGCTGCAAATGCTTACGCGCATCGGCGGCCTGCACCGAATCGGCTGGCAGCGCACGCCAGCGCTGCGTCAGTGTGGTCAGCACTTCAACGGCCTGCGCCATATATTGCTGGCAGCGACGATAATCCTCTTCGCGGCGACGCGACTCCGCCTGCTGGCGGCGCAGATTCAGTTCTGCGAGGGTTTTACGCAGCTGAAGTATTTGCGACATCAATGGGCCGAGACGGGAGAAATAGAGATCGTTGAACTCGTCCAGTTGTTGCACGCGGGCGTTACGGCGATCAATCAGCTCGCGAAGGCGCTCTTCCAGAGCCTTCAATTCCAGCTTGCTGGCGGCAACCTGCGGATCGCGCCACTGAGTCAGTGAGCGCTGACTCTGCAACCATGCGGTGATGGCTCTGATTGCTGCGGTATAGTTTTTATTCTCAAGCGCCACGACGATCGCCTGTAGCTCATCGTCAAACGCTTCACTTTTCAGCCGTGCCAGTTGGCTGTCGATGATGTCGTCATCTTCCAGTTCAATGGCATTTTTTATGATTTCTAGCCGTTTGATCGGTGTGCTCATGATGCCTTTCGCTTTAGCGCTTAAGTATTTGAGTTAAGGTTAGTTGTGGTCAGAGCTACAGGAAATAATACACACGGATGATGATCGGCGCGACGGGGGATTTCTTTAGTTTTAGATGTTTGTGAGGGGGTTAATGGTTCGGGGGTGTGGATTATGCAATGCTTCAGGAACGTATCGGAAGCGCTCAAGGGTGTGTGATGTGGTTTCCGGTACCGTGACAATCTCTTTGAATTTCCGATCAATTTCAGGCCATAGTATAACCTTGTTTACTAGATGGTTAATTTTAAGGATAAGAGTATGCCAACAGTCATTGAGAAAGCATTGGATTTCATTGGTGGTATGGACACTTCCGCGTCAGTGCCGCATTCGATGGATGAAAGTACTGCGAAAGGAATTTTCAAGTATTTGAAGGAGTTGGGTACGCCTGCAAGCGCGGATGACATTATGGCGCGAGGGGCACAAGAGGGATGGGATCCCGACTTTACGAAAAAAGTGGCCGGGTGGGCCGAGAAAATTAACGCAACTGACCACGTAGTGATCAAGAACCCTGAATACTTTTCTGCCTACATGCAGGAGCAACTCCGGGAGCTGGTGTGAGTTAACCACACGCTGATTCATCAATCCTGAAAAAACTAAGGGCCTACGTTTTCACGTAAGCCCTTGTTATTTGGTGGCCCCTGCTGGACTTGAACCAGCGACCAAGCGATTATGAGTCGCCTGCTCTAACCACTGAGCTAAGGGGCCGTGGCGGTGAATTATAGAGTAACTCCCTGCTGCAATCCAGACATTCGCACCTGCCTGCTGTTTTTATAAACAACGCATTATCAATCCTTTATACTGAATGCCTGATGCATTCATCGGGGAATGAGATGATCAACGATATTCTGGCACCTGGACTGCGGGTTGTGTTCTGTGGGATCAATCCTGGCAAGTCCTCCGCGCATACGGGTTTTCACTTTGCCCATCCGGGAAACCGTTTCTGGAAAGTGATTCATCAGGCAGGTTTTACCGATCGGCTTTTAAAGCCCGAAGAAGAACAGCATCTGTTGGATACGCGCTGTGGTATCACCATGCTGGTGGAGCGACCCACGGTGCAGGCGACGGAAGTTAACCTGCATGAGCTGCGCAGCGGCGGGCGGGAGCTGGTGAAGAAGATAGAAGACTATCAGCCCGCGGCGTTAGCAATCCTCGGCAAGCAGGCTTACGAGCAGGCATTTAGCCAGCGAGGGGCGCAGTGGGGCAAGCAAAGTATCACGATCGGCATGACCCAGGTGTGGGTGCTGCCGAATCCGAGCGGGTTAAATCGGGCGACGCTGGATAAGCTGGTAGAGGCGTATCGGGAGCTGGACGAGGCGCTGATGGTGCGGGGAAGGTAGAAGTCTGGTGGAATAACGGTGAAAAAAAAAGCTCCCATTTGGGAGCTTTTACTTTTCAAAGACGATTAATCGTCGAGGAAGCTACGCAGCACTTCAGAGCGGCTTGGGTGGCGCAGTTTGCGCAGGGCCTTCGCTTCGATCTGACGGATACGTTCGCGGGTTACGTCGAACTGTTTACCCACTTCTTCCAGCGTGTGGTCGGTGTTCATATCGATACCGAAACGCATACGCAGGACTTTCGCTTCACGGGCGGTCAGGCCAGCCAGAACGTCGTGGGTGGCAGCACGCAGGCTCTCAGTAGTAGCAGAATCCAGCGGCAGCTCGAGGGTGGTATCCTCGATGAAATCACCCAGATGCGAATCTTCATCGTCGCCGATTGGCGTTTCCATGGAGATTGGCTCTTTAGCGATTTTCAGCACCTTACGAATCTTATCTTCTGGCATCAGCATGCGTTCAGCCAGCTCTTCAGGCGTCGGCTCGCGACCCATCTCTTGCAGCATCTGGCGGGAGATACGGTTGAGTTTGTTGATGGTCTCAATCATATGCACCGGAATACGGATGGTGCGCGCCTGATCCGCGATAGAGCGGGTAATCGCCTGACGAATCCACCAGGTAGCATAGGTGGAGAATTTGTAACCACGGCGATATTCAAACTTATCAACCGCTTTCATCAGACCGATGTTACCTTCCTGAATCAGATCCAGGAACTGCAGACCACGGTTGGTGTATTTCTTGGCGATCGAAATAACCAGACGTAAGTTCGCTTCAACCATTTCTTTCTTCGCACGACGGGCTTTCGCTTCGCCGATGGACATGCGACGGTTGATGTCTTTAACCTGCTCGATAGTCAGGCCGGTCTCTTCTTCGATTTGACGCAGTTTCTGCAGGCCGCGCTGAACGTCATCAGCCACGTCATGCAGTTTTTCAGACCACGGTTTGTTCATCGCGATAGCCGCGTTGAACCAGGTCTCGCTGGTTTCGTTGCCGGTGAACAGAGTGATGAAGTTCTTTTTCGGCATTTTGCACTGCTCAACGCACAGCTTCATGATGATACGTTCTTGAGTACGAACGCGGTCCATCATGACGCGCATGCTGTTAACCAGATAGTCGAACTGTTTTGGCACCAGGCGGAACTGTTTGAACACTTCTGACAGTTTCTGAATCTCAGCCTGAGCGGCAACATGGCTGCGGCCTTTGGCTTTGATGGTGTCACGAGCCAGTTCGTACTGAGTACGCAGCTCGCCAAACTTCTCGCGCGCTAACTCAGGATCGATGCTATTATCGTCATCACTGCTGTCGTCGTCTTCTTCTTCCTCTTCGTCTTCGTCGTCATCCATCTCTTCCTGAGACAGCTCAGAGCCGACGTGAGTCGCCGTTGGCGCCAGGTCTTCTTCAGCGTTAGGATCGACAAAACCGGTGATCAGGTCAGACAGACGCGCTTCTTCGGCTTCGACGCGATCGTACTGCTCAAGCAGATAGGTGATCGCTTCAGGGTATTCGGCAACAGAGCACTGAACCTGGTTGATCCCGTCTTCAATACGTTTCGCGATGTCGATTTCGCCTTCGCGGGTCAGCAGTTCAACGGTGCCCATTTCGCGCATGTACATGCGCACCGGGTCAGTGGTACGCCCGATTTCAGATTCAACGCTGGACAACACCTGTGCAGCAGCTTCTTCTGCATCTTCGTCGGTGTTGTTGGAGTTTTCAGCCAGCAACAGATCATCAGCATCCGGTGCTTCTTCCATCACCTGAATGCCCATGTCATTGATCATTTGGATGATGTCTTCGATTTGATCTGAATCGACGATATCTTCCGGCAGATGGTCATTGACCTCGGCATAGGTCAGATAGCCTTGCTCCTTACCACGTTGGACAAGAAGTTTCAGCTGTGACTGCGGGTTTTGCTCCATAAGACGGTATCCACACTTAATTCGTTTAATTGGTGTCGGCGGTGTCGCTGCCAACCTTTGAAGCGAGGGCGTACTTATATTTTTGCCGCTGCCTCTCAGTGCGGCTGCCGGGGGCTTCCCGATCGATATTCGGCACTTAAGCCGTTGAATTCTTGAAAGATTGCTTCTTTCGTTTATTTCTTCGCCAGTTCCTGGTTTAACATCCAGAGTTCCCGGCGTTCTTCGCTGCTTAAACCGTGAGTGCGCTCGCGAGCAATGAGCTCTTCCTGGCGCAGTTCAAGCATCGAATCAAACATATGGTTGAGTGAGTCGGTGAACGTTTTTTCTGCGATATCCTTATCTGCTATATCGTCCCACATCGACAGTTTTTCAAGGGTGGCGGCCTCTTTTGTGCCGCGATAATGCTCTAAAAGTTGGCCGGTGGTCAGACCCGGCTGAGACAGACACGTATTGACCAGTTCTGAGAACAGGCCAAGTCCTGGCAACTTTTCATGGTTCAACCCCGCGAGCGGCGGCACTTGCGGCGCCAGCTCTGGGTTTTGCACCAGTAACCCTATCAGTATACGCATGGTTGTGCGTTTTAGCTGTGGCGCGGGGCGAACCGCACCGTTTTCAGCCAGTTTTGGCATTAAACGTTCAAGCTGGCTGTCATCCAGAATGCCGAGCTTGTTGCCGAGTTCCTGACGCAGATATATGCGCAAGGTTTCTCCTGGGACCTGAGTAATCAGCGGCAGGGCCAGCGTACTCAGCTGAGCGCGACCGTCCGGGGTACTCAAATCTACCTGCGGCATCAGGCTGTTAAACAAAAACGTGGAGAGCGGCTGAGCCTGCTCCATCCGCGCTTCAAACGCCGCTTTGCCCTCTTTACGCACCAGCGTATCTGGGTCTTCACCGTCGGGCAGGAACATAAAGCGCAACTGGCGCCCGTCGGTCATATAGGGTAGTGCAGTTTCCAGTGCGCGCCAGGCGGCGTCGCGTCCGGCACGGTCACCGTCGTAACAACAGATGACGTTGTTCGTCGCCCGGAACAGGAGTTGAATGTGGTCGGCGGTGGTCGACGTTCCCAACGACGCAACCGCGTAGTTGATGTCGTACTGAGCCAGCGCGACCACGTCCATATAGCCTTCGACCACCAGCAAACGCCGGGGTTCAGCGTTATCCTGTTGGGCTTCATAAAGGCCATACAGCTGGCGACCTTTGTGGAAAATATCGGTTTCCGGGGAGTTAAGGTATTTCGGCATGCCGTCACCCAGCACGCGCCCACCAAAACCAATCACCCGGCCTCGCTTATCGCGGATGGGGAACATCACCCGTTCGCGGAAGCGGTCGTAGCTTCTGCCCTGATCGTTTGTCACCAGCATACCGGCATCAATCA
Organism: Lelliottia sp. 7254-16; assembly: GCF_002922995.1. Taxonomy (NCBI): domain Bacteria; kingdom Pseudomonadati; phylum Pseudomonadota; class Gammaproteobacteria; order Enterobacterales; family Enterobacteriaceae; genus Lelliottia; species Lelliottia sp. 7254-16. The sequence continues at coordinate 222,263 of NZ_PQVS01000002.1, forward strand.
GAGACTTACGATCTTCGCTATTGCCACCAAAACGCTTTAACACGTTGTCCCAGCCGGGCGGGGCGTAACCAATAGCGAAACGCGCAATCACTTCGTCGCTCAAGCCGCGCTTTGTCAGATACTGACGCGCAGGTTCAGCTGCATTTTGCTTAAGAGACTGTTGGTAAAACGAATTCAAACCGTCCATCAGCTGATAAAGCGTTTGTCGCTGATGACGTTCAATCTGACTCGGACCGCTGCCTGCTTCATAGGGCACTTCAAGGTTGTGCATCGCCGCCAGTTCTTCGACGGTTTCGACAAACTCGAGCTTGTCGTAGTTCATCAGAAAGTCGACGGCATTCCCGTGTGCGCCACAGCCAAAGCAGTGGTAAAACTGTTTTTCACCGTTAACGGTGAAAGAGGGGGTTTTTTCGTTATGGAACGGACAGCACGCATGGTAGTTCTTACCCTGCTTTTTGAGCTTTACCCGCGCATCGATGAGATCGACGATGTCGGTTCTGGCCAGCAGGTCATTGATAAAAACGCGTGGAATTCGTCCAGCCATAGGCCCCGTTAGTACACTTCATCCTTCAAACTGTCTCTGCGTTGGCTGCGCTCGTTCACCCCTGTCACTTACTTAAGTAAGCTCCGGGGATTCACTCCCTTGCCGCCTTGATACAGTGTGAATGATTTTGTGTATTTGCTAATGCATAAACGAAAATAAGCCGCGCATTCCTTCCGGAAGCACGGCCTTACGACTATAACTCAGTCTGACCATTGAGGGCGTGCGCCCTCAACAGATTAGTACAGACGAGTACGGCGTGCGTTTTCGCGAGCCAGTTTCTTCGCGTGACGTTTCACAGCAGAAGCTTTAGCGCGTTTACGTTCGGTAGTCGGTTTTTCATAGAACTCACGACGACGAACTTCCGCCAGAACACCTGCTTTCTCGCATGAACGCTTGAAGCGACGCAGTGCTACGTCGAACGGCTCGTTTTCACGTACTTTAATTACCGGCATGTAACTCTCACCTTTGATAAATTCGGTTTGCCGCTGGCATCGGCGCCAGCTTATTTCAAAATGGTGCGGAATTTTACTGCAACTAACGCTGCTTTGTAAAGCACCAATGCCGTTTTTGAACGGGACTTTTGTAAGGGGGTAGAGTATACACGAACTCACCCCTCAGGGTATACATCGACCCGCATTCGCCCTACACTGCGCGGTATTGAAAAGAGGTAAATTTAGCCATGCGTGTACTGGGTATTGAAACATCCTGCGATGAAACCGGCATCGCCATTTACGACGACGAAAAAGGTCTGCTAGCCAACCAACTGTATAGTCAGGTGAAATTACACGCTGATTACGGCGGAGTGGTGCCTGAGCTGGCGTCTCGCGACCATGTGCGTAAAACCGTTCCCCTGATTCAGGCGGCACTGAAAGAGTCCGGTTTGACCGCAAAAGATATCGATGCGGTGGCCTATACCGCCGGTCCGGGTCTGGTCGGCGCGCTGTTGGTTGGCGCAACCGTAGGGCGTTCGCTGGCGTTCGCGTGGGATGTTCCGGCGATTGCGGTTCATCACATGGAAGGGCATCTTCTGGCACCGATGCTGGAAGAGAATCCACCGGAGTTTCCGTTTGTGGCGCTGCTGGTTTCCGGCGGTCATACCCAGCTTATCAGCGTGACGGGCATTGGCGAGTACGAACTGCTGGGCGAGTCTATCGATGACGCCGCCGGTGAAGCGTTTGATAAAACCGCCAAACTGCTGGGCCTTGATTATCCAGGTGGTCCGATGCTGTCAAAACTGGCGTCTCAGGGCGTCGAAAAACGCTTTGTTTTCCCGCGTCCGATGACCGATCGCCCAGGGCTGGATTTTAGCTTCTCTGGCCTGAAAACCTTCGCGGCGAATACCATTCGCAACAATGACAACGATGATCAGACCCGTGCAGATATCGCTCGTGCGTTTGAAGATGCGGTGGTGGATACGTTGATGATCAAGTGCAAACGCGCGCTGGATCAGACCGGCTTTAAGCGTCTGGTGATGGCGGGAGGCGTGAGTGCCAACCGTACACTGCGTGCGAAGCTGGCGGAGATGATGCAAAAACGTCGCGGCGAAGTGTTTTACGCGCGTCCGGAGTTTTGCACCGATAACGGCGCGATGATTGCCTACGCGGGCATGGTGCGTGCGAAGGCGGGCGCGACGGCGGATTTAAGTGTTTCCGTGCGTCCACGCTGGCCGCTGGCAGAGCTGCCTGCGGCATAAGTGTGGTCTGTGTTGCCCGGTGGCGCTGCGCTTACCGGGCCTACAAATTTCTCCGAGCCACGGTTTTGTAGGCCGGTGCAAGCGAAGCGCCGCCCGGCAAAATCTGCTAAACCTTCAACATCCCCTTCACTTCCAAAAATTTAATAATCGTCGCCAGCCCGTCACCCACTTTCAGGTTGGTAAACGTCCACGGACGTTCGCCGCGCATGCGATTGGTGTCACGCTCCATCACCTCTAAAGATGCCCCGACGTACGGTGCCAGATCCATTTTATTGATCACCAGAAAATCCGATTTAGTGATCCCCGGCCCGCCTTTGCGCGGGATCTTTTCGCCTTCCGCCACGTCAATCACGTAGATCGTCAAATCCGCTAGCTCCGGGCTAAAAGTGGCGCTGAGATTATCCCCGCCGCTCTCGACAAAAATCAGATCCAGATTGCCGAACTTCTCGCTTAACGCTTCCACCGCCGCGAGGTTCATTGAGGCATCTTCGCGGATCGCGGTATGCGGACAGCCGCCGGTTTCCACGCCGACAATGCGATCCGGCTCCAGCGCCCCAGCTTCCGTCAGGATGCGCTGATCCTCTTTGGTGTAGATATCGTTGGTCACGACGGCCAGATGATATGTGTCGCGCATCGCTTTGCACAGCGCTTCCAGCAGGGCGGTTTTACCCGAACCGACCGGGCCACCCACGCCCACGCGCAGGGGATGTTTGTAATCAGCCATAAAAAATCCTCAGGATCGGAATAACCGTGAATATTGAGTTTCGTGACGCGCCGAGGCGATGGCCGAGAGCGGCGTCGCCGCACCCAGTTCGTCATCGCTGAGCTGCCACGCCTGACCGAGCTTTTCAGCAAAATGGTCGCTTAAATCGATAATCAACTGCTGGGCAGCCTGCTGCCCGAACGGCACCAGCTTCACGCCCGCCATTACCGCGCTCTCTATCCAGCTGTAGCCGAGACTCAGGGCCAGCGCGTGGGCGTCAATCCTCCAGCGCACGCCTAGCCATGCCATGCCGCACAGCTGGCTTTGTGAAAACAGCGGCAGCCAGTCGGGTGGGCAATCCGGTTCCCAGCTCTTAATCAGGCGGGTAAAAGCCGCGCCGCGATTGCGTTCTTCTTCGCGCAGTTCGCGCGTCTCCCGGCAGGCGAGGAGATACGTCGTCCAGCGTTTTGCGGCGGCGAAATCGTTCTGCTCGCAGGCGCGATACAGGCGGATAAACAGCGGCAAATCGACGCACAAAAAACTCTGCTCCATCTGCTGAATCTGCCAGCGGCTGAACTCTGCCACCGTTTTGATCCAGCCAGCTTCCACTGCCCACTCCAGCCCCTGGGACCAGGTGAATGACCCGACCGGCAGGCTGCTGCTGGAGAGCTGCATCAGGCGTAACTGCTGGCGGTTGTGTTCCATTCGCTCAACGTGCCTTAATGAGAATGGGCGTGCGCATGGCCGTGGGCTTCACTTGTGTAGGCCCCGGCTTCCGGCTCAAACGGCAGATGGGCAAAAGTCACCTCGAGACTGAACTGGCGCAGCATGTCGTCGAGGACATGATCGTGGTGATAGCGCAGCTCGCCAGGCATGATTTGCAGTGGCACATGGCGGTTGCCGAGGTGATAGCAGGCGCGTGCGAGCAGATACGGATCGGCGCAGCGCACCACTGACACGGATTCTGGCGCGGCGATCACTTCGACAACCTCCTGGCCATCGTCGGTAGTCAGCAGATCGCCACCCCGAAGTAACAGCCCGCGCGGCAGCATCAGGCCCGCTTCACGCCCGTCGTTCAGCTCTACGCGGGCGCGGCTTTTCACCCGCACATCAATCGGCAGGGTCACGCTGGCGGTGACGGGATGGGGGTGATCAAGACGTTGGGTTAAATAGATCATCATCTCTCCTCAGAACAGGAAATAGCGTTGCGCCATCGGCAGGATGTCTGCCGGTTCGCTGGTAATCAGTTCGCCGTCGACGCGTACCTCGTAGGTTTGCGCGTCGACGGTGATGTTCGGCTGCAGGCTGTTATGGATCATGTCGGCTTTTTTCACCGTCCGGCAGCCCTTCACCACGGCAATCGCGCTTTGCAAATTGAGCTGCTGAGGAATGCCGTTCGCGGCGGCAGCCTGGGAGACAAACGTCAGGCGCGTGGCGTGACGCGCAGCCCCGAGCGATCCAAACATCGGGCGATAGTGCACCGGTTGCGGCGTGGGGATCGAGGCGTTGATATCCCCCATCGGCGCACAGGCGATCATTCCGCCTTTCACTATGGTGGCCGGTTTGACGCCAAAAAATGCCGGCGACCAGACCACCAGATCCGCCAGTTTACCCGCTTCAATTGAGCCGACTTCGTGAGCGATGCCGTGGGTCAGCGCCGGGTTGATGGTGTATTTGGCGACGTAGCGTTTGACGCGAAAATTGTCGTTATCCCCGGACTCCTCCGCAAGCGGCCCGCGCTGCACCTTCATGCGGTGCGCCACCTGCCAGGTGCGGATGATCACTTCACCCACGCGGCCCATCGCCTGGGAATCGGACGAAGTCAGCGAGAACGCGCCGATATCGTGCAATACATCTTCGGCGGCTATGGTTTCGCGGCGAATGCGCGATTCGGCAAAGGCCACGTCCTCGGCGATATCCGGGTCCAGGTGATGGCACACCATCAGCATATCGAGATGCTCATCAATGGTATTGACCGTGTAGGGTAGCGTTGGATTGGTGGAGGAGGGCAAAATATTCGGGTGCGCGCAGGCGGTAATAATATCCGGCGCATGGCCGCCGCCCGCCCCTTCGGTATGGAAGGTATGAATGGTTCGCCCGCCAATGGCTGCAAGCGTGTCTTCGACAAACCCGCCTTCATTCAGCGTATCGCTGTGCAACGCCACCTGAATATCCATCTCTTCGGCGACCTCCAGCGAGCAGTTGATTGCCGCAGGCGTTGAACCCCAGTCTTCGTGAATTTTCAGGCCGATCGCGCCCGCCGCGACCTGTTCGCGCAGGGCTTCAGGGTTTGACGTGTTGCCCTTTCCGAGTAGGCCAATATTGACCGCCAGCGTATCCGCAGCCTGCAACATCCTCGCGATATACCACGGCCCCGGCGTGCAGGTGGTGGCGTTTGTTCCTGCTGCGGGTCCGGTGCCGCCGCCAATCATGGTGGTTACGCCCGAGACCAGCGCCTCTTCGGCCTGCTGCGGGCAGATCCAGTGGATGTGGGTGTCGATCCCACCGGCGGTGACGATCTTGCCTTCGGCGGCGATCACCTCGGTCGACGCGCCGATCGGGATCGTCACGCCGGGCTGAATATCCGGGTTTCCGGCTTTGCCGATAGCGAAGATCCTGCCGTCTTTGACGCCGATATCGGCTTTCACAATTCCCCAGTGATCGACGATCAGCGCGTTGGTCAGGACCAGATCTACGCAGTGCTGGGCGGTCATTTGCCCCTGACCCATGCCGTCGCGGATCACTTTCCCGCCGCCAAATTTAACCTCTTCTCCGTACACCGTGAGATCGTTTTCTACTTCGATCCACAGCTCAGTATCGGCCAGCCGAACTTTATCGCCCGTCGTTGGGCCGAACATGTCGGCATATGCCTGACGCGAAATCTCAGCCATTGTTATCCTCCAGACCGCCCATCACTTCGCCCCGAAAACCAAACACCCGCTGCGCCCCGGCGATCAGCACCAGCGTCACCTCGCGCTTTTGCCCCGGTTCGAAACGCACGGCGGTACCGGCTGGAATGTTCAGGCGATATCCTTTGGTTGGTTCACGATCAAATTTCAGCGCCGGATTCACTTCGTAAAAGTGATAGTGCGATCCTACCTGGATCGGTCTGTCGCCGTGGTTTTCGACGATCGTGCGCTGGGTTTTGCGCCCGACGTTCAGGGCGATCTGGCCGGGTTTAATCTGGTATTCGCCTGGGATCATCGCTCCACCTCAAAGGATCGGATTGTGGACGGTAACGAGCTTGGAGCCGTCCGGGAAGGTGGCCTCCACCTGAATATCCGGGATCATCTCCGGCACGCCCTCCATCACCTGTGCGCGCGTTAGCACATGACGACCCGCTTCCATCAGCTCCGCCACGGTTTGCCCGTCGCGCGCACCCTCCATAATGAAGGCACTAATCAGCGCGACCGATTCCGGGTAATTGAGTTTGACGCCGCGCGCGAGGCGGCGCTCCGCGACCAGCGCGGCGGTAAACAGCAACAGCTTGTCTTTTTCTCGGGGGGTCAGTTCCATAGGGTTCTCTTAGGTCTGCCAGATTCGTGGAGCGTGGGGCGCTTTGGCGGTCACCATTGGTCGCAGGTACTGCCAGATATCGCGCATCGCCTGTTGGCAAATCAGGTTATCGTGAGAAAGAAAACGCACCGACAGCAGGCCGTCGGTGAGCGTCGCACCGGCAAAGTTCTCAAGCGGCGTGAGGCGTTCGCGCACGCCGTCCAACAGCGCGTCGTTCGCCGGATAGCAGAGCAACGTGCCGATCCAGGGATGTTCCGCCACTGGAGTCAAATCGCCGTCGGCCAAATGCTGGCGCTCAATGAGCAGCGGTTGGTCGTCGAGCCACACTTCCAGTCGGCTGTCGAGCGTGCCGTGACTGAAGGTCTCTCCGATCACCGGGCGGCCCAGACACAGCAACTCCCACGCCAGCAAGGAGCTGGAAGGGTGCAAATGGAAAACCGAGCGGAGTCGGGCGTTCGCACCGGGGAAGAAAATGGTGTCCTGCGGCAGCCATTCGAGCGTTGCGTTCTCGGCCATAAAAAAACGCTGATTGAGAAGCGCCTGCGCGCCGCTACTACGATAGAACTTACTGGCACCCGGCATGGTGATCAGCGCATGGCTATTCGCGGCCAGTTCGACCGAAATATCCAGCGTATCGCCGCCGACAATTCCGCCGGGCGGATGCAACAAATAGAGATGACAGGTTTCGTCTTCGGGATAAAACGGGCGCTGAACGGTAAGCGGGCCGACGTGTCGCGCCGAGTGCAGAATGGTTTTTTCAGGGGTGTGACGAAACTGCAACGCAAGCGACGCCTGCCAGCCTTTATACGCGTTATCAGTGACCTGGGTTGCTAACATGCTGCATCCATCCGCTCGTCATTATCTGCTTCAGTATGCCCTGGCAGAAATGAACCTTGTCATATGAGACGCTTATGGATGGCGGAAAAAACCGGCTCATTGCTGAGCCGGTTTGGGGGATTTTAGCGATAATCTTCGGCGTCAATATCGTAGCCGGACGGCTCCCAGCGAATGGCAAGCAGCGAAATCAGGCCAATCAACGGTGCGAGAGCAATAACCCAGAACACCGCAGTATCGAGAGACGCGACCAGGAGTGGGAACAGGAACAGCGACAGGGTTGAACTGCTGCGCATTAGCGTTTGGTTGAGGCCGACGCCGACGCCGCGCAGCGAGGTTGGATAGCTAAGCGAGGCAAACGCCATAGTGTGCGCGCCTGGGCCAAAGCCCTGGCCAAACAAAAACAGCGCCAGCATAGCGACAGAGATGATGCCTTGTGCCGCGCCTTCCGGGCGTCCGATGAGGGCCAGCACCAGCAGGGCGACCAACTGACAGGCATAGCCGCCCAGCGACATCCGCCATGCACCAAAGCGCGGCACCAGACGCACAGCCAGCAGCCCGCCGACGAAGGCAAAGAGCAGGTTAAGCGCCAGCGAGATCAAAATAGTGGTGAGCATCGACTGCACAAAGAAGCTGGAGATGATCACCGGCAGACCAAACGCTACGGCGTTATAGGCAAATGACGAGACCACGGAGAGCAGCGTCGCCAGCGTCGTCCGCTTAAGGTACACGCCGCGAAACAGATTCAGATAGTTTTGCCATCTGGCCTTGTTCACCACCGCTACGGGCTGGTTCAGCGCATCCTGCGGGACGTGGGCATTAATGTTGTACGCTTTGCGCAAAATAGACGCGGCCTCTTTCAGGTTGCCCTGATTCGCCGCCCAGACCGGGGATTCGCTCATATAGCGGCTGCGGATGGCGATAATCACCAGCGCGGGAATGGCGCCAAAGCCGAGAATCAAACGCCATAGCCAGTCGCTGTGGCTTTCGGGCAGTACGGCGTAAAAGAAGAGCACCAGCAGGTAGGAGATGCTGATCGCGGCGTACCAGGTCGGACACCACATCGCCACGCTGGCGGCTTTGTTTCCAGGGCCTTTCAGTCTGGCGAATTCGCTGAGGAAGGCCATCGCCACGGGGAGATCGATCCCGACGCCAAGGCCCATCACAAAGCGTGCCCCGGCAAGGGCATATTCGTTTGGCGCAAAGGCGCAGGCGATAGCGGCGACGACAAAAAAGATCATATCGGCCATAAAGACGCGATAGCGGCCGATTTTGTCCGTCAGATAACCGCCAATCAGTGCGCCGACGATCGCCCCAAAAGTGATCGCCGAAGCCACCATGCCGGTTCCGGCGGGCGTCAGGTTAAATTCGCGGGTGATGTCTTTGATACCAAACGCCAGTGCGCCGAGATCGTAGGCGTCGAGGAAAATTCCGCCCAGCGCGATACCGATAACGATGCGCGCGTTGGCTCTCCCCTGCGAGCCAGCATTGACCAGCTGCGTAACGTCCGATGCGTTACGTACCCATTTAATGTCGCCGTCCGGGGCGCTTCCTGCCGTTGAAATAGCGTGTGATTCAGTGATGTCAGTCATTTTCTTTTTGTGTGTTTGCAATGAGTACAAAAAGAGTACCCACAGACAGAAAGTGAGCTAAATCACATTTGGTTATATGACATAACGAACGGATTGAAATGAAAGGTGTTTATACGAGAGAAACCCGAATTACTTCGGGTCTTTTTTCTTTCTCTTCAGCTTGGTCCAGATTTTAGTTTCCTGGCGACGCCACAGACGCTGAATGTTGTCGTGATGACGCAGGAGAATCAGGCAGGAGAGCATGGAAACGGGGAAGGTGAACTGGGGTTTAAACCACCAGACATAGAACGGAGCGATCAGTGCACTCACAATTGCGCCCAGCGATGAATAGCCGCTCAACAGCACGCTCAGCAGCCAGGTGCCCGCCATAACGCCGGTCAAATCCCAGCCGATGGGGGCGATCGCGCCAAACGCGGTAGCGACGCCTTTGCCGCCTTTAAAACCAAAGAATACCGGCCAGATATGGCCCAGACAGGCGGCGATGGCAATAAGCCCCAGCCAGAACGGGGTCACGCCCAGCGCATAAGCGCCCCAGACGGGGAGCATTCCTTTCAGAACATCAAAAATCAATACCGCTACGGCTGCTCCCTTGCCGCCAATTCGTAATACATTGGTCGCCCCTGGATTCCCGGAACCGCTGACGCGAGGGTCAGGTAATCCGGCGATGCGGCAGACCAGAATGGCGCTGGAGATTGAGCCGCAAAGGTAGGCGAGGAAAATCATTCCAGGCGCGATTGCACTCATAACGCTGTTCCGTTTTGAAAATGTATCTGTATTCTCTGCATCTGTGGATAATACGCATAATTCGCCGGAAGTGGTATCCGGTTTAGCCAAAAACCAGGCAGGTCGTGATGGATATTGTATTTATAGAGCAACTTTCGGTAATCACCACAATTGGTGTTTACGACTGGGAACAGACCATCGAGCAGAAGCTGGTGTTCGATATCGAAATGGGCTGGGATAATCGCCTGTCGGCTAAAAGTGATGATGTGAACGACTGCCTGAGCTATGCCGATATCAGCGAAACGGTGGTGAAGCATGTCGAAGGGCAGCGTTTTGCGCTGGTGGAGCGCGTGGCAGAAGAGGTGGCCGAACTGCTGTTGAGCCGTTTCAACTCGCCGTGGGTGCGCATCAAACTCAGCAAACCGGGTGCCGTGGCGCGAGCCGCTAACGTCGGGGTGATCATTGAGCGTGGCACAAATCTGAAACAAAAGATTTAACGTCATAAATGCTAAACCATTTTCGGTTATACCGGTCTTAAAGCTGTCTCTTTCACGGCGTCCAGTGTGGTGCGCCGTTTTTTTACATTTTTAGAAGGGTTAATAGATGAGCGATATACACTCGCTGCTGGTGGCGGCAATACTGGGTGTGGTCGAAGGATTGACGGAGTTTTTGCCCGTTTCCAGTACCGGACACATGATCATCGTCGGTCATTTGCTCGGCTTCGAAGGCGAAACGGCAAAGACCTTTGAAGTGGTGATTCAGCTAGGCTCCATTCTGGCCGTTGTCGTGATGTTCTGGCGTCGCCTGTTTGGTCTGATCGGCATTCACTTTGGTCGTCAGCCGCAGCACGAAGGCGAGGGCAAAGGCCGTCTGACGCTGATTCACATCCTGCTTGGGATGGTGCCGGCGGTGGTGCTGGGGCTGATTTTCCACGACACGATCAAATCGTTGTTTAACCCGATAAACGTGATGTATGCGCTGGTGGTCGGCGGTGTGTTGCTGATTGCCGCTGAACTGCTGAAGCCGAAAGAGCCGAAAGCACCGGGTCTGGATGATATGACCTACCGTCAGGCGTTTATGATTGGCTGCTTCCAGTGTCTGGCACTCTGGCCGGGCTTTTCCCGTTCAGGGGCGACCATTTCCGGCGGGATGCTGATGGGCGTGAGTCGCTATGCGGCGTCCGAGTTCTCGTTCCTGCTGGCAGTGCCGATGATGATGGGCGCTACCGCGCTGGATCTCTATAAGAGCTACCACTTCCTGACGACGGCCGACATTCCGATGTTCGCCGTGGGCTTTGTGACCGCGTTCCTGGTCGCGCTGGTGGCAATCAAAACCTTCCTGCAGTTAATCAAACGTATCTCCTTCATTCCGTTTGCTATCTACCGCTTTATCGTCGCGGCGGCAGTCTACGTGGTCTTCTTCTAAGCCACTGCCCTCAGTCTTTTGGCTGAGGGCAACGCGTTTCCTTCCAGTCTGTCACGGCCTGAATCCGGCGTTTGGTTAACTCCTCGCGGATTGCCGGGCCTTTAAATCCAGCTTCCACCACTGCTTTCGTCGGCACCGCTTTCGCAATTTCCCAGGCTTCACGCAGCAAACGGCCCTGCGGATAATCGCAGGCTTCAAAACCGGTGCGCCCGCGCACGTCCGCTTCGCTGGTGAGCGCGATCTGCTCGACGCGCTGCGGCTTGCGCCAGGCATCAATGCTGTCGAACAACTTGACGATGGTAGCCGGTTTCAGAATTGGGAAGGTGTGGATCAAGTCGTGAAACTCGGCGACCAGCTTCGCCAGGTCACGGATGTCATTCGGCACACGCAGGCGCTGGCAAATATTCTCAACCAGTTTGACGCCCGCCGGACCGTGGCCGTGATGGCGCGGCCAGAGGGCCTTTGGCGTTAATCCTTTGCCCAGGTCGTGACAAAGCGTGGCGAAACGCACGTCCACTTCCGGGCTGAGCATTGCCGCCATGCTTAAGGTCATCAGGGTATGAATGCCGGTATCGATTTCCGGATGCCACTTCGCCGGAGCCGGAACGCCAAACAGGGCGTCGATTTCCGGGAACAGCACTTTCAGCGCGCCGCAGTCGCGGAGCACCTGGAAAAAGACCTGCGGATTGCGGGTCGTCAGCGCGTTTTCCGTCTCTTTCCACACCCGTTCCGGCGTGAGATGTTCCAGCTCGCCCGCGTCGGTCATGGCGGTCATTAAGGCCATCGTTTCATCGGCAATGCGGAAACTTAGATGGGCATAACGGGCAGCAAAACGCGCCACGCGCAGGACGCGGAGCGGATCTTCAGAGAAGGCCGGGGAGACGTGACGTAAAATTCGGTTTTGCAGATCGGTCTGGCCGCCGTAGGCATCGACGATAGTACCGTCGTCGTCCTGTGCCAGCGCGTTGATGGTCAGATCGCGGCGCAGCAGATCTTGCTCAAGCGTGACGTCCGGCGCGGCGTAGCAGGTAAAACCGGTATAACCGAAACCGGCTTTGCGCTCCGTGCGTGCAAGGGCGTACTCTTCGCGGCTTTTAGGGTGAAGAAACACGGGAAAATCGCGGCCTACCTGCTGGTAGCCCGCGTTGAGCATCTCTTCGGGTGTGGCACCGACCACAACCCAGTCTTTATCTTTGACCGGCAGACCTAACAACGCATCACGAACCGCACCACCGACCAGATAAATCTTCACGCCTTCAACTCCCGAATTCTCTTTTCACCCGATAATACGTAAGTATGGTGAATAAGACGAATTAGTTCATCCAGCGATCTTTACGCTTACGGCTTGGGATCAGATGTGGCAGCACCAGGCCGAGGAACAGACCCACGCCCAGCACGCCGCCGCCATACATAAACCACTGCATGATGATGGTGCGCTGTTTGTCATCGAGCTGCAGATTGGCGGCGCTGACTTTCTTCTGCGCCACAATCAGCTCGTTTTTCAGCTTCTGATTCTCTTCTTTCAGGCCGTTGATCACGCTGTCGCTCTGCGCCACTTTCTGCTGCATTTCAGCCGTGCGCTGGTTCCAGGTGTTATCGATATTGGTCAGCTTATCGGTCAGGGTTTTCACCTGATTTTCCAGATCCGGCACGCGGGTGCGCAGGCTTGGCACATTGCTGAGTTGTTTCAACGGGATCCATGAGGTACGGCCCGTGCTGTCGCGCACCTGACCGTAGTTACTGTCCTGATTTGTCTGTAATAAAACCACTTCCTCGCCGGCATTCACCGTACCCACGAGGCGATAATTATCTCCAGGGCCGCTACGTACCCAGGTGTTTAATTCGTCAGAAACATAACGTTTCTCTTCAGCGTGGACCGCAGTCGCGGCGCTGAAAGCAAGTAAAGTCAGTCCAATCAGGCGTAATTTAAGCATCATCAGTCGTTATTTTCATAAAAAGTGGAACGATAGTAGTGGCAACAGTATCGCTACGCAAAGCATTCGCGTCAGCTATCGGAATCATCTGTGTCACCGCGTTAAACTTTTACGCCCGTCAAATTGCTCATTGCGTGGCAATTTGGCGCAAAATACTATGTACTGACAAACAAATGGCGAGAAAGTTCGCCTTCATTGACGCGGCTGTGAAGCAACCGAAAGTACAGGGCTATGGCACAAGAAATCGAACTGAAATTTATCGTAGAAAAGGGCAGCGTTGACGCGCTGCGGACTCATCTCAATCAGCTGACTGCTGAACACCATGAGCCGGTTCAACTTCTCAACATCTATTACGAAACTGCCGATAACTGGCTGCGCCGTCATGACATGGGCCTGCGCATTCGTGGCGCGAACGGGCGTTATGAAATGACGATGAAAATTGCGGGTCGTGTGGTCGGCGGTTTGCATCAGCGTCCTGAATATAATATCGACATTGAAAAGCCAGAACTTGAACTGAATCGACTTCCGGCAGACGTCTGGCCGAACGGTGAACTGCCGGATGGGCTGTCGGATCAGGTTAAGCCGCTGTTCAGCACCGATTTCTGGCGCGAAAAGTGGCTGGTGAATGAAGGGAAAAGCCGTATCGAAATTGCGCTCGATCTGGGCGACGTCAAAGCAGGCGAGTTCCAGGAACCGATTTGCGAGCTGGAGCTTGAACTGCTGGAAGGCGATGCCGACGACGTGCTGAAGCTGGCGCGTAAGCTGGTGGGCCAGTCCGGTCTGCGTCAGGGGAGTTTGAGTAAGGCCGCGCGCGGGTATCATCTGGCGGCGGGCAATGCGCCGCGCCAGGTTAAAACCACCACTATCCTGCACGTGGCACCAAAATCCAGCGTCGAGCAGGGGCTGGAAGCTTCGCTGGAACTGGCTCTCAGCCAGTGGCAATACCATGAGGAGCTGTGGGTGCGCGGCGTGAGCGGGGCGAAAAAACACGTACTGGATGCCATCGGTCTGGTGCGCAGCACCCTGACGTTGTTTGGCGGCGTGGTACCGCGTAAAGCGAGTGCTCACTTACGCGATTTCTTGACCCAGACCGAAGCGCTAATGGCGACGGACATCTCTGCCGAAACGGCGGTTTACAGCCCGCAGACGGCTGCGGCAAAGCTGGCGTTAACTGAGTTTCTGGTGACGCGCGGCTGGCAGCGTTTTCTGGATGATAAAACCCAGAAGAAGATTGCTGAGTCGTTTAAGCGTTTCGCCGATACGCATATGTCCCGCAGCAACTCAGAATTGAAAACCATTTTTGACCGACCGCTTGGCGATCAGTACGCCGATCAGCTGGTTCGTCTGACGCGCGATATTGACACGGTTCTGCTGCTGGCTGGCTCCTACGATGGACCCAAAGCGCAGGCGTGGCTGGAAAATTGGCAGGGGCTTCGCCATGCCATCGAAACGCGCCAGCGCATTGAAATTGAACATTTCCGCAATGAGGCCATTTCGCAAGAGCCGTTCTGGTTGCACAGCGGAAAACGCTAACTCAGGCAAGGAACCCCATGATGCCGCTTTCTTCACAGCTCACGCAGCACTGGCAGACGGTCTGTGCGCGTCTGCCAGAATCATTACCCGCTTCCTCACTCAGTGAGCAGGCGCAGCAAGTGCTTACTTTTAGTGATTTTGTGCAGGAGAGCATCACCGCGAATCCTGACTGGCTGTCTGAACTGGAAGCGGCACCGCCGCTGGCCGACGAGTGGCAGCACTATCCACAATGGCTAAGTGACGCGCTGACGGACGTGAGCGATGAGCCGACGCTGATGCGCGTTTTGCGCCAGTTCCGCCGTCGCGTGATGGTCCGCATCGCCTGGGCGCAGTCGCTGGAGCTGGTGAGTGAAGAGAGCACTCTGCAGCAGTTGAGCGTTCTTGCGGAGACGCTGATTGTAGCTGCGCGCGACTGGCTGTACGACGCTTGCTGCAAAGAGTGGGGTACGCCGTGCAGTGAAGAAGGCACTCCACAGCCGCTGATGATTTTGGGCATGGGGAAACTGGGCGGCGGCGAACTGAATTTCTCGTCGGATATCGACCTGATCTTCGCCTGGCCGGAAAAGGGCGCAACCCGTGGCGGACGGCGTGAACTTGATAACGCGCAGTTCTTTACCCGCCTCGGTCAGCGATTGATTAAAGCGCTGGACCAGCCCACGCAGGACGGTTTTGTTTACCGCGTGGATATGCGCCTGCGCCCGTTCGGCGACAGCGGCCCGCTGGTGTTGAGCTTTGCTGCGCTGGAAGATTATTACCAGGAGCAGGGCCGCGACTGGGAACGCTACGCGATGGTCAAAGCGCGGATCATGGGCGATAACGGCGATGTTTACGCCAGCGAGCTGCGCGCCATGCTGCGCCCGTTCGTCTTCCGCCGCTATATCGATTTCAGCGTTATTCAGTCGCTGCGCAATATGAAAGGGATGATCGCCCGCGAGGTGCGCCGCCGGGGCCTGAAAGACAATATAAAACTCGGCGCGGGCGGCATTCGCGAAATTGAGTTTATCGTGCAGGTGTTCCAGCTTATTCGTGGCGGGCGCGAACCGTCCCTGCAATCCCGTTCGCTGCTGCCGACGCTGAAGGCTATTGAGCAGCTGCATTTGCTGCCGGAAGGCGATGCGCAAACCTTGCACGACGCCTATCTCTATTTGCGTCGCCTCGAAAACTTGCTGCAAAGCATCAACGATGAACAGACCCAAACCCTGCCGGGCGATGACCTCAATCGGGCGCGTCTGGCCTGGGGCATGGGCGTTGACGACTGGCAGGGGCTGACGGAGACGTTGGATACCCATATGGCGGGTGTACGGCGGATCTTTAATGATTTGATTGGCGATGACGAAGCCGAATCGCCGGACGATACCCTGTCTGAGCACTGGCGCGAGCTGTGGCAGGATGCGCTCCAGGAAGATGACACTACCCCAGTGCTGGCCCATTTGAGCGATGACGACCGCCATCGTGTGGTGGCGCTGATCGCCGATTTCCGCCTGGAAATGAACAAACGCGCTATCGGCCCGCGCGGGCGACAGGTGCTCGATCACCTGATGCCACATTTGCTGAGCAACGTCTGTGCACGGGCGGATGCGCCGGTTCCACTTTCGCGCCTGACGCCGCTGCTCACCGGGATTATTACCCGCACGACTTATCTTGAGCTGCTCAGCGAATTCCCCGGTGCGCTCAAACATCTGATTTCGCTCTGCGCTGCATCGCCGATGGTCGCCAGCAAACTGGCGCGTTATCCGTTGTTACTGGATGAACTGCTCGACCCGAATACCCTGTATCAGCCGACAGCGATGGATGCCTATCGCGACGAGCTGCGCCAGTATCTGCTGCGCGTCCCGGAAGAGGACGAGGAGCAACAGCTGGAGGCGCTGCGTCAGTTTAAGCAGGCGCAGATGCTGCGTGTGGCGGCGGCGGATATCGCCGGAACGCTGCCGGTGATGAAAGTCAGCGATCATCTCACCTGGCTTGCGGAAGCGATCATCGACGCGGTGGTCCAGCAGGCCTGGAGTCAGATGGTGGTGCGCTATGGTCAGCCGAAGCATCTGGCGGATCGCGAAGGGCGCGGTTTTGCGGTAGTGGGTTATGGCAAGCTGGGCGGCTGGGAGCTGGGCTACAGTTCCGATCTGGATTTGATCTTCCTGCACGATTGTCCGGTGGACGTGATGACCGACGGCGAGCGTGAAATCGACGGACGTCAGTTCTACCTGCGCCTGGCGCAACGCATTATGCATCTGTTCAGCACCCGCACCTCGTCCGGTATTTTGTACGAAGTGGACGCACGTCTGCGCCCATCCGGCGCGGCGGGCATGTTAGTCACGTCCACCGAATCCTTTGCTGACTATCAGCAAAACGAAGCCTGGACATGGGAGCATCAGGCGCTGGTGCGTGCCCGCGTGGTGTACGGCGATCCACAGCTGAAAGCGCAGTTCGATACCATTCGTCGGGACGTGTTGATTGCGCCGCGCGAAGGTCAAAAATTGCAGATCGACGTGCGAGAAATGCGTGAGAAAATGCGGGCGCATCTGGGCAACAAGCACCGCGATCGCTTTGATATCAAAGCCGATGAAGGCGGGATTACCGACATTGAATTCATTACGCAGTATCTGGTGCTCCGCCATGCGCACGACAAGCCGAAGCTGACGCGCTGGTCTGATAACGTGCGCATTCTGGAATTGCTGGCGCAAAATGACATTATGGATGAGCAGGAAGCGCAGACGTTGACTCACGCTTACACCACGCTGCGTGACGAGCTGCATCATTTGGCATTACAGGAACAGCCGGGCCATGTGGCGCCGGAATGTTTTACGAACGAACGTATGCAGGTGTCTGCGAGCTGGCAGAAGTGGTTGGTGGAGCCGTGCGTATAGAAACAAGTGTGATATTATCGCGCGCAAATTGTGAATCTTTCTGGAGTCAGGAATGAAAGTAACACTGCCAGAGTTTGAACGTGCTGGGGTTATGGTTGTCGGTGATGTGATGCTGGACCGCTACTGGTACGGGCCGACCAGCCGCATCTCCCCGGAAGCCCCGGTCCCGGTCGTCAAAGTTGATACCATCGAAGAGCGTCCTGGCGGCGCGGCCAACGTGGCGATGAACATTGCTTCTCTCGGCGCGCATTCGCGTCTGGTGGGGCTGACCGGCATTGACGATGCGGCGCGCGCGCTCAGCAAAACGCTGGCCGACGTGAACGTGAAGTGTGATTTCGTTTCTGTGCCGACGCACCCAACCATCACCAAACTGCGCGTACTCTCCCGCAACCAGCAGCTGATCCGCCTCGACTTTGAAGAAGGTTTTGAAGGCGTCGATCCTGAGCCGCTGCACGAACGTATCGCGCAGGCGCTGGGCAGCATTGGAGCGCTGGTGCTGTCTGATTACGCCAAAGGTGCGCTCGCCAGCGTGCAGCAGATGATTGCACTGGCGCGTAAAGCGGGTGTGCCGGTGCTTATCGACCCGAAAGGCACCGATTTCGAGCGCTATCGCGGCGCGACGCTGCTGACGCCAAACTTGTCTGAGTTTGAAGCCGTTGCAGGCAAGTGCAAAACTGAAGAAGAGATTGTTGAGCGCGGGATGAAAATCATCGCTGATTTCGACTTCTCCGCACTGCTGGTGACGCGTTCTGAGCAGGGTATGACGCTATTGCAACCGGGCAAAGCGCCACTGCACATGCCGACGCAGGCCCAGGAAGTTTACGATGTGACCGGTGCCGGTGACACGGTGATTGGCGTGCTGGCGGCGACGCTGGCGGCGGGTAATTCGCTGGAAGAAGCGTGCTATTTCGCGAACGCGGCTGCGGGCGTGGTCGTCGGTAAACTCGGTACTTCTACCGTTTCACCCATCGAGCTGGAAAATGCAGTGCGCGGTCGTGCGGATACCGGTTTTGGCGTGATGAGTGAAGACGAGCTGAAAACGGCCGTCGCGGCGGCGCGTAAGCGCGGCGAGAAAGTGGTGATGACCAACGGCGTGTTTGACATTCTGCACGCGGGCCACGTCTCTTATCTGGCGAATGCGCGCAAGCTCGGCGATCGTCTGATTGTCGCGGTGAACAGCGATGCCTCGACCAAACGTTTGAAGGGTGAAACGCGTCCGGTGAATCCGCTAGAGCAGCGTATGATTGTGCTCGGCGCGCTGGAAGCGGTCGACTGGGTGGTCTCGTTTGAAGAAGACACGCCGCAGCGTCTGATTGCGGGAATTCTGCCGGATCTGCTGGTGAAAGGCGGCGATTATAAGCCGGAGCAGATTGCGGGCAGTGAAGAGGTCTGGGCCAATGGCGGAGAAGTGATGGTACTCAACTTTGAGGACGGGTGTTCAACCACCAACATCATTAAGAAAATCCAGAAAGACAGTCAGTAACAATGGAGTGTGAGCGGCCTTATGCCCTCACCCCAACCCTCTCCCACGGGAGAGGGAGCAAATACGAACAACGGCAACCGAGGTTGCCGTTTAGTTTTGCATCAGATTTGTAGGCCGGGTAAGGCGCAGCCGCCACCCGGCTTTTTTATGCCTGATCGACCGGTGGGATCGCAGGTGCTGGCTTCACTTCGGCAGGCTGGCTGCGGTTTTCCAGCTCGGTCAGACGCTGTTCCAGCAGCGCCAGCTTTTCGCGGGTGCGCAGCAGAACCTGAGTCTGTACGTCGAACTCTTCACGGCTCACCAGATCAAGACGCGTCAGCTGCGATTGCAGTACCTGACGGATTTTCTTCTCGACGTCATCGCCAAACTCACGAATGCCTTTCGGCATGGATTCATGAACCTGACGGGCAATTTGTTCAATTTTTTTCGGGTCAATCATGGTCGTTTCCCTTGATTAGAAGGTGTTAGCGAACATTGTAGCGCGTTCCCTCCGATCTTTTGCACAAAATCATTCGAGGTGCATCAAGGCGGCAAGCCTGAAAATCCCCTGGAGCATAGTTAACTATGTGACGGGGGTTTGAGGGCGCAGCCAACGCAGAGGCAACTCGAAGGATGAAGTGCAAAACCAGAATGATTTGATGCTTATGCATTGCCCAGCATAATCAATAGCGTTATAGTTATCTCGCTTATTCTCAGGGCGGGGCGAAATTCCCCACCGGCGGTAAATCAGCCTTGCGCTGAAAGCCCGCGAGCGCTTTGGGTGAAAACTCAAAGGTCAGCAGATCTGGTGTAATTCCAGAGCCGACGGTTAGAGTCCGGATGGGAGAGAGTAACGACCAAGTCGGGCGAGGCCCGCTCACGTTATTTTTTTGCCGCTTACGCGGTGCTCCTAAGACTGCCCTGATTCTGGTAACCATAATTTTAATGAGGTTTTTTTACCATGAATCAGACGCTACTTTCCGCTTTTGGCGCCTCTACCGATCGTGTAGAGCTTGCACTGACCGCACTCCGTGAACATCGCGGTGTGATGGTTCTCGATGACGAAGACCGTGAAAACGAAGGCGATATGATTTTCGCCGCTGAAACCATGACCGTTGAACAGATGGCGCTGACCATTCGTCACGGCAGTGGCATCGTGTGTCTTTGTCTGACCGACGAACGTCGTAAACAGCTCGATCTGCCGATGATGGTCGAAAATAACACCAGCGCCTTCGGTACCGGTTTTACCGTGACTATCGAAGCCGCGCACGGTGTGACCACCGGTGTTTCTGCCGCTGACCGTCTGACGACCGTTCGCGCAGCCACCGCTGACAATGCGAAGCCATCAGACCTGAACCGTCCTGGTCACGTTTTCCCACTGCGCGCGCAGCCGGGCGGCGTGTTGACTCGCGGCGGCCACACTGAAGCGACCATCGACCTGGTGACGCTGGCAGGCTTTAAATCTGCGGGTGTTCTGTGTGAACTGACCAACGACGATGGCACTATGGCACGCGCGCCGGAGTGCATCGAGTTTGCGAAGAAACACAATATGGCTGTGGTGACCATTGAAGATCTGGTGGCTTACCGCCAGGCGCACGAACGTAAAGCCAGCTAAATAAAAAAACGCCGGGTTATCCCGGCGTATTTTTTATCCAATTCCCGCTGTTTGTAGCAGCACCAAACTTAATCCCATCACCGACATTCCGCACAGCACGCCGTAGCTAGGGTTATTGTTCGGGTCGATCTCTTTCGCCAGCGGCATCAGCTCGTCAACTGACAGCGCGACCATAATCCCCGCCACCGCTGCCATAATCGCTGCCATCACCACCGGGGAGATCATACTGCCCAGAATCAGCCACGCCAGCACGCCGCCTAAAATTTCCGCCAAACCCGAAATCCCGGCCCAGAACACCGCCGTGCGTTTTGAACCCGTTGCCGCATAAATCGGGCCTGCCACCGCCAGTCCTTCAGGAATATTGTGCAATGCAACCGCCACGGCAATGCCGAAACCCAGTTCCAGGTTATTGCTGGCTGTCACGTAGGTGGCGACGCCCTCCGGGAAGTTGTGCAAGCTGATGCCGAGGGTAAGCAAAATGGCCGTACGTTTGATATTTCCGTGCGACGGTTTAACGCTTTTCTGCATCAAATCCTGCGGATGGGCGTGGGGCAGCATGCGGTCGAGACCAAAATAGCCCAGCAGACCCACGACAAACATTCCGTAGCCGAGTACCGGCGACATGCCTTCGGTGCCGAGCGCCGCGGGCAGCATCTCCATCAGGGAGATCAGCAGCATGATCCCGGCGGCAAAGCCGAGAGAAAACGCCAGTACGCGGTTCGAAGGCTTTTGCCCGAGCACGCCAAGAATCGCACCAATGAAGGTGGCGGCACCCGCAAGTATCGTCAGAATCAAGGGTACTGACATTCAACTCTCCTTATGATAATGATTCTCATTAATGCTAATGATTAATCTGCTGCAAAGCGAGAGGGCATTCCCGGCTTTACAGTTTTCTTACATTCAAATTTTCTGAAGATCTTCATCACGCTTATCTGAGTTCATGTTATGCAGATAGCGGGTAATGTAGTGACATTAAACAGACACCCTATGTAAGGATATCACCATGACTTCTTCTCGTATGCCAGCACTGTTTTTGGGCCACGGTAGCCCGATGAACGTCCTGGAAGATAACGTCTATACCCGCGCCTGGCGTCATCTCGGCGAGACGTTGCCACGTCCGAAAGCGATTGTGGTGGTGTCTGCGCACTGGTTTACCCGTGGAACCGGCGTGACGGCGATGGAAGCACCGAAAACTATTCACGATTTTGGTGGTTTCCCGCAGGCGCTGTATGACACGCATTACCCGGCACCGGGCTCGCCTGCGCTTGCTCAACAGCTGGTTGATTTGCTGGCCCCGATTCCTGTGACGCTGGATAAAGAGGCCTGGGGCTTCGACCACGGCTCCTGGGGCGTGCTGATCAAAATGTACCCGGAGGCCGACATTCCAATGGTGCAGCTGAGTATCGACAGCACCAAACCGGCAGCGTGGCACTTTGAGATGGGACGTAAGCTGGCGAAACTGCGCGACGAAGGCATCATGCTGGTGGCGAGCGGTAACGTGGTTCACAACCTGCGCACGGCGCGTTGGCACGGCGAAAATACGCCTTACCCGTGGGCGACGTCGTTCAATGATTTTGTGAAAGAAAATCTCACCTGGCAGGGGCCGACGGAACAGCATCCGCTGGTGAATTACATGGATCATGAAGGCGGTTCGCTTTCTAACCCAACGCCGGATCACTATTTGCCGCTGTTGTACGTACTGGGCGCGTGGGACGGCAGTGAGCCTGTCACCGTACCGGTGGATGGTATTGAAATGGGAAGTCTGAGTATGCTTTCCGTGCAGGTGGGCTAAAAGAAAGCCCGATGGCGAGGTAAAAGCAAAACGGTAACCCAAGGGTTACCGTTTTAGTGTTTATTCCCTCTCCCCAGGGTGAGGGCATCAGGCCGCACAACCCGGCGCAAACACTCACTCCACAAAAATATGCGGATAGAAGCGTGACAGATCCTGAGTGATCAGTGCGCGATCTTCGCGGATTCCAATCCCGGCTGGCTGATCGTTGATCAGCCAGCTGCCAATCAGCACATAGCTGTCGCCAAATTTCGGCAGGGGATAGAACTCCTGCACAATCATCCCTTCTTCGCCGTACGGGCCTTCGGCGGCTTCCAGGGTTTTGCCGTTTTCAATAATCGAAACGTTGGCCCCTTCGCGGGAAAAGATTGGTTTGATGACGTACTTATCCATCGGCGGATAGTCGTCTTCGGCGAAATAGGCGGGCAGAAGGTTAGGATGGTTCGGGAACATCTCCCACAGCATCGGCAGCAGCGCTTTGTTGGAGATAATGCTCTTCCAGGCCGGTTCCAGCCAGCGAACGCCCGCGTCTTCCAGCTTGGTGGAGAACACTTCGCGCAGCATGTATTCCCACGGATAGAGCTTGAACAGGTTGCTAATTACCTGGTCCTGAGTATCCGTGAACTGACCGCGCTCGCCTAAACCGATATCTTCGATGTACAGGAATTCTGTCGCCACTTCCGCTTCGGCTGCGCAATCTTGCAGATATTGCACCGTACCGCGATCTTCAACGGTGTCACGGCAGCAGGCCAGATGCAGATAGTTAAACCCGTGCTGCTCACGCAGTTCAGCGAAACGCTCGATCAGCTTCTCCTGCAGGGAGTTGAACTGGTCGCTGCCTTCCGGCAGGTTGCCCGCAGCAATCTGGTCTTCGAGCCAGATCCACTGGAAGAAGGCCGCTTCGTACAGCGAGGTCGGCGTATCAGCGTTGTTTTCCAGCATCTTAGGATCGCCCACGCCGTCCCACGCCAGATCGAGGCGCGAGTAGAGGGAAGGCTGGTTAGTCTGCCAGGCGTGGCGCACAAAACCCCAGGTGTGTTTAGGAATGCGGAATTTGGTCATCAGCTCATCGCTGGCAACCACCTTTTCCACCACCTTCAGGCACATCTGGTGCAACTCGGCGGTCACCTCTTCCAGCTTTTCTACCTGGGCGAGGGTGA
This sequence comes from Lelliottia sp. 7254-16, assembly GCF_002922995.1. Lineage (NCBI taxonomy): Bacteria > Pseudomonadati > Pseudomonadota > Gammaproteobacteria > Enterobacterales > Enterobacteriaceae > Lelliottia > Lelliottia sp. 7254-16. Next base: position 245,650 of record NZ_PQVS01000002.1, read on the forward strand.
GCTTGTAGTAGGCATCTTCACACCAGTACGGTTCGCCGTACATGGTGTGGAAGTTAAACCCGTATTCGGTGGCTTTTTCGCGCCAGTCCGGGCGCTCGACAATACTGACTCGTTCCATTATCAGCCGCCCATTGAGCGAGAAGTGGAACCTGTCGCGCTACGCTGCATGGTGGACTGTTTGGCAACAGATTCGCCAAAGCCACCGCGCGTGACGGTGCTGGTGGTCGCAGGTTTTGGTGCCATCGCGGATTTTGGTACTGTCGCGGTACGGCCAGGGGTTGCCGCGCCGTAGTTTTTGCCGCTCGCATCGGTGTACTTACCGTACGCCGGGCTGGACGGATTTTTGGAGCTGAACAGCGGCTGCTGCTGGCCCATACCGCCGCCCATCATACGGCCCATCATGTAACCCGCCATCAGCGGCATCCAGAAGCTGCCGCTGGACTGTGCCTGCGCCTGATTTTCTGGCGCCATGCCAGCCTGAGCCGGTGCCTGCTGGCACTGACCTTCACCGAACTCGGCGATACAGTCTTCACGGGTGGCGTATTTCGGCGCCGTACGCTCTGCTTCTTTCAGGGCATTGTTGTAGGCAGTGGTACATTCCGCACTTTTACCGGTGGCTGACGAGCAGTCATCGGCATTCTGATACATCGATACCGTTTCATCGGATTGTTCACAGCCTGACAGCATAAAGATGGCGGTAAACGCCAGGGCGACAGGAGTGAGATGGCGCGCGTTCCAGTTTTTGCGGAACGAAGCGTGATTAATCGATTTTGTCCGTTTCATTTTTGTCTTCCAGGACCCAGTGGTAGAACGAAGTAAATAAGGCTCAGGATAGAGGATGAGTGGTCGAAAATGAAGCGCAGAGGGGCAAACGGGGGGATCTTTACGTTGGCTTACGTTTGGATGTGATTTCGCGCCAGGTGGCGCTGTGCTTACCCGGCCTACACGAAGGTAGGCCCGATAAGCACAGCGTTATCGGGCAAAACTTAATTGCTACGGAACGGGTTGTTGCCGGAACCACTTGTAGAGGTTGTGCGAGCTGCGGCTGGCTGAGCGGCAGGTGCTGCGCTGTTGGCCATATTGCCGTCTGCGTTAGCGTCCTGCTGTGGGTTTTCTGGCGCAACGCTTTCAGGCGTTGTAGAAACCGGTTTACCCAGCGTGCTGTTCAGCATCTGCAGGTCTTGCTCGTTCAACGTACCCAGCGCTGATTTAATATTCAGCTGGTTAATCAGGTAGTTGTAACGTGCGCTGGAGAGCTGTTGTTTGGCGTTATACAGCGTGGTGGTCGCGTCTAACACGTCAACAATGGTACGTGTACCGACTGAATAACCGGCTTCCATCGCGTCAAGGGAGCTTTGCGCAGACACAACGGCCTGTTTGTAAGCATTGATGCTGCTGATGGACGCATTCACGTTGTTAAAGGAAGAACGCACGGTCTGCACGACGTTGCGGTGCGCGCTTTCAAGCTGCTCGCTGGCACCAACAAAGTTGTACTGCGCCTGTTTCACCTGAGAGTTAACCATCCCACCCTGATACAGAGGCAGAGAGAAGTTCAGGCCGATTTTGTTCTGACCCATGTTGCTGTCATCGTACTGGGACGTATTGGTTTTTGAACCACTGTAGCTGGTATCAGAAACGCCCGTTGATGCGGTCAGGCCTACCGTTGGCAGATGGCCATCCTGTGCCTGGCGAATTTGCTCGCGCGCCAGATCCTGGCTCAGACGAGCCTGCAGCAAGGCCAGGTTACGGTTTTCGGCTTCTTTCAGCAGGGCGTTAACTGCCTGCGGTTTGTCCGTCTTGAAGTTATCGACGTTCAGGGAGGCCAGCTCAGGGTAGTAATTGCCGGTCACCTGACGCAGAGATTCGAGTGCGTTGTCCAGATTGTTACGGGCAGTCACTTCGTTCGCCAGCACGCTGTCGTACTGTGAACGGGCGTTCTGCACATCAGTGATCGCCACCAGACCCACGTTAAAGCGCTGGGTGGTTTGATCCAACTGACGGTAAATCGCCTGTTTCTGCGCTTCGGTGTAGGAGAGCGAATCGATCGCGCTCAACACGTTGAAGTACGCGGTGGCGGTGTTCAGGATCAGCGTTTGCTGATCGGTCTGATAGGTCACGTCCTGAATACCGGCGCTTTTTTCCTGCAGGGAAAGCGCGCGCCATTTGGACATATCAAACAAGGTCTGCGTTAACTGCAGGGATGCGCTGGTGGCGTTGGAGTTCACGCCGTTAGCATCGCGGAATCCATTGCTGTAGGTATAATCTGCACCTAAACCCAATTGCGGCAGCAGCGGGCTACGTGCTTCATTAATCTTTTCGAACGCAGCATCACGGTCGGCGGCTGACTTACGCAGCTCAGGGTTGCCCAGACGTGCTTGCTGATAAACCTGTAACAGGTTTTCTGCCTGGCTCATCGCGCTGAAGCCCGTCAGGCTCAGGCCGATAAGGATGGGGAGCAATTTCTTCATTTGCATTCCTTGTTGTGAAGCAGTATTAGCGCTGATCTAATTAAAAATAATTGCCGATTCTAACAGAATCATCCACACCAAAAGGTTGGCGTTACGTGCCATCTGGCGGTAATTTGCACCAATCTATCATATAGCCTGTAAAACGGCAGCCAAACAGCCTTGAAATTCATGATTTCAACACAATTGTGACCAGGATACCGCCATGCAGAAACCAGATAAGTTGCCAGTGACTTTCACCAAAAACGATGTAGAAATTATTGCACGGGAAACGCTTTATAGCGGTTTTTTTTCACTGGAACTTTACCGTTTCAGGCATCGGCTGTTTAACGGTGAAATGAGCGGCGAAGTCCGACGCGAAATTTTTGAGCGCGGGCATGCCGCAGTCTTGCTACCCTTTGACCCAGTGCGTGACGAAGTGGTATTGATTGAGCAGATTCGAATTGCCGCCCTGGATACCAGCGAAAGCCCGTGGCTGCTGGAGATTGTCGCCGGAATGATCGAAGAGGGCGAAACGCCGGAAGATGTCGCCCGCCGCGAGGCGCAGGAAGAAGCAGGGCTGACTGTGGGCCGAACCAAACCGGTGCTGAGCTACCTGGCAAGTCCGGGGGGGGCAACCGAGCGCTCTTCGATTCTGGTGGGTGAAGTGGACGCCACGACCGCGCAAGGTATTCACGGTCTGGCAGATGAAAACGAAGATATTCGTGTTCATGTGGTGAGTCGGGAGCAGGCTTATCAATGGGTCAATGAGGGGAAAATCGACAACGCAGCGTCTGTCATCGCATTGCAATGGCTCCAGCTGCATTATCAAGACTTACGAAAAGAGTGGAAAAAATGAAGCGTTATACACCTGACTTCCCAGAAATGATGCGCCTGTGCGAGACCAATTTCGCGCAATTACGTCGTCTGTTGCCGCGTAACGATGTGGCCGGTGAAACGGTGAGCTATCAGGTGAGCAATGCGCAATATCGCTTAACGATTACAGAGTCCACTCGCTACACTACGCTGGTCGAAATTAAGCAAACGGCCCCGGCCGTCAGCTACTGGAGCCTGCCGTCGATGACTGTCAGGCTCTATCATGACGCGATGGTGGCTGAAGTGTGTTCAAGTCAGCAGATCTTTCGCTTCAAAGCGCGATATGATTATCCTAATAAAAAGTTGCATCAACGCGACGAAAAGCATCAAATTAACCAGTTTTTAGCTGACTGGCTAAGATATTGTTTAGCACATGGAGCAATGGCGATTCCGGTTTGTTAGCGTCATAAACCTACCTAAGGACACCATTTGGAAAGCCTGTTGAACCTGACTGTTGCTGGTGGGACGCCAGTCAGGATATTACAAATTACTGATACTCACCTGTTCGCCGAAAAGCATGAAACTTTGCTGGGGGTCAACACCTGGGAGAGTTATCAGGCTGTACTTGATGCCATTCGCGTCGAAAATCGCGATTGCGATTTGATTGTCGCGACGGGTGATTTGGCACAAGATCAAAGCGCTGCGGCCTATCAGCATTTTGCTACCGGGATCGCGAGCTTTAGCGTGCCTACCGTCTGGTTGCCCGGTAACCACGACTTCCAGCCTGCCATGTACAGTGCGCTTCAGGAAGCGGGTATCTCACCGGCCAAGCGCGTGTTCGTGGGCGAGCACTGGCAAATTCTGCTGCTTGATACGCAGGTGTTCGGCGTGCCGCACGGTGAGCTGAGTGATTTCCAGTTGGAGTGGCTTGAGACTAAACTCTCTGACGTGCCCGAAAGACACACCCTGCTGTTACTGCACCATCATCCGCTTCCGGCGGGATGCAGCTGGCTCGATCAGCACAGTCTGCGCAACTCGGCTGCGCTGGACCGCGTTCTTGCGAAATACCCGAACGTGAACAACCTGATCTGCGGGCATATTCACCAGGAACAAGATCTCGACTGGAATGGCCGCCGTTTGCTGGCGACCCCGTCAACCTGCGTGCAGTTTAAACCGCACTGCGACAACTTCACGTTAGATACCATTGCGCCCGGATGGCGCTGGCTGGAACTCCACGCCGATGGCTCGCTGAGTACGGAAGTGTGTCGCCTGGAAGGGGCAAAGTTCCGCCCAGATACCGCTTCAGAAGGATACTGATGTCTACGCTCCTCTACCTGCACGGGTTTAACAGCTCCCCGCGTTCTGCAAAAGCCACCCAGTTTCGCCAGTGGCTCGGCGAGCATCATCCGCATATTGAGATGATTGTCCCGCAATTGCCGCCATACCCGGCGGATGCCGCAGAAATGCTGGAGTCCATCGTAATGCAACACGGTGGCGAATCCTTCGGCGTGGTGGGCTCATCGCTGGGCGGCTACTACGCCACCTGGCTGTCGCAATGCTTTATGCTGCCTGCCGTTGTGGTCAACCCGGCTGTACGCCCATTTGAGCTGCTGACGGAGTTTCTCGGCCAAAACGAGAACCCCTACACCGGACAGCAATATGTGCTAGAGTCACGCCATATTTACGACCTCAAAGTGATGCAGATAGACCCTCTGGACGCGCCGGATCTCCTCTGGCTGCTGCAACAGACGGGCGATGAAGTGCTGGATTACCGCCAGGCGGTGGCGTATTACGCCTCTTGCCGCCAGACTGTAGAAGAGGGCGGAAACCATGCTTTCACGGGCTTTGAGAATCATTTCACCCAGATTGTCGATTTTCTTGGGCTGCACAGTCTCTGACAATCAATGCGAATTGCTAGCTAAATCATGACGCAAACCTATAACGCTGATGCCATTGAGGTACTCACCGGGCTTGAGCCGGTTCGCCGCCGCCCTGGGATGTACACCGATACCACGCGCCCAAACCATCTGGGCCAGGAAGTAATTGATAACAGCGTCGATGAAGCGCTGGCAGGCCATGCCAAACGCATCGACGTCATTCTGCACGCCGACCAGTCGCTCGAAGTGATCGACGACGGGCGCGGTATGCCGGTCGATATCCACCCGGAAGAGGGCGTTCCAGCCGTTGAGCTGATCCTCTGTCGTCTGCACGCGGGCGGTAAATTCTCCAACAAAAACTACCAATTCTCTGGCGGCCTGCACGGCGTGGGGATCTCGGTGGTCAACGCCCTGTCTAAGCGCGTGGAAGTGACCGTGCGCCGCGACGGCCAGGTCTACAACATCGCCTTTGAAAACGGCGACAAAGTACAAGAACTTCAGGTTATCGGTACCTGCGGTAAACGTAATACCGGGACCAGCGTCCATTTCTGGCCAGACGAAAGCTTCTTCGACAGCCCACGTTTTTCCGTTTCGCGCTTAACGCATATTCTGAAAGCGAAAGCGGTGCTGTGCCCAGGCGTTGAAATTACCTTTAAAGACGAAGTGAACGGCAGCGAACAGCGCTGGTGCTATCAGGATGGTTTGAACGACTATCTGGCTGAGGCGATTAACGGCCTGCCAACGCTGCCGGAAAAACCGTTCCTCGGTAACTTCTCTGGCGATACAGAAGCGGTCGACTGGGCGCTGCTGTGGCTGCCTGAAGGCGGCGAGCTGCTGACAGAAAGCTACGTCAACCTGATCCCAACCATGCAGGGCGGTACGCACGTCAACGGTCTGCGTCAGGGTCTGCTTGATGCGATGCGTGAGTTCTGCGAATACCGCAACATTCTGCCGCGCGGCGTGAAGCTGTCGGCGGAAGATATCTGGGATCGCTGTGCGTATGTGCTGTCGGTCAAAATGCAGGACCCGCAGTTTGCCGGGCAGACCAAAGAGCGTCTCTCTTCGCGTCAGTGCGCGGCCTTCGTCTCCGGCGTGGTGAAAGACGCCTTCAGCCTGTGGCTGAACCAGAACATTCAGACCGCAGAAATGCTGGCTGAAATGGCGATTTCCAGCGCCCAGCGCCGTATGCGCGCGGCGAAGAAAGTGGTACGTAAAAAGCTGACCAGCGGTCCGGCGCTGCCGGGTAAACTGGCCGACTGCACCGCACAGGATCTTAATCGCACCGAGCTGTTCCTCGTCGAAGGTGACTCGGCGGGCGGCTCTGCCAAGCAGGCGCGTGACCGCGAATTCCAGGCGATCATGCCGCTGAAAGGCAAGATCCTCAACACCTGGGAAGTCTCTTCCGATGAAGTGCTGGCCTCGCAGGAGGTGCATGACATTTCCGTGGCGATCGGTATGGACCCTGACAGCGACGACTTAAGCCAGCTGCGTTACGGCAAGATCTGTATCCTCGCGGATGCGGACTCCGATGGTCTGCACATCGCCACTCTGCTGTGTGCGCTGTTCGTGAAACACTTCCGCGCCCTGGTCAAGAACGGTCACGTTCACGTGGCTCTGCCGCCGTTGTACCGTATCGATCTCGGCAAAGAGGTCTATTACGCACTGACGGAAGAAGAAAAGGCGGGCGTGCTTGAGCAGCTGAAACGCAAGAAGGGCAAACCGAACGTGCAGCGCTTTAAAGGTCTGGGTGAAATGAACCCACTGCAGCTGCGTGAAACCACGCTGGACCCTAATACTCGCCGTCTGGTGCAACTGGTGATAAGCGACGAAGACGAACAGCAGACCAACGCCATGATGGATATGCTGTTAGCCAAGAAACGTTCTGAAGATCGACGCAACTGGTTGCAGGATAAAGGCGACATGGCCGATATCGAAGCCTGATGCCCTCACCCTAACCCTCTCCCACAGGGAGAGGGGATCGATCGTAGGCCCGGTAAGCGTAGCGCCACCGGGCTTTTTTACATCAAAAATCCATCTTCACCGTAAACTGCACTTCGCGCGGATCGCCAATCTGGTTGCCCAGGTTATTGGTGCCAATCGACGACGTGTAGTAGGTCTTATCAAACAGGTTTTTCACGTTCAGCTGCAGCGTCACCGGATACTGTAACTTCAGCTTGTAGGCCGCAAAGGCGTCGGCGACAAAATAGCCCGGTAAATAATAATCCGCGCCGTTAGTAGCCGAACGACGGCTCACGCCATGCCCGCCGCCACCCAGCGTCAGGGTATTTCCGCCGATCACGTTTTGAATGTCATAGGTCAGGAACAGAGAACCCGTATGACGCGGGACGTTGGGCAGCGGTTTGCCCGCGTAGTCCGGGTCTTCCAGCACTTTCGCGTCCGTGTAGCCATAGCTGGCGATCACGTTGGTGTTCTCTGTCAAACGGCCCGCCAGATCCACTTCCACGCCCTGAGAACGCACGCGCCCGGCGGTTTTCGCGACCGTCTCATCACCCACGCTTTCGGTGTACAGCACGTTGCGCTTGTGAATATCAAACAGCGCGATATTAGCGGTAATCCCGTCGAACAGGTCAAACTTGGCACCGACTTCGTAGGCATTGGACGTTTCCGGCGGCAGATTGCCAATGTAGCTGGCGATAGACGACTGCGGCATAAACGTCTGCGAGTAGTTGGCGAACAACGACACTTGCGGCGTCAGCTTGTAGACCAGGCCCGCTTTCGGCGTCCACTGGTCGTCGCGGCTGTCGGTATTGACGTTAAACGGACGGCCTTTCCCCGCATACTGTGTGTAAGACTGATAGCGCAGGCCGGTCACCGCGATCCATTTATCCGTCAGATACAGCGCATCCTGCACGTAGGCGGAATAACTTTCCTGCTTGATGGTCTGGTCGCTGTCGGATGCCGACACCGTCGTACATTTGCCCAGATTGCCGTAGGAAGGATTGTAGATATTGAAATCTTTAACGTTCTTACAGCGGATCATATCCGTGCGCAGCAGATCGTAATTCTCGTACGACACCCCGGTCAGGATCTCATTGTAAAACCCGGCAATATCGACGTTGCCCTGCAGATCCGCGCGGGTCGAATGCATGCGCTGGGTCGAACCTTGAGTGGCGTCCACACGGCGGGTCAGGTTGCCGGTGGCGGAGTCATAGGCCATCACGCGGGCCTGGTTGTCCGTGTATTTATCCTGGCTAAAGCTGTAGTCGAATTTGGCGGTCCACTGGCTGTTCAGGCGATATTCGGCGTTCAACTGAGCCAGATCGGATTCACCGTCGGTGATGTTGAACGGCTCGTCGAAGCGTGTTTTTCTGTCGACATCTACCGGCTGTTTGGTCGTCAGATCGAAGATCGTCCCGCGATCGAAAGGGGTCTGATAATCGCGGTGGGAATAGAGCACTGTGACGGTGGCGTCATCGCCAAACCAGGTCAGGGACGGCGCGATAAAAGTGCTACGCTCTTTGCCGAAATTGCGCCAGTAATCCTCTTTCTGATATTCACCCGTCAGGCGATAGGCCAGACGCGTGCCTTCAATCGGGCCGGTCACGTCGAACTGCCCGGTGCCGCCACCGAAGCTGGTGGAGGTCGCGGAGATCGACCCGCCGAACTGTTGCTCCGGGCGCTTCGTCACCACGTTAATAAGCCCGCCCGGATCGAGAATGCCGTACAGCGTCGACGCCGGGCCTTTCAGCACTTCGACGCGCTCCGTCGAGGCGTTAAAGCTGCGCGGCAGCACGGTGCGCAGGCCGTTGGTCATGATCGACCCGTCGCGGTTAGCCCCAAAACCACGGCGCACAAAGGCATCCTGCGTGCCACCAAGCGTGTTGGTTTGGACTACGTTGCTGACGTTATACAGCGCTTCGTCGAGCGTCGTAGCGTGCTGATCTTCCAGCACCTGATCGCTCACGGTATTCACCACCTGCGGAATATCCAGCATTGGCATATTGGTGAGCGTGGCGGTGGAGGTGTTCAGTGGCTGATAGCCATTGGTCGCCTCTGTTTTTGCGGAAGTATCAGCGGTGACGGTCAGCGTTTCGCCGTCTTTCGCGGTGGCGCTGTCTGCCGCCTGCGCCATCGGAGCGAGGAACAGCAGTGAAAAGAGTGCGCGCCCTTTAATCCCAGAGAATGAAGGTGTGAACTTAGCCATTAAATCTGTTTTCCCGAAATACCTGCGAATGCTCGCCGGTGAAGATGGTGTGTCATTGCCCGTAAAGCGCTACCCGTTTGCCAGTGCGGTATCGGGTATGTAATTGAGAATCATTCAATCATGCGGCAATGTAGTAGTAAATGGAAAAAAGCAAAATTCGACTACAGTAAAAAAACGCCAGATTCACGTGCGCGTTTAAAACGTTAATGTCATGAAAATAGGTAATTATTTTCATTTTTTCTTGAGGTGGTACAGACCATTAATCCCTGGTTTTTTTAGGGTGTTTATCCCCTTGACTACTACATAGCACAGCGGCAAACTCACAAAAGAGAATGAGATTTATTTTTATTTATTCGTAATTTGATTAAGTTGGCGTACACGTGGCTCAAAACGCGACAAAGCCGGAGCTGGTTCTTGAAAACCTCTCTGCTGGCTACCAGAAAAAAATCATCGTCGATGATATTTCCCTCACTATTCCATCTGAAAAAATGACCGTGCTGGTTGGGGCCAACGGCTGCGGGAAATCGACGCTGCTCAGTACAATGGCGCGCCTGCTGCACCCGATGGGTGGCGCGGTATTGCTCAATGGCACAGCCATTCACCACCAGCCGACCAAAGCGGTCTCGCGTGAACTCGGCATTTTGCCGCAATCGCCGCTGCTGCCCGAAGGGCTGACGGTGTTTGAGCTGGTGTCGCGCGGGCGTTTTCCGTGGCAGAACTTTATGCGCCAGTGGACCGACGCCGACGAGCAGGCAGTGGAAGAAGCGCTGCGTCTGACGGGCACGCAAGAATTTGCGCATCTGTCCGTTGAAAGTCTTTCCGGTGGTCAGCGTCAGCGCTGCTGGATTGCGATGGCGCTGGCCCAGCAGACGCCGACCATTCTGCTGGATGAACCGACCACGTTCCTCGATCTGCGCTATCAGGTGGAGATTCTCGAACTGCTGCACGATCTGACTCGCCATCACGGGCGCACCGTCGTCGTCGTACTCCATGATCTCAATTTTGCAGTGAACTACGGCGATACGCTGGTCTTCTTACGCGAAGGCAAAGTGGAGGGCGTGCTGCACGAGGGCGACGTCTGCACGGCTGAACTGATCAAAACCGTCTTCGACGTGGACGTGCAGATATCAGTCAACCCGATGACCGGCAAACCGTTTTTCATGCCGTTTCGCCGCAGTAGTGGGAAACTATGATGCGCGCAGGTCTGGCTTCCGTCGTTTTTCTGGCGCTGCTGCTGATGGGCGCAATCATTCATTTGGGCCTCGGTGCGCGCTTTATTCCCCCGTCTACCGTGGTGCAGGCGTTTCTGGCGTTTGACCCGCGCAACTTCGATCACAACGTAATTATCAACCTGCGCCTGCTGCGTCTGGCGGCGGCGCTCATTACCGGCGCGGCGCTCGGCGTAGCGGGCGTGCTGTTGCAGGCGGTGATCCGCAATCCGCTGGGCGAACCGCATATTCTCGGCTTAAACGCTGGCGCCGCGCTGGCGGTAGTCATCACCAGCGCGCTCGGGCTGGCGCTGCCGTTTGGGCGACCGCTGATCGCGGCGGCAGGTGCGGCAACGTTGTTCCTGCTGGTGCTCACCCTGTCGTCTGCCGGACGCACCGGCCTGACGCCGATGAAAGTGACGCTCTGCGGCGTGGCGATGTCGGCGTTTGCCTCGTCCATCACCGCGGCAGTACTGATCCTCGATGAACAAACTCTGCTGGCGATGCGCACCTGGCTGGCGGGGGATCTGGCGGGATTAAGCTGGGCGACGACGCAACATGCCGCCTGGGTGGCTGCTGCAGGATTTGCATTCTCCCTGTGGATCGCACCTTCTTTAAACATGCTGGCGCTCGGCGATCGCATGGCCCAGGGGCTGGGCGTGTCGATTGTGCGCACGCGGATACTCGCCCTGATCGCCATCGCGTTACTGTGCGGCGCAGCGGTGTCGATTGCCGGGCCGATTGGTTTTATCGGTCTGGTGGTCCCGCAGATTATCCGCCGTCTGGTATCGGTGGATTTACGCGTCATGGTGCCGCTCTGTGCCTGCTGCGGTGCACTGGTGCTTTTGCTGGCAGATATCGCGGCGCGCACGCTGTTTACGCCGCACGAACTGGCTACCGGCGTAATGACCGCACTGGTCGGCGCGCCGGTGTTTATCCTGATGGCCGCGAGGATGTTCCGATGAGCCGGGCTGTTTTACGCGCCGAACTGCGCCCGCTGCGTTGCGGACAATTTTCCACATTAATCCGCCCCAAAGCGCTGGGCTGGTTAGCCGTATTAACCCTGTTGATCTTCTCGCTGCTGGTACTGGGCCTGACGCACGGCACACTTCCCGTTCCGACGTCTGATGTGGCACGTGCGCTGTTTTATCCCGATGCGTTGAGCGCCGACGCCCGTTTCATCGTGCAGGACATCCGTCTGCCGCGCCTGCTGATGGCGCTGCTCTGCGGGGCGATGCTCGGCATGGCGGGGGCGGCGATGCAGTCCATCACCCGCAACGGGCTGGCCGATCCCGGTCTTATCGGGGTGAAAGAGGGCTGTAGCGTGGCGGTGTTGCTGCTGATTTTCCAGTTTCCGACGCTTTCCGTTCTCTGGCGTCCGGTGGTGGGGATGGCGGGCGGTTTGCTGACAGCGCTGCTGGTGATATGGCTTGCCCGCGACATTTCCCGTCCGCGCTTTATTTTGATTGGCATTGGCGTGTCGTGGACCTTCGCCGCCGGAATGGGGGTTTTCATGACCACGGCGGACGTGCGAGACGTGCAAACCGCGCTGCTGTGGCTCGCCGGGAGCCTGCACGCAGCAAACTGGACGCTGGTTGGCGTGGCGGCGGGCTGGGCGCTCCCCGCGTTTGCGCTGCTGCTGTTTACGGCCCGCGCGGCGGATGTCGCGCTACTCGGGAATCACACCGCGACCGGGCTGGGCGTGCGGACCTCGCGTCTGGCGTTGCTGCGCGTACTGGCCCCGGTATTACTGACGGCGGCCTGCGTGTCGTGCGTCGGGAGCATTGGTTTTGTCGGTTTGATTGCGCCGCATATGGCGCGTTTTCTGCTGCGAGGGGGGCAGACTACGCTGCTGGTGGGCAGCGCGGCGCTGGGTGCGCTGCTGGTTTTGCTCGCGGATAACATTGGTCGGCTGGCGTTTCTGCCGCTGCAACTGCCTGCGGGTATTGTTATCTCGCTGATTGGCGGTCCGTTTTTCCTGGTGCTGCTCTGGGCGCGCCGGGACCGGTTTTAAAAGGGGAATGAAATGCGCGTTATGTTTTTGATGCTGCTGCTGGCGGGGTTTTCCGCGAGCGCAGCGGAACCGGTTCAGACGTTTACCGATGATTTAGGGCGCACGGTGACGGTGCCTCTGCACCCGAAACGCATCGTGTCGCTGCACGATCTCGATATTACCATTCCGCTGATCGAACTGGGCGTCCCGCCGGTGGCGAGTCACGGACGTACGCGCCCGGACGGCAGCCATTTTATCCGCTCCGGTGGGCTGCTGACGGGGGTGGATTTCGATAATTCGTCTATCCAGTTTATCGGCACGGCGGATATTGATATTGAAGCCATCGCCGCCGCCAAGCCGGATCTGATCATCACCGAGCCGACCCGCAGCACGCCGGTTTCGCAGTTAGAGAAAATCGCGCCGACGGTAAGCATCGATCATCTTGACGGCGGTGCGCCGGAAATCTACCGCAAGCTGGCGCAGCTGACCGGCACGCAGGAGCGGCTCAAGATCCTTGAGCGTCGCTATCAGGATCAGATCGCCGCGCTAAAAGCGACGATCGAGACGAAGAAAACGAGCGTCTCGGTGATCCAGGCTAATCAGGGCAAGATCACGGTGATGCACAGCTATCACTCCCTGGGCCGCGTGCTGCGCGACGCCGGATTCACCTTCCCGCCTCTTATCGACAATATTCCCGAAGGTGGCCGCATTGACGTCAGCGCCGAACGCCTGCCTGAGCTGGATGCGGATTTCGTCTTTGCCACCTGGCGCGGCGACACGGGCGGCAAACCGCAGGACGAGCTGGCGGCGATGGAGGCCGTCATGCCCGGCTGGTGCCAATTCCTCAACGCCTGTCGCACCGGACATTACGTGCTGATTTCACGCGAGGAGGCGATCTCCAACTCCTTCGCCTCGCTGGGGTTAATGGCCGCGCAGATCCAGTCACAAATCGCCGGTCGTCCGTTACCGGAGGTGAAATGAACAGAAAAGACAAATCTCGCGTAGATGTCTACGGGGAGCGTTTTCGCGCTCGCGCACATCAGCTCACGCCGCGCCTGCTGCTGGTCGCCAGTTACATCAATGACAATCGTGAAGCAGTGATGGAGCAAACGGCGATGGAAATCGCTGCGCTGCTTAAAACCTCCGATGCGACGGTGGTACGCGCTATTCAGGCGTTGGGTTTTGCCGGTTTACGCGATTTGAAACAGACGCTGGAGCACTGGTTTGGACCGACGCTCAGTTCCAGCGAGAAGATCACCACCACCGTGAAGGCGCTGACCAGCGACGTCAATTCAAGTATCGATTTTGTGCTGGAAGGGCATCAGCACACCTGCGAGATATTATCGGAACCACAGAACCGTTACGCGTTGGCGCAGGCGGTGGCGCTGCTGGGCGAGGCGCGCCAGGTGGCGATTTTTGGTATTGGCGCGTCGGGGATTCTGGCGGAATATACCGCGCGATTGTTTAGCCGTATTGGCCTGCCAGCGATGGCCCTGAATCGCACAGGGATTAACCTCGCTGAGCAGCTGATTGAGCTCCAGCGCGGGGATGTACTGGTGATGATGGCGCAAAAATCCGCGCACCGGGAAGGACAAACTACCCTGCGTGAGGCCCGCCGTTTAGGTATTCCGACCATTCTGCTGACCAACGCTGTCGATTCGCGATTCAGCAAAGAGGCGAGCGTGGTGATCCACGTTCCGCGCGGTAACGAGAAGGGTAAAATCCCGCTGCACGGCACGGTGATGCTGTGTCTGGAGATGATTGTATTATCGGTAGCCTCCACCGCGCCGCAGCGCACGATTAAGTCCATGAAACGCATCAACGAGTTTCACCGCGGATTAAAACCGGGGAAGAAAAGTGCTTAAATCAGCCCGGTTTTGTAGGCCCGTGCAAGCGCAGCGCCGCCGGGCAAAAATGCCGGGTGGCGGCGTTGCCTTACCCGGCCTACAAGGTCAATGCAAAACGGCAACAGGGTTGCCGTTTTTAATGTGTTCTCCCTCTCCCGTGGGAGAGGGCCGGGGTGAGGGCACCAGACCGCACCCAACTTCAACCGCCCGAATGATTCTTCCGGTACTGCAACGGCGTCTCACCGATCCCCTTCCTGAACGCGCTGATAAAATACGTCACATCCGAAAACCCGACCCGCGCACCGATATCCCGCACACTCTCGTCGCTGTGCAGCAGGCATTCGCAGGCCTTTCGCAGCCTCAGCGTATTCAGGTAATCGTGAATTTTCTCGCCCGTCTCCGAGTGGAATTTACGTGAAACGTAGCTGCGGGATTTACCCAGCTCAAGCGCCAGCGCGTCGAGGCTAAATTTAACCTGATAGTTCTCATCCAGCCAGAACATCACCTGGCTGGCGATGCCGTGGCTGCTGCCGGGTGCGCCATCGCTGTCGTCCGGCAGCATGGCAAATAAACTGATCAGCAGGCTGGCGACGCTTTCGCTGTTCATCGGCGGCTGATAGCAGTTCAGCAGATGATTAATATGAACCTGACTTTGCGCCACATCGGCTACCCACGCGGGCCCGCCGCGCCGCGCCAGCTTTTGTAATCGCTGCTGCGCCTGCGGGAAATCACGTAGCACTTTCAGCACTGCGTGGTGATCGAGGTGAATAATAGTGCGCCGATAAATCGCCTCGGCCTGCTCATCAACCATCACTTTGTGCAGCGTAAACGGCGGGAAGAAAAACATCCGTCCGGGGCGCATGGTGTAGTGGCGATTATCGACGATCGCCACGCCAAAACCCTCTTCGACATACAGAATTTCCAGACACTGATGCCAGTGGTGATAGCGCACGGTATTGGCGAACAGGCGGCTGAACGACACAATGGTATCGTTGAGGGTGATCAGCTCCAGATGGTCAGATTTTGGCGTGTCGCGCATAGTGCAATAAAACTCAACTTTTACCCGTCTCTTCCCCGTTATAAACCACCTTTTTAAATTTTCTCAACTTCGGGTTTATTCATCTCTCTTCCCTGTGACACGGCTAACATTTCTGGGGGTTATGGATTCACTATTCTTTGCCGCAGATGATTACGAGGACGAGCGTATGTGGGCGGCAAATAAAGAAACATCAAATCCGTTGTCTACCCGCCAGGATGTGGTGGCGGAATTAAATACCCTGTTAGGCGCGCTGGATAAACAGTTTACGCCGGGCAGTTCACGCATTTCACTGGGTGATACGTGTGCACACTACGCGACGGATATTGCGCAGATGGAGGGGCTGTCGCGCGCGTTGTGGGGCCTGTTTCCGCTGCTGGCTTCTGGCGACAGCACGCCCTATAGCGAGAAATACATCACCGCGATTAAGCAGGGCACCGATCCGCACAGTGCAGGCTACTGGGGCGAAACCGCGCCTTACGATCAGCGTCTGGTGGAGATGGCTGCCTATGGACTCGGGCTGGCGCTGCTGCAAAACCGGCTCACAGATCTGTTCAGCGAGCGCGAGGTGCAAAATCTGCACGCGTGGCTGAATCAAATCACCGATGCCCAGATGCCGGACAGCAACTGGAACTATTTTGCCATTATGGTCCAGCTCGGTTTTAAACGCGCCGGATTGCCGTTCGATCAATCTGCTATCGATCACCGCTTTGCGCTGATGGACGCCTACTATCTGGGCGACGGCTGGTATTCCGATGGCGTGGGCCGTCCGAAAGACTATTACATCTCGATGGCGTTTCACTTTTACGGCCTGATCTACGCCACTCTGAGCGGCGACGAGGAGAGGGCGGCTGTGCTGCGCGACCGCGCACGCCAGTTTGCTGATGATTTCATTTATATGTCCGCCGCCGACGGAGCCTCGATTCCGTTTGGCCGCAGCCTGACCTACCGCTTTGCGATGGTCGCTTTCTGGAGCGCGGTGGCATTTTCTGGGCTGGATGTGTTCACGCCAGGCATCGTCAAAGGCATCATTTTGCGCCATCTGCGCTGGTGGCAGCATCAGCCAATCCTCGATCGCGACGGTATTCTGACGCTCGGTTTTGCCTATCCGAATCTGGCGATGTGCGAGGACTACAACTCACCGGGGTCGCCGTACTGGGCACTGAAAACCTACCTGATCCTGGCGCTGGATGAGGGAAGTCCGTTCTGGCAGGCAGAGGAACAGCCGTTGCCGAAACGCGCGGAAAAACACCTGATCCCCAACGCGCAGCAGATAGTTATCCACACCGACGATTCGCAGCACGTCACGCTGCTTACCGCCGGACAGCTTGAGCTAAATAACTACGTCAACACCGAGGCGAAATACACCAAATTTGCCTACTCCAGCCGCTTTGGTTTCACCATTGAGCGTGGGCGCTACGGCATCAAACACGCGGCCTGCGACTCGATGCTGCTGCTCTCTGACGCGGATAATTACTTTCGCGGTCGTCGCGATTGTGAGGAAGTACGCGTCGATGAAAACTTCATTTTCTCGCGCTGGTCGCCGTGGCACGACGTGCATATCGATACCTGGCTGGTACCGTTTGGCGAGTGGCATCTGCGCCTGCATCGCGTGGATAGCGCCCGCAGATTGCAAACGGTGGAGGGCGGATTTGCGGTGATCAAAACAGAGCATCGCTTGCAGGAGCGCAGGGCTGTGTTGAATGCCCAGAACGGCAGCAGCGTGATTGTCGACCTCTCGCCAGCGATGGCGCGCCAGCCCGACAGCATCGTCACCCCGCCAAACAGCAGCGTGATGTTTGCAGAGTGCGCGTCGATTCCTGTGCTCATGACTGAAATCCCGGTCGGGGAAAGCTGGCTCTGCTGCGCCGTCACCGCTTCCGGGGAACAGAAAAACTACACGGTCTCCCCGCAGCTGCATATCAACAATAACCAGGTCGTGATTAACGAACCGGGAAGCGAACGTCAGTTGTCGTTCTTTATATAAACACTCTGGACCCTACAAGTTGGCGAGGATTCTATGAAAATCAGCTCAACGAATAAAACCGAATATTACAAAATCAGTACCTTTATTTTTCTCTATTTCTTTACCTGGTCGGCCAGTATTGGCCTGCTGGCTATCTGGCTCGGCCAAAAAGCGAATCTCAGCGGTTCGGTGATTGGTACCGTATTTGCGGTGAACGGCGTGTTCTCCGTTATCCTGAAACCGATTTATGGTTATATTCTCGATAAAATCGGCATGAGCAAATATCTGCTCTATTTTGTCGTCGCGATGTCGGCATTGATGGCTCCGTTCTTTATTTATGTCTATCAGCCGTTACTCATGTCTAACACGATGCTTGGGATTATTATTGGTGCGCTCTATTTAAGCTTCGCCTGGTATGCGGGCGTGGCGGCGTGCGAATCCTATTCCGACCGCTTTAGCCGCCTTAACGGTATGGAGTTCGGCCAGATCCGCATGTGGGGATCGCTCGGTTGGGCGGTGGCGTCGTCGTTCTCCGGCCTGCTGTTTAACCTCTCTCCGGCGTACAACTTCATTATGGGCAGCGTGGCGTCGGTTATCATGCTGATCGTCTTGCTGAACCTGAAAGTGAACACTAACTCCGTCCATGCGGGTGAGGTGCTGACCAAAGAGAAAATTGCGCCATCAGACGTTTACGCGCTGCTGCGTAACCGCAAATTTTGGGCCTTCTGTCTGTATGTGGCGGGCGTGGCGTGGATGATGTTTATCGCCGAACAACAATTCTCGCGCTACTTCGTGACCTTCTTCGACGATGTACATCAAGGCAACGCGGTATTTGGCTATCTGGGCACCGTGCAGTCGGGGATGGAATTCCTGATGTATATGGTTATTCCGCTATTCGTTAACTTTATTGGTGCCAAACGCGGGTTATTAATTGTCGGATTAGTGGTCGGCGCACGCCTGATTATTTCCGGGATGTGCGATTCGCATCTGTTAATTTCGATTCTCAAACCACTATACGGTCTGGAAATCTGCCTCCTGCTGGTGTCGGTCTTTAAATATATCGCCGAACATTTCGATAAACGCGTGAACGCCACCATGTATTTATTAGGCTATCAGGCGATGCTGTATGTCGGGAACGTGGTGGTCTCTTCACCAGCTGGATATATGTATGACCGCATTGGCTTCGAACAGACCTATATCATCATGGGCGTCACAGCGCTGACCTTTACGATTATTTCTGCCTTTACCTTATCTGCCTGTCAAAGCAAATGGCGCGGTAATCAGGCAATAAACGTCGCAGAACAACATCCATCACGCTAATTTTTGATGTCAAAGAAGGAACCGAAATATGTTAAATCGTATCGCAGAGGAACGCCTGTCCGATATTCCTGTACCCGTTGATGCGCGTGCGTTCAGGGATGAATTAAGCTCGGCGCGGGATCATGTCCTCGAACTGATTAGCCGTCATTTAACGGAGTTCGGTGAAAAATTCCCGGCGGAAACCTGTGAGGATGGGTTCTACCCGCTGACGGAAAACGTCGAGTGGACTACCAGCTTCTGGACCGGACAGCTGTGGCTGGCGTGGGAGATGAGCGGCGACGAAAAATTCCGCCAGCTTGCCGAGAAAAATGTGCGCTCGTTTGGCCTGCGCATCGCCGGGCGCAACGACACCAATACTCACGATTTGGGCTTTCTGTATACCCTGTCGTGCGTGGCGGCCTGGCGTCTGACCGGCAACCGTGAAGCGCGCGGTTTCTCGCTGCTGGCCGCCGAAGCCTTACTGGAACGCTTCCATGAGAAGGCGAAAATCATTCAGGCGTGGGGCGATCTTTCTGACCCGGAACAGGCCGGGCGGATGATCATCGACTGCAACATGAACCTGCCGCTGCTCTACTGGGCAACGGAGCAGACTGGCGATCCGCGCTTTGCTGAGGCGGCTAAAGCGCACGTGATGCAGGCGGCGACCTATCTAATTCGTGAGGATGCCTCGACGTTCCATACTTACTACATGGACGTGAAAACCGGCGCGCCGCGCTACGGCAATACGCAGCAGGGTTATGCGGACGACTCATGCTGGTCGCGCGGCCAGGCGTGGGGGATTTACGGTTTTCTGCTGAGCTACATCTACACCGGTGACGAGACGATGATTGCCCTGTCGAAACGGCTGGCGAACTACTTCCTCAACCGTCTGCCGGAGGATTATGTCTGCCACTGGGATTTGGCGCTGGTGGGCACCGATGCGCTGCGCGATTCGTCGTCAGCGGCGATTGCAGTGTGCGGTTTGCTGGAACTGGTGAAGCACCTGCCGGTGACCGATCCGGATCGCGAGCGTTATCTGGAGTGGGCGAAAGGGATGATGTCGTCGTTGACCCGCCACTATCTGATGGGCAAAGAGGAGAAGGGCAACGGGCTGCTGAAGCACTCGGTTTACCATCTGGCGAGCAATAAAGGGGTGGATGAGTGTGCCAGCTGGGGGGATTATTTCTACGTTGAGGCGCTGGTACGGTTTACGCAGAGCTGGAAGTTGTACTGGTAATAAAAAGCCCGGTGGCGCTTCGCTTACCGGGCCTACACATGTGCGGTCTATGTTGCCCGGTGGCGCTGCGCTTACCGGGCCTACGGGTCAGGGTTGGGTTTTGTAGGCCGGGTAAACGCAGTGCCACCCGGCAAAGTCCACGAAACTTAAACCCCTTGCTCCAGAATACGGATATGCGTTTCCAGAACGTTCCCTTTCACCGCTTCACTCCACGCTTTCATGTGCGGGGTTTGCAGATGCGCTTCCAGGTGTGCCACGGTTTCCCACAGTTCAACCATGATGATCGAATCGGGTGCGGTGGTCTGGAAGCTCACGCCAGCGGCGGTGTCGACCATCGGCGCATAGCCGTGGCAGCCTTCTTCTTTCAGCACGGTCGGGATAATCTTCGCAAATTCATCCAGCACCGCCTGACGGTGATGTTGGCCTGGACGCGTACGGATTTCAGCAATGACAGTAAGCATGGTTAACTCCTTCTATACCCGGCATACTTCAAGCCGCAGCTGCGTTGGCTGCGTTCACTCACCCGAATCACTCACTTATGTAAGCTCATCGGGACTCGCTCGCTTGCCGCCTTGCTGCAACTCGAATTATTTGGGTCTAATTTTGAATTACCAGTTAAGCAAAAATCTCAGCCAGATGCTTGCGATATTCTGCGATATAGCGCGGCACGTCCGGCATTTTAATCACGTCGTTGACGATGAAGGTCGGCAATGGCTCCAGCGCCAGGAACTGGTTGGCTTTGTGGAACGGCAGATAAGCACCGTCTACACCCACGCCGTGGAAGAACTGATCTTCATCGGTGAAGGCATCCAGCGGGGCGTTCCAGGTCAGTGACAGCATGTATTTTTTGCCGTGCAGCAGACCGCCGGAACCGTACTTTTTGGAGGCGTCGGAACGGGTGCGGCCATCGCTGGCGTACAGTGAACCGTGACCTTCGGTGAAGACATCATCCATGTACTTTTTGACGGTCCACGGTGCGCCCATCCACCAGCCTGGCATCTGCCAGACAATCACGTCGGCCCACAGGAAGTTCTGCACTTCAGCCTGAATGTCGTAATCGCTATCGGCACGCACAACCTTAACATCATGCCCGGCGTCGCGCAGGAAACCATCCGCGACCTCGGTCAGGGTGTCATTCAGTTGACCATTGGAGTGGGCGAATTTTTTCGCACCGTTGATAATCAGAATGTTGCTCATTATTTGTCCTCAGACTGGCGAGTTTGGCCGTCATGTTACCCGTAATAACGGTGCGGAAAAATGAGCAAAATGTGCAAAGTCTTTTGCTCATAGGGCAATAATCG
The DNA here is from genome assembly GCF_002922995.1 of Lelliottia sp. 7254-16. Classification (NCBI taxonomy): domain Bacteria; kingdom Pseudomonadati; phylum Pseudomonadota; class Gammaproteobacteria; order Enterobacterales; family Enterobacteriaceae; genus Lelliottia; species Lelliottia sp. 7254-16. The sequence continues at coordinate 266,839 of NZ_PQVS01000002.1, forward strand.
AACTACCAACTCACCTTCGCTTCAAACCCGCCTTCGTGCGCATTCGCAAGCGTTAACCGCATTCTGTGTAGCGTTGCGATGCGTTTGACGATCGACAACCCCAGTCCGCTACCGGTCTGTTCCTGGCCCGGCGGACGATAAAAACGCTCGCCGATCCGCGCCAAATCAGCGGCAGAAATTCCCGGTCCGTTGTCGCGTACGGTAAAACTCTGCGCATCCAGGGTGACATCCACCTGGCTGCCGTGCGGGCTGTAGCGCACGGCATTATCCAGCAGGTTGCGCACCAGCAGGCTCAGTAAAAGCGGCTGACCGGAACGCACAACCTGCGGCGCGTTGATGTTCAGGCGCAGTTCGATGCCCGCCTGCTGCGCCGGGTGGTAAATATCCATCACCGCCGATTGCAGCAGATCGGCGAGATTAATAGGCTCAATATCATCGAGATTTTCCAGCGAATCGAGCCGCGACAACGTCAGGAGCTGATCCACCAGCCGCGAGGCGCGATCGATGCCAGCGTGTAATTGTTTGAGCGCTTTTTCCTGAGCCTGTGGATCGTCCATCGACAGCTGCGCCACGTCGGTCTGCACTTTCAGGGCCGCCAGTGGACTGCGCAGCTCATGGGCGGCATCCGAGGTAAAGCGTCGCTCGCGCGTCATCATCTCCTGAGTGCGTTCGAAAAGATGGTTCAGGGCGTCGAGCAATGGGCGCACTTCCGTCGGTAGTCCTTCAGTTCCAAGCCGGTCAGTCGCGTCAGGCGAACGCTGTCGTAACGCCAGCGCGAGGTTTTTCAGCGGGCGCAGTTCGCGGGCGAGTAACACGATCAGCAACAGCAGCATCAGCGGAAGAGCGACCAGCCACGGAGTGAGCTGAGAGGTCACAATATCCAGCGCCATCTCCTGGCGGTATTCCCACTCCTGGCCGACCACAATCCGGTATTTGCCATTCGGCGCACTCAGCCACAGAAAGCGCCACTCGTCGTTATCGTCTTTTATGCGGCCGTTATCAAAACCATCGCGGCGATAGTGATACGGAATATCACGGCCATTTTCGCCGTCGTTGAGCAGCATTTTCCCGTCGGCGGAGTAGATGGCAAAAGCCAGCGCATCGTCATCCAGATGCCCGTGTTTGGCTTTTTTGGGCACGTCGGCCATTCGCACCGGTGCGTTGAGCTCGTTGAGATCCATCGTCATCAGCCGTTTGGCAAACAGCATCTGCTGAGTGTCGAACAACTTATCGAGCTTGTGGGTCGTTTGCTGCCAGGCGACGAGGCTTGCCGCCAGCCAGGCGCCGACGGACAGCACGAGGAAAAGCAGCGTCAGACGCAGCTTCAGGCTAAGGCGTTGAGTCAGTTTCATGCATCACCCAGGGTATAACCGATGCCGTGCACGGTGCGGATAAAATGGCTGCCGAGCTTGCGGCGTAAATGGTGGACGTGGACTTCGACGGCGTTGCTGGAGACGTCGTCGTCCCAGGTGTAGAGTTTTTCTTCGATCAGTTTGCGCGGCAAAACGCGGCCCGCGTTACGCATTAGCAGCTCCAGCAGGGCGAACTCTTTTGGCTTGAGAGGCAGCGTTTCGCCATTCAATGTGGCGACCAGGCTGACCGGGTCCAGCGTCACATTGCCGTGGCGTAACTCGCTGCGGGCCATGCCGTGCGTGCGACGGACCAACGCTTCAAGCCGTGCTGCCACTTCGACCAGAGCAAAAGGTTTGCACAGATAGTCATCCGCACCGAGACGCAAACCTTCGACGCGTTGATCGAGGGCATCGCGCGCGGTGAGGATCAGCACCGGTTCGCTGCGTCCGTTTTCGCGCCATTCGCGCAAAATTTCCAGACCATCCATCCCCGGCAACGTGAGGTCGAGCACTACTGCATCGAAAGGGGCGGTATAGAGCGCGGCTTTCCCGGTACCGCCGTCAGTGAACCAGTCAACGCTAAAGCCCATTTTGCTGAGGCCCGCTTTGATGCCGTCGCCAATCATCCTGTCGTCTTCTACCAGTAAAATGCGCATGTTCCCTCCTTGATGCTGCGAGATAAATGCAGTAAACCCTCTGTGACATCATGCTGTACAGCATTAAAATTTATATTTTCCCCTTAAGAAGTCGTTAAGGTTTACCCTGTTTAATGGAGTTCAACACCACATTAAAGGGAGAGAAAACGATGAAAAAATTCGCAGCCATTACGGCAATCATGATGATGACCACAGCCCCGGTATTTGCAGCACAGGGGGGATTCAGCGGTCCGTCCGCCACCCCGGCGCAAACCCAAACGCAGCAGGGCGGTTTTGTGGATAACGACGCCAACCTCACCACGGCGGCAAAAGTGAAAGATCAGAAGGACGATAGCTGGGTCAAACTGCGCGGGAACATCATCGAGCGCCTGTCTGACGACCGCTACCTGTTCCGCGATACCACCGGTACGGTGAATGTGGAAATTGACCACAAACGCTGGAACGGACAGACCATCACCCCGCAGGATAAGGTCGAGATTCAGGGTAAGGTCGATAAAGAGTGGAACGAGTTTGAAATCGACGTGAAACAGGTCTTCAAACTGGACAAATAATGTCGAAAAGGGCCGATTCTACGGCCCTTTTTCTTTGTGACTCAACTCGTCAGATAGGGTAGTATCTGCGGCAATATTGCCTGAAACCCACAGGTTTCTGAGTTGAGGAATGACATTTAATGAGCGATATGGCAGAGCGCCTCGCGCTACATGAATTCACTGAAAACGCCTATCTGAACTATTCCATGTACGTCATCATGGACAGGGCACTGCCGTTTATCGGTGATGGCCTGAAACCCGTTCAGCGTCGCATCGTTTACGCGATGTCTGAGCTGGGGCTGAGCGCCAGCGCTAAATTCAAAAAATCCGCCCGTACCGTCGGTGACGTGCTCGGTAAATACCATCCGCACGGCGACAGCGCCTGCTACGAAGCAATGGTATTGATGGCACAGCCGTTCTCCTACCGTTATCCGCTGGTCGATGGCCAGGGAAACTGGGGTGCGCCGGACGATCCGAAATCCTTTGCGGCGATGCGTTATACCGAATCCCGCTTATCTAAATATGCAGAACTGCTGCTCGGCGAACTCGGCCAGGGCACGGTGGACTGGGTGCCAAACTTCGACGGCACCATGCAGGAGCCGAAAATGCTGCCTGCCCGTCTGCCGAATATTTTGCTGAACGGCACCACAGGTATTGCCGTGGGCATGGCGACGGATATTCCTCCGCACAACCTGCGCGAAGTCGCAAAAGCCGCTATCACCCTGATTGAACAGCCGAAAACCACGCTGGATGAACTGCTGGATATCGTGCAGGGGCCGGACTATCCGACCGAAGCGGAGATCATCACCTCCCGCGCCGAAATCCGCAAAATCTACCAGAACGGTCGCGGCTCCGTGCGTATGCGCGCAGTGTGGACCAAAGAAGACGGCGCCGTGGTGATCACCGCGCTGCCACACCAGGTGTCCGGTGCCAAAGTGCTGGAGCAGATCGCCGCCCAGATGCGCAATAAAAAGCTGCCGATGGTTGACGACCTGCGCGACGAATCAGACCACGAAAACCCGACGCGTCTGGTGATCGTGCCACGTTCTAACCGCGTGGATATGGACCAGGTGATGAGCCACCTGTTCATCACCACCGATCTGGAAAAAAGCTACCGCATTAACCTGAACATGATTGGTCTGGATGGTCGCCCGTCGGTGAAAAACCTGCTGGAGATCCTGACCGAGTGGCTGGCGTTCCGTCGTGATACGGTGCGTCGCCGTCTGAACTATCGTCTGGAAAAAGTCCTTAAGCGCCTGCATATCCTCGAAGGTTTGCTGGTGGCGTTCCTCAATATCGATGAAGTGATCGAGATTATTCGCGCTGAGGACGAGCCGAAGCCAGCCCTGATGTCGCGTTTTGGCATCAGCGAAACCCAGGCCGAAGCGATCCTTGAACTGAAATTGCGCCACCTTGCCAAACTGGAAGAGGTGAAGATTCGCGGCGAGCAGAACGAGCTGGCGAAAGAGCGCGATCAGCTGCAGGCGATTCTGGCGTCTGAACGCAAGATGAGCAATCTGCTGAAGAAAGAGCTGCAGGCCGATGCCGAAGCGTTTGGCGATGACCGTCGCTCGCCGCTGCACGAGCGTGAAGAAGCCAAGGCGATGAACGAGCACGACATGCTGCCATCAGAGCCGGTGACCATCGTGCTGTCGCAAAGCGGCTGGGTGCGTAGCGCCAAAGGCCACGATATTGACGCGCCGGGCCTCAGTTACAAAGCCGGTGATAGCTTCAAATCAGCGGTGAAAGGCAAGAGCAATCAGCCGGTGGTGTTCATTGACTCCACCGGACGCAGCTATGCGATTGACCCGATTACGCTGCCATCGGCGCGTGGGCAGGGCGAGCCGATCACCGGTAAGCTGACGCTGCCACCGGGGGCGACGGTTGATCATATGCTGATGGAAGGCGAAGAGCAGAAACTGCTGATGGCCTCGGATGCAGGGTACGGTTTCATCTGTACCTTCAACGATCTGATTGCCCGCAACCGCGCGGGTAAAGCGATGATCAGCCTGCCGGATAACGCGCACGTGATGGCGCCGCTGGTGATTGAGAACGAAAGCGATATGCTGCTGGCGATTACCCACGCCGGAAGGATGCTGATGTTCCCGGTCAGCGATCTGCCGCAGCTGTCGAAAGGCAAAGGCAACAAGATCATCAATATCCCGTCAGCAGAAGCCGCTAAAGGCGAAGACGGGCTGGCGCATCTCTTCATTCTGCCGCCGCAAAGCACGCTGACCATTCACGTCGGCAAACGTAAGATCAAACTGCGTCCGGAAGAGTTGCAGAAAGTGGTTGGCGAACGCGGTCGTCGCGGCTCGCTGATGCGCGGTCTGCAGCGTATTGATCGCGTGGAAATTGACTCTCCACTGCGTGCGAAATCGGGCGACAGCGAAGAGTAATGTCGCCTCTCCCCCTCCATTCAGGAGGGGGTTCTCGCAAAATATTTTCCGTCTTTATATAAAGTCCTTACCTGACTGACATTGGAGTATATAATTGTCAGCTGTTAGGGCTTCTGAGGTCGCTATGCTATTCATTGTTCGTTCAATTCTTACCGTTATTTACTGCATTCTGGTCTGCGTATTCGGCTGCATTTACTGCCTGTTCAGCCCGCGTAATCCGAAGCATGTTTCCACTTTTGGCCGCATGTTTGGCCGACTGGCACCGCTGTATGGCCTGAAGGTCGAAAGGCGTTTGCCTGAAGGTGCAGAGAACTTTGGCAACGCCATCTATATCGCCAATCATCAGAATAATTACGATATGGTCACCGCTGCGAATATCGTGCTGCCGCCAACGGTGACGGTCGGTAAAAAAAGCCTGCTGTGGGTTCCGTTCTTCGGTCTGCTGTACTGGCTCACCGGTAACTTGCTTATCGATCGTAATAATCGCGCTAAAGCCCATAGCACCATCGCTGAAGTAGTAAATCATTTTAAGAAACGCAAAATCTCTATCTGGATGTTCCCGGAAGGGACGCGCAGCCGTGGTCGTGGCCTGCTGCCGTTTAAAACTGGCGCGTTTCACGCCGCAATTGCAGCAGGTGTTCCGATTATTCCTGTGTGTGTTTCCAATACTTCGAATAAAATTAACCTTAACCGTCTGAAAAACGGGCTGGTGATTGTCGAAATGCTGCCGCCAGTAGATACCAGCAAATACGGTAAAGACCAGGTTCGTGAACTGGCTGCCCATTGCCGTGAGCTGATGGCGCGTCAAATCGAAATGCTCGACAAAGAAGTCGCAGAGAGAGAAGCCTCCGGTAAAATTTAAGCCGGAGTTACAGGGAAATGAATTCCCAGGTTTTATCGTCGTTTTACATGGAGCAAATATGTCACTCAGTCGGCGTCAGTTTATTCAGGCTTCGGGAATCGCCCTTTGTGCTGGCGCGGTTCCGCTGACAGCCAACGCCGCCGGGCAGCAGCAGCCGCTGCCCATTCCGCCGTTACTGGAATCCCGCCGCGGGCAACCGCTTTTCCTGACCATGCAACGCTCACACTGGTCCTTTACTCAGGGTACACGCGCGTCGGTTTGGGGCGTCAATGGCCGCTATCTTGGGCCAACCATCCGCGTCTGGAGCGGGGATGACGTTAAGCTGATTTACAGTAACCGCTTGACTGAAAATGTCGCCATGACCGTCAGTGGATTGCAGGTTCCTGGCCCGCTGATGGGCGGCGCGGCGCGCATGATGACGCCGAGCGCCGACTGGGCGCCGGTTCTGCCGATTCGCCAAAGCGCTGCCACCCTGTGGTATCACGCCAATACGCCAAACCGCACCGCGCAGCAGGTCTATAACGGCCTCGCGGGTATGTGGCTGGTGGAAGATGAGGTGAGTAAATCGCTGCCGATCCCAAACCATTACGGCGTTGATGATTTCCCTGTCATTATTCAGGACAAACGCCTCGATAACTTCGGAACGCCTGAGTATAACGAGCCGGGCAGCGGCGGCTTTGTAGGCGATTCTCTGATGGTCAATGGCGCGCAAAGTCCGTACGTCGAAGTGTCTCGCGGCTGGGTGCGTCTGCGTTTGTTGAATGCGTCCAACTCCAGGCGCTATCAGCTGCAAATGAGCGATGGCCGCCCGTTGCACGTGATTTCTGGCGATCAGGGCTTTTTGCCTGCGCCGGTATCCGTTAAACAACTGGCGCTGGCACCGGGCGAACGGCGCGAAATTCTCGTGGATATGACCAACGGGGATGAAGTGTCAGTGACCTGCGGCGAAGCGGCAAGTATCGTTGACCGTATTCGTGGCTTCTTCGAGCCATCAAGCATTCTGGTTTCTACGCTGGTGCTTACGCTGCGTCCAACGGGCCTGTTGCCGCTGGTGACGGACAGCCTGCCGATGCGCTTGCTGCCGGAAGAGATCATGAGCGGGACGCCGGTACGCAGCCGCGATATCAGCCTCGGCGACGATCCGGGCATCAATGGCGCGCTGTGGGACGTGAATCGCATTGATATCACCGCCCAGCAGGGTACCTGGGAACGCTGGACCGTTCGCGCGGAAATGCCGCAGGCGTTCCACATCGAAGGGGTGAGTTTCCTGATTCGCAACGTGAACGGCGCGATGCCGTTCCCGGAAGACCGGGGCTGGAAAGACACGGTCTGGGTCGATGGGCAGGTGGAACTGCTGGTCTATTACGGACAGCCTTCGTGGCCGCACTTCCCGTTCCTGTTCCATAGCCAGACGCTGGAGATGGCGGATCGCGGTTCGGTGGGGCAGCTGCTGGTGAATCCGCTGGTATAACCTGCATCAATACGCCGGGTGGCGGCTTCGCCTTACCCGGCCTACAAAACCACCGAACGTTCATCCAGCGTCCACGAACGTAGGCCCGGTAAGCGCAGCGCCACCGGGCAACAGCAAAACCCGTCCGCATAATACCCCTTCATTTAACGTATAAATCCAGCGTATAATCCCCGCCCTTTGTTTATTTTTTCTTCGGAAGCATTATGAGCGCAATATCCCTGATCCAGCCGGATCGAGACCTCTTCTCCTGGCCCCAGTACTGGGCGGCCTGCTTTGGACCGGCGCCATTCCTGCCGATGTCCCGCGAAGAGATGGACCAACTGGGCTGGGACAGCTGCGACATTATTCTGGTGACGGGCGATGCGTACGTCGATCACCCGAGCTTCGGCATGGCCATCTGTGGCCGTATGCTGGAGGCGCAGGGCTTCCGAGTTGGGATCATTTCTCAGCCAGACTGGAACAGCAAAGAGGCGTTCATGAGCCTCGGCAAACCGAACCTGTTTTTCGGCGTCACCGCCGGGAATATGGACTCGATGATCAACCGCTATACCGCCGATCGCAAACTGCGTCACGACGATGCTTACACCGCCGATAACGTCGCCGGCAAGCGTCCGGATCGCGCCACTTTGGTCTACACCCAGCGTTGTAAAGAAGCATGGAAAGACGTGCCGGTCATCCTGGGGGGAATCGAAGCGAGCCTGCGCCGTACCGCGCATTACGATTACTGGTCTGATACCGTGCGCCGTTCGGTGCTGGTGGATTCCAAAGCCGACATGCTGATCTTCGGTAACGGCGAACGCCCGCTGGTCGAAGTGGCGCACCGTCTGGCGCAGGGCGAACCGGTCGGGAACATCCGCGACGTGCGTAACACCGCGATCATGGTGAAAGAAGCGCTGCCGGGCTGGAGCGGGGTGGATTCCCGCATCATCGATATGCCGGGTAAAATCGACCCGATCCCGCATCCGTATGGCGAAGATCTGCCGTGTGCTGATAACAAACCGGTCGAGCCGAAAAAAGCCGAAGCCAAAGCCGTTGTCGTGCAGCCCCCGCGTCCAAAACCCTGGGAAAAAACCTACGTGCTGCTGCCTTCCTTCGAGAAAGTGAAAGCGGACAAAGTGCTGTACGCCCACGCGTCACGCATTCTGCACCATGAAACCAACCCAGGCTGCGCCCGCGCGCTGATGCAAAAGCACGGCGAGCGCTATATCTGGGTGAACCCGCCGGCGATCCCGCTTTCGACCGAAGAGATGGACAGCGTCTTTGCCCTGCCGTACAAGCGTATTCCTCACCCGGCGTATGGTAACAGCCGCATTCCGGCGTACGAGATGATCCGCTTCTCGATCAACATCATGCGCGGCTGCTTCGGTGGGTGTTCGTTCTGTTCGATCACCGAGCACGAAGGGCGCATTATCCAGAGCCGCTCGGAAGATTCGATCGTTAACGAGATCGAAGCCATTCGCGACTCAGTCCCAGGCTTTACCGGCGTTATCTCCGATCTCGGTGGCCCAACGGCTAACATGTATATGCTGCGCTGCAAATCCCCGCGTGCGGAGCAAACCTGCCGTCGTCTGTCGTGCGTCTATCCTGATATCTGTCAGCACATGGACACCAACCACGAGCCGACGATCAATCTGTACCGTCGCGCGCGTGACCTGAAGGGTATCAAGAAAATCCTGATCGCCTCTGGCGTGCGTTACGACATCGCCGTGGAAGATCCGCGCTACATTAAAGAGCTGGCGACCCACCACGTCGGCGGTTATCTGAAGATTGCCCCTGAGCACACGGAAGAAGGGCCGCTGTCGAAGATGATGAAGCCGGGCATGGGTAGCTACGACCGATTCAAAGAGCTGTTTGATACCTATTCCAAACAGGCGGGGAAAGAGCAGTATCTGATCCCGTACTTCATCTCCGCACACCCTGGTACGCGCGATGAGGACATGGTGAATCTGGCTCTGTGGCTGAAGCAGCGCCGCTTCCGTCTTGATCAGGTGCAGAACTTCTATCCGTCGCCGCTCGCCAACTCGACGACCATGTATTACACCGGCAAAAACCCGCTGAGTAAGATTGGTTATAAGAGTGAAGATGTGGTGGTGCCGAAAGGCGACAAACAGCGTCGTCTGCATAAGGCTCTGTTGCGCTATCACGATCCGGCGAACTGGCCGCTGATCCGTCAGGCGCTGGAAGATATGGGTAAAAAGCACTTGATTGGCTCGCGCCGCGAATGTCTGGTGCCTGCGCCAACGCTGGATGAGATGCGCGAAGCGCGTCGTCAGAACCGCAATACGCGCCCGGCACTGACCAAGCATACGCCGGTAGCACATCAGCGTCAGACGCCTGCGTCGAACAAAAAACGTGGGAAAGTGGCAGGCCGCTAAGCCTGTGTTGCCCGGTGGTGCTGCGCTTACCGGGCCTACAAAACCGTAGGCCGGATAAGGCGCAGCCACCATCCGGCAGAAATGCCGCACCGAACCGTAGGCCGGGTAAGGCCAAGCCGCCACCCGGCTTTTTTTACGACACTACCCGCCAAACTGATCCGGGTCAGGCCCTAAACGCTTGCCCTGGTCCAGCTTCGCTATTTCGCTCAATTCCTCTTTATCCAGACGGAAATCCCAGACGTCGAAGTTCTCGGCAATGCGCGACGGAGTGACCGATTTCGGGATTACTACCAGGCCGCTGTCCAGATGCCAGCGAATGACGATCTGCGCGACAGTTTTGCCGTACTTCTCGGCAAGATCCCGAATGATTTTCTGATCGAACACGCCTTCACCGCCCTGAGCCAGCGGGCTCCAGGATTCGGTCTGAATTTTGTGCGTGGCGTTCCAGGCGTGCAGTTGACGCTGCTGCATGAGTGGGTGCAACTCAATCTGGTTGATCACTGGCGCAACGCCGGTTTCATCAATCAAACGCTGCAGATGATGGATCTGGAAATTACAGACCCCGATGCTCTTCACCAACCCCTCTTGTTGCAGGTCGATTAGCCCTTTCCACGCCTCGACGTAATGATCGATGGCCGGAACCGGCCAGTGCATCAGATAGAGATCAACGAAATCGAGCTGGAGTTTTTCCAGACTTTCCAGCAGGGCTTCGCGCGGGCGTTTTTGGTCGTCGTTCCACAGTTTGGTGGTGATGAATAACTCATCGCGTGGGATGTCAGCGCTGGACAAGGCTTTGCCCACGCCGTCTTCATTTTTGTATGCGGCGGCGGTATCGATAGACCGATAGCCGACTTCCAGTGCTTTGTGAATGGCGGAAACGACCTCGTCATTGCCGGCTTTCCAGACGCCGAGCCCCAGCTGGGGCATGACGTTGCCGTCCTGAAGCTTGATTAGGGTTTGGTTTGCCATTGTTCCTCCTCCATTTGCTCATCACCGGGGGTGTCCCCGGTGATGTGATGTGCATTAAGTCTGGACGAAATGTCAAAAAACGAAAGGCGGGATGACAAAAACGCTTAGCGGGCCGCTTCGTAAATGCGACGGCTGACGTCCAGCGTAATGTCGTTGCGCTCACCAATTTGCGTCATACCGTGCTCTTCCAGTTTTGCCAGCAGAGCAGGGATTGAACTGCCGTCCAGGCCGTAACCGGAGAGGCGAGTTGGCACGCCCAGCTGTTCGAAGAAGTTACGCGTCGCTGCGATAGCGGCATCGATACGCTCGTCGTCAGAACCGGTAGTGATATTCCAGACGCGCTCGCCGTATTGCAGCAGTTTTTCACGCTTGGTATCGCGTTTTTCATTCCACAGGGCAGGCAGAACGACGGCCAACGTTTGAGCGTGATCCAGACCGTGCATCGCCGTCAGTTCGTGGCCCAGCATATGGGTGGCCCAGTCCTGCGGCACGCCTGCGCCAATCAGACCGTTCAGCGCCTGCGTCGCTGCCCACATCACGTTCGCACGCACGTCGTAGTTTTCTGGCTCTTGCAGCGCTTTCGGGCCGTCTTCCACCAGCGTCAGCAGAATACCTTCTGCGAAGCGGTCCTGAATTTTGCCGTTAACCGGATAGGTTACGTACTGCTCAACGGTGTGAACGAAGGCATCCACCACGCCGTTAGCGACCTGGCGCGGTGGCAGGGTGTAAGTGTAAACCGGGTCCAGAATGGCAAACACGGGCTGAACGTGTTCGTTCATGAAAGCCTGCTTGTCGCCGGTGGTTTTACGCGAGATGACCGCACCTTTGTTGGACTCAGAACCGGTCGCTGGAAGGGTCAAAACAGAACCCATCGGGATTGCGCTGGTGATGTTGCTTCCGCCGGTTTGCAGGATTTCCCACGGATCCACGCCGTCGGCGTAATGCGCAGCTGCGGCGATAAATTTCGTGCCGTCGAGAACCGAACCCCCGCCGACTGCCAGCAGGAACGTAATCTTCTCATCGCGGGCGATTTTGACCGCGTTCATCAGCGTTTCGTAAGACGGATTTGGCTCGATGCCGCCAAACTCACGCACGTCCATGCCTTCCAGGGCGCTATAAACCTGGTCCAGTACGCCGGTTTTCTTCACGCTGCCGCCGCCGTAGGTGATCAGTACACGTGCACCGTCAGGGATCTGATCGCGCAGGTCGGCGATGGCATTTTTACCAAACAGAATGCGGGTTGGGGTATGCAGATTAAAATTGTTCATTGCTCGTGCCCTTTATGTGGGTGAAAAACGTGGCGGCGTCGATGGCTGCCTGATGGTGCCCATTGTGGCCATCGGACGCACGCCTCTCAATGCACATTCCTGCCGTTGTCTTGCCCATTTCTACAGAGGGCTGGAGAAAAGGGAAAAAGATGCGCAAACTGGCATCACTGGAAACCGTATCGGGAACGAACCTAAATGAACCGCGATGAGATTTGCCTTCAGCTAACAGGCCAAATTAATAGACTGAAAGATAAAGAAAATAATCTCAATGAGCTGCTGCCGGATATCCGCCTGTTGTACGGCACGCAGCCCGGTACGCGCACGCCTGTGATGTATCAGCCTGGCATCGTATTTCTCTTTTCGGGCCATAAAATTGGCTATATCAACGAACGCGTGTTCCGCTATGACACCAATGAATATTTGCTCCTGACAGTACCTTTACCCTTTGAATGTGAAACTTTCGCGACAGAGGCGGTTCCGCTGGCCGGTATTCGCGTCAACGTGGATATTCTTCAGCTGCAGGAGCTGCTGATGGATATTGGCGAAGACGAACTGTTCCAGCCGGCGATGGCGGCAAGCGGAATCAACTCCGCGACGCTCTCGGATGAAATTCTTTGCGCCATTGAGCGCCTGCTGGATGTGATGGAACGCCCGCTCGATGCGCGTATTCTGGGTAAGCAGATTATCCGTGAGATTCTGTATCACGTGCTGATGGGACCGGGCGGCGGGGCGCTGCTGGCGCTGGTGAGCCGTCAGACCCATTTCAGCCTGATCAGCCGTGTATTGAAGCGCATTGAAAGTCAGTACACGGAAAACCTGAGTGTCGATGAGCTGGCGTCAGAAGCTAATATGAGCGTCTCGGCGTTTCACCATAACTTTAAATCCGTCACCAGCACCTCGCCGCTGCAATATCTGAAAAGCTATCGCCTGCACAAAGCGCGGATGCTGATGATTCACGACGGCATGAAGGCCAGCGCGGCGGCGATGCGCGTGGGGTACGAAAGTGCGTCGCAGTTCAGTCGTGAATTTAAACGCTATTTTGGCGTGACGCCGGGGGAAGATGCGGCGCGAATCAGAATGATGCAGGGGATTTAAATTATCCTCTCCCCATTGGGGAGAGGATGGAAGAAATTAGGCGCTACAGCATTTCTTCTTAATAACCACAAACAACGTTCCCACGAGGCCCGCAACCAGCAGGAAAATCGGCAGGATCATCAGGAAAGTCATGACCTGATCTTCGTGGTGTTTAACGAACGGGATCATGCTCAGCGCATAACCCAGTGACGTGACCACGCCGACCCACAGCAGGCCGCTCAGCCAGTTAAAGAATTGAAAGCGGCGGTTCGACAGACCAGAAATCCCGGCCATTGTTGGCAGCAGAGTGCGAACGAAGGCCAGAAAACGCCCAGCCAGCAGCGCCAGCAGGCCATGACGGTCAAACATGCAGGTCGCTCTTTCGTGATATTTGACCGGCAGTTGCGCCAGCCAGCCTTTCACCACGCGGGTATTCCCGAGCCAGCGGCCCTGCAAATAGCTCAGCCAGCAGCCCAGACTGGCGGCGGAGGTTAAAATCACGACCGTCGGGGCGAAGTCCATAACGCCTTTACCGATTAACGCACCGGCTAATAACAGCAGGCTGTCGCCGGGAAGGAACGATGCTGGCAGCAGGCCGTTTTCCAGAAATAATGTGGCGAACATAACGAAATAAACAACACCCACAACATGCGGGTCCGCCAGCGCTGCAAAATCGTGTTGCCAGAGCGCAGCGATAATATCTTGAATGACAGCCATGGACTTTCCTGTGGAACAACGGATATGCGGCTATTGTACTCCTGATTTACCCGGCTTGGGTTGATCGCGTACGCAACAAACGCAGACTTTTATGCGGCCTGTGTCTGTAAAACCGTCCGGGAGTACGTTTACAGCCTGCACTCTACACGATACGTTCAAAACCTGCCGACAAATCCGCGAGCAGATCATCAACATTTTCTAAACCGATATGCAGTCGGATCAGGGTGCCGGTAAAGTCGATTTCGCCGCCGGGACGTAGCTCAGCCAACTGCTCAGGCTGATTAGGCAGAATCAGAGATTCAAAGCCGCCCCACGAGTAGGCCATGCTAAAGAGCGAGAAGTTATCCAGGTAGGCTGCCAGCTCGTCGTTGTTCAGGCGTTTTTTAAGCACAAACGAGAACAAACCGCTGCTGCCCGTAAAGTCACGTTTCCAGAACTCGTGGCCTTTGCTGCCCGGTAGCGCCGGATGATTGACGCGTTCCACCTGCGGATGTTGTGCCAGCCATTCGGCCACTTTCAGGCTGCTTTCATGATGCTGACGCAAGCGAACGCCCAACGTGCGAATACCACGGCTGGTCATGTAGGCAGTATCGGCATCGACCATCTGCCCCATCAGGTAAGCATTTTCGCGCAGCTGATCCCAGCAGCGGGCGTTAGACACCGCCGTGCCAATCATGCCGTCGGAGTGCCCAATCAGATATTTGGTCGCCGCCTGAATAGAGATGTCGATGTCAAAATCGAGGGCTTTAAACAGCACGCCCGCCGCCCAGGTATTGTCGATCATGATGATGGCGTCAGGCGCGATGCGGCGTACCGCGCGAACAATGGCCGGAACGTCATGCACTTCCATTGTGATAGAGCCGGGAGATTCCAGGAACACGATGCGCGTATTTGGCTGAATAAGTTCTGCGATCCCTTCGCCGATCAGCGGATCGAACCAGCCGGTGGTGACGCCCAGACGGGTCAGAATTTTGGTGCAGAAATCCTGGCTCGGCTCGTAGGCGGTGTTGGTCATCAGGATATGGTCGCCCTGTTCAACAAACGCCAGAATAGTATTGGCTACCGCCGCTGCGCCGCACGGGAATAGCGCACAACCGACACCGCCTTCCAGCTCGCACATCGCTTCCTGCAATGAGAAATGGGTCAGCGTGCCGCGACGACCGTAAAACAGCTCGCCTTTCGCCCGGTTACGGGTGGCGTGCTTTTTGGCCTCAACGGTATCGAAGACCAGCGAGGAGGCGCGCTGAATCACGCTATTGACCGAACCCTGAGTGTACTTTTTACTGCGTCCGGCCTGGACAAGCGTGGTATCAAGATGCTTCTCTGTCATGTTCGCTAAACCTCTTTTATCCGTCTGGACGTCCAGACTACCACGACTATGAAAATCTGCACCCGGATGCTAAGCGAATAAGCAGAAAATTTTATCAAAAATACGCATAAGAAATTTTTACTGCGTAAGCGCAAGGAAAATGAGCGAAATTTACGGCACTATGCAAATACTAATGAGAACTACTATCAATTCGACGTGGTTTTGATATTATTATGCTCAGAATTTGTGATTTGCGTCCTGGAGATACAGAGTGGGTAATAATTTGATGCAGACGGATCTCTCCGTTTGGGGCATGTATCAACATGCTGACATCGTGGTTAAGATTGTGATGATCGGCCTGATTCTGGCGTCCGTGATCACCTGGGCAATTTTCTTCAGCAAGAGCGTCGAGCTGATTTCCCAAAAGCGTCGTCTCAAGCGCGAGCAGCAGCAACTGGCTGAAGCTCGCTCTCTGGATCAGGCGTCTGACATGACGTCAGCGTTCGCAGCGAAAAGCCTGACCACCCAATTAGTTTACGAAGCTCAGAACGAGCTGGAACTCTCCGCTGGCAGTGAAGATAACGAAGGCATTAAAGAGCGTACAGGTTTCCGCCTGGAGCGTCGCGTGGCTGCCGTCGGTCGACACATGGGCCGTGGGAATGGTTATCTGGCGACTATCGGTGCAATTTCGCCGTTTGTCGGTCTGTTTGGTACCGTATGGGGCATTATGAACAGCTTCATCGGGATTGCTCAAACGCAAACCACTAACCTTGCGGTTGTGGCGCCGGGTATCGCAGAAGCGCTGCTGGCAACGGCTATCGGCCTGATTGCTGCCATCCCGGCGGTGGTTATCTATAACGTCTTCGCGCGTATGATTGGCAGCTTCAAAGCCACGCTCGGTGATGTTGCTGCGCAGGTTCTGCTGCTGCAAAGCCGCGATCTCGACCTCAGTGCCAGCTCCGTTAAGCCGGTCCATTCTGCTTCGAAACTGCGTGTAGGTTGATACGTTATGGCAATGCGTCTTAATGAAAATCTGGACGATAACGGCGAAATGCATGAAATCAACGTGACGCCGTTTATCGACGTCATGCTGGTTCTGCTGATTATCTTCATGGTGGCCGCGCCTCTGGCGACGGTGGACGTGAAGGTGAATCTGCCGGCGTCTTCCAGCCAGCCGCAGCCGCGACCGGAAAAACCGATTTACCTGTCGGTAAAAGCCGATAAATCGATGTTCCTGGGCAACGACCCGGTTACCGATGAATCCGTTGTTCCGGCACTCGATGCGCTGACTGAGGGCAAGAAAGACACCACCGTCTTCTTCCGCGCGGATAAAACCGTCGACTACGAAACTATGATGAGAGTAATGGACCGGCTTCACCAGGCGGGTTATCTCAAGATTGGTTTGGTAGGCGAAGAGAAAACGGCAGCCAAATAAAATGCAAAACGGTAACCCAAGGGTTACCGTTTTTGTTTGTGTTCTCCCTCTCCCGTGGGAGAGGGTTGGGGTGAGGGCAACAGCCCGCACAGACGTTTATCCCAAATGCTCCCCGCCGCACACGCCGTGCACTTCCGCCGTCACGTAACTCGATTCCTGACTTGCCAGATAGACATACACCCCAGCCAGCTCAGCAGGCTGCCCCGCACGCTTCATCGGTGTCTTCTGACCAAACTGCGGGATTTTCTCCTGCGTCTGTCCGCCAGAAATTTGCAACGCGGTCCAGATTGGACCTGGGGCGACGACGTTGACGCGAATACCTTTCTCCGCCACCTGTTTCGCCAGACCCCGGCTGTAGTTCAATATCGCCGCCTTAGTAGAGGCATAATCGAGCAGATGTGCGCTCGGCTGATAGGCCTGAATCGACGAGGTGGTCACAATGCTGGAACCGGCAGGCAGGAGCGGAATCGCCTCCTGGGTGATCCAGAAAAGCGCCAGTACGTTCACCGCATAGGTTTGTTTGAACTGCTCGGTGGTCAGATCGGCAATCTTCTCGACGGCGACCTGCTTCCCTGCGACCAGCGCCAGCGTATCCAGCCCGCCTAAGGCTTCATGTGCTTTATGCACAAGCGAGCGGGCAAAGGACTCATCGCTCAAATCGCCGGGGATCAGCAGGGCTGTACGACCCGCCTCTTCGATAAGCTGTTTCACCTGCTGGGCATCTTCTTCTTCCGCTGGGAGGTAGTTGATCGCGACATCAGCGCCTTCACGCGCGTAAGCAATGGCTGCGGCGCGTCCGATTCCGGAATCTCCGCCCGTCACCAGAGCCTTGCGGTCCTGGAGCCTGCCGCTGCCTTTATAGCTCTTTTCGCCACAATCAGGCACAGGCGTCATCTTCGACTGTACGCCGGGCGCAGGCTGCTTTTGCTTCGCATATTCGCCGGTGTGGTATTGGGTGATGGGATTCTGGATTTTCGTCTGATGGTTTGACATAAGAGCGCTCCTTAACGGTGACTTAAGGCATTAAGTCTAGGGGAGCTTACGGAAGGGGTGGGCTGATTCAGGCGAATCTGACGGGGATGGGCCGTTATTTAGGGTCTGAAGACGCGTCGGTCTTCGCGGCAAGCGCTTCTTCGTCCAGAGCAACAGCGGTGACATTGGAGGTGTGATATCCGCCGTCAGCCAACTTACGAGTAAGACGCAGTGTGGCGGACTCTCTGGTCAGCATATGCTGATAGTTGCTTTCCAGCCGTCCCATGATTTTTTCTTTAAGCTCTGGCTTAAGTTCCATGAGCGCATTAATCATCGAACCGTATATTTCTTCTTTCACCTGCAGAGAATATATCTCACGGCGATTTTCCCATTTCAGACGCACTAGCGCGGCTGGGATCGATACCATGTCTTGCGCAATGCGGGTCATCTCGTCATTTTTATGTTTTATCAATGCATCGAGATTCTGCTTTAAGATAAACTCATCGCTTTTATGGTTATCTAAAGTCAAATAAACGTTATTGTCTTCAACTTCTTTCACGTTAATCATCCTCTAGTTTATAAAAAATGGGATTGTTTTTTTCTCGCGTAATTAGATTAAGCCAAATTTCGTTACCCGCTTCATTTATTTCTTCCGTTTTTTCAGCCATTATTTGACTTAATGTCTGGGCATCTATTTCACCTTCAGCCTGCAGGTCGTTAAGCAGGTGGGCAAAGGCTTCAATCTTTACCACGCGGAATAGCCGGTCTTTTATATGGCGGTCGTGCTCTTCCAGCAGCATATTACGTGATTTACCCGTACGGGTAACACCAATTAATATGTCAGCTTCGAAATCGGATAGCTTTCTTTTTCCCTGAGTGAAATTAGCATTGCTTTCTGCTTCCGCCGATTTAGGGACCACAGAGGCGATGTGGTACCTGACCGGCACAAGATTGTCGGGCAGCATTTTAATATCCTTTAATTTCAACAGGGTAGGATCGAATAGGACGTGAGATTCGTTGACAATAACATGAGGCAAATTTAAAATCAAAAAAAATGGAGCCAACCCATGAACAGCATTTTTTATTCTGTCATTACATTACTGGTGCTTACCGCCGGTGTTCTTTTATTGATGCGAGAGTTCAATAAAACGAAAGACTTACAGCAAACTGGCGAGTCATCCCAACCCATTCCTATGACCAAAGAGGAGGGTGAAGACCATTTCTCGATGCTGATGAATGCGATAACGCCAGTGTGGTATTGGCGGGTGAATCATGAATATATCGATTTTCTGCACGCCACAATAAAGCGCATGAAGATGACAGAAATAAACGATACACCGGGACTTTTTGAGGCTCAGCGCCGCTGCAGCGATCTCAACTCGGCGGTCTATAAATATTATGACAATATCAAAAAGCGCTGCCTGAACGGTGAAAAAGTGTCGCATTCCGACCTCGATGTGCTGAATCTGCGCCAGTGTTTTCGCGAGTTTAGCTTACAGGCTTATCCGGAACTTGTGGTGCTGGTCTGGCCGGAGTACGAGCGCCCGGTAGTCGATCCTGCGACGGTGTAGCGTAAATACCCTGGTATTTCCCTCACCCTAACCCTCTCCCACAGGGAGAGGGGAATGTTCGGTGAGACTTTTTTCTCCCTCTCCCTGTGGGAGAGGGCCGGGGTGAGGGCATCAAACCGCACTGACTATAACTACTTATCCGACGATGCCTGCCACAAATTCAGCTCTCCGTCCGCAACGTGGCGATCAATCCGCGTTAGCTCATCGTCGCTAAAGTGCAGATTATTCAGCGCCTGGACATTCTCTTCGAGCTGTTCAGGGCGGCTGGCACCAATCAGTACTGACGTCACGCGCTCATCTTTGAGCAGCCAGCTCAGCGCCATCTGTGCCATCGTCTGATCGCGCTCCTGCGCCATTTCATTGAGCAGACGCAAACTGTTCAGGTTGGCATCGGTCAGCATCTTCTCCGTCAACCCGCGCACCTTTTTCCCCTCGCGCTGCATCCGCGAACCGTCCGGGATGCCGTTCAGGTATTTTCCGGTCAGCAAACCCTGCGCCAGCGGCGTAAACGCAATACAACCGGTACCGTTTGCCACCAGCGTATCGAGCAGGCCGCTCTTATCCACCCAGCGGTTTAGCAGGTTATAGGACGGCTGATGGATCAGCAGCGGGATTTTCCACTCGCGCAGCAGCTCGGTCATTTTCTGCGTGCGTTCCGGGGAGTAAGACGAAATCCCCACGTACAGCGCTTTACCACTCTGTACGGCGTGGGCCAGCGCGGCGGCGGTCTCTTCCATCGGCGTATTTTCATCGACGCGATGCGAATAGAAAATATCGACATAATCCACGCCCATGCGCTTCAGGCTTTGATCGAGGCTGGCGAGCAGGTATTTACGCGAGCCGCCTGAGCCGTAGGGGCCAGGCCACATGTCGTATCCGGCTTTGGTGGAGATAATCAACTCATCGCGGTACGCGGCAAAATCTTCGCGCAGCAGACGGCCAAAATTCTCTTCCGCGCTGCCGGGAGGCGGCCCGTAGTTATTGGCAAGATCGAAATGGGTAATGCCTAAATCGAAGGCTTTGCGCAGAAGCGTACGCTGGGTATCAAGAGGCTGAACGTGGCCGAAGCTGTGCCACAATCCTAGCGACAGTGCGGGCAGGCGCAGGCCGCTTTTACCGCAGTATCGGTACTGCATATTATCGTAGCGGCTTGGGTAGGGGGTCCAGGACATGATGTCTCCTTTCTTATCGATGAAGTTTCGAAACAGCGTTTTCATTCTATGATTATAAAATCACAATTTCTGGAGATATGCGATGACGCGTCTGACCGCTAAAGATTTTCCGCAAGAATTGCTCGATTATTATGACTATTACGCTCACGGCAAAATATCCAAACGCGAGTTCCTGAATCTGGCGGCGCGCTATGCGGTTGGCGGCGTAACGGCGCTGGCATTATTCAATATGCTTAAGCCAAACTACGCGCTGGCCGAGCAGGTGAAATTCACCGATCCCGATATTCTGCCCGAATACATTCATTATCCTTCACCAAACGGTCATGGCGAGGTGCGGGGATATCTGGTCAAGCCTGCGAAAGTGGCCGGGAAAGTGCCCGCCGTGGTGGTGGTGCACGAAAACCGTGGGCTGAATCCGTACATTGAAGATGTTGCCCGGCGTGTCGCCAAAGCGGGATACATCGCCCTCGCACCCGATGGATTAAGCTCCGTCGGCGGTTATCCCGGCAACGATGAAGAGGGCAAAGTGCTGCAGCAAAAAGTCGATCCGACAAAGCTGATGAACGATTTCTTTGCCGCCGTTGAGTTTATGAAAATACACCCCGAGGCGACCGGAAAAGTCGGGATCACCGGATTTTGCTACGGTGGCGGCGTTTCCAATGCGGTGGCGGTGGCCTATCCTGAGCTGGAATGCGCCGTACCCTTTTATGGACGCCAGCCTGCAGCGGCGGATGTCGCCAAAATAAAAGCGCCATTGCTGCTGCATTATGCAGAGCTTGATAAGAACATTAACGAAGGCTGGCCAGCGTATGAAGCCGCTCTGAAGGCCAATAATAACGTCTATGAGGCCTATATTTATCCCGGCGTAAATCACGGATTCCATAACGATTCGACCCCACGCTATGACGAAGCCGCAGCAGAGCTGGCGTGGAAAAGAACATTGGGATGGTTTGAGAAATATTTGAACTAGTATGAATGTATTATTTCAAAAAAGAGCCGGATAACAGCGGCTTTTTTTTATTATATTTGCGTGCTAATTATCAGGGTATTCGTCATTCAGGCTTTTGTTAAAGTCAGGGAGTGCGCGTTTTTATAAATATATGCCCTAAAGCATATATCTTCCCCCATTCCTGCCGATAACCAAGATAAGACTCGCCTTTGGGCGAGTTTTCCCTAACGGCAAGGATACTCTTATGCAAATGCTTCGTAATTTTACTATCCGGTTCGTCATGCTGACGATTCTGGGTATTTTTTGTTTGATGTGGGCAGGGGTTGGGCTTTACAGCACCTGGTCACTTTCCAGGGTCTCAGATGGGAACGAAATCGATCGTCAAATTGTTAAACAAATGACGATCTTAAGTCAGGGCAACGATCAATATTTCCGCTTCGTCACGCGTCTTAGTCGTGCAATGGAAGCCAAAGCCGCAGGCGGAAATCCTGATTTAGCCTCCGCACAACTTGCGCTGGATAATATGAGCAAGAAGCTCAACGAGATGAAAGCCATCTCGCCAGGCCCGATGGATGAAAAAATCTCGGCAGAGGTGATCGGCAGCTGGCAGGCACTGCTGGATCAAGGGATTGCGCAGCAAATGCAGCAGGCACAGCAAGGAACGATCGAGGGTTATCGCCAGCAGGCCAATAACGTCACACCGCCGTTGAGTCGTGCTTTCGGGGCGGCGGCGGATAAATTCAACACCGCGGCTGCCAGTACGCTCGACAGCACTCGCGACGTGGTTGACGGCCTGACCAGCATGACGCGCGTCGTGATTATCGCGGCGACCATTATTGGTTTGTTGATCCTGTTGTTCACCGATCGCTATCTGGTGGCGATGCTGGTGAAACCTCTGGATCGTATTCGTGAGCATTTCCGTCAGATTGCACAGGGCGATCTCAGCCAGCCGATTGCACCCTTCGGGCGTAACTGTGTGGGCCGACTGGTGCCTCTGTTAACCGCGATGCAGGACAGTCTGCGTGAAGCGGTCAGCTCTATTCGTTCCGGTAGCGAAAATATCTGGCGCGGCGCGACTGAAATATCCAGCGGCAATAACGATCTCTCCTCGCGTACTGAAGAGCAGGCGGCGGCGCTGGAAGAGACGGCGGCCAGCATGGAGCAGCTCACTGCCACGGTGAAACTGAACGCTGAAAATGCGCGCCAGGCCAGTCAACTGGCAGATGTTGCCTCCACGACGGCAAGTCGCGGCGGTTCACTGGTCGAGGATGTGGTCACTACCATGAGCGGGATTTCTGCCAGCTCGAAGAAAATCGCTGAGATCACCACGGTGATTAATAGCATTGCGTTCCAGACCAATATTCTGGCACTCAATGCGGCGGTTGAAGCGGCGCGCGCCGGGGAACAGGGCCGTGGATTTGCGGTGGTGGCAGGCGAAGTTCGCAACCTGGCGAGTCGAAGTGCGAATGCGGCGAAGGAGATTGAAGGGCTGATCGCTGATTCCGTTTCGCGCGTCGAGCAAGGAGCGAAAATCGTCAACGATACGGGCACCACGATGGAGGCGATTCTGCGCGCGGTTACCGAAGTGACGACCATCATGAAGCAGATTGCGTCGGCGTCGGAAGAGCAGAGCAAGGGGATTTCACAGGTCGGCGTGGCGATTACCCAGATGGACGGCGTGACGCAACAGAACGCCTCGCTAGTCGAGCAAGTTTCCGCTGCCGCCTCGGCGCTTGAGCGCCAGACGGAAGAGTTGCAACGTTCGGTACAAAAATTCCGCCTGTCAGCGCAGGAGCCGAAAGGTGCCGCAGTCATCGCTTCCCCTAAAACTCCTGCACGCGCGAAATCGCCCGGCGTGCCGGACGAATGGGTTTCGTTTTGATTGATCCTTCAAAGGCCGCCCACAGCGGCCTCATTTTCCACTAGCCATCGCTCAAAATATCGCTATATAATTTAATATATAACGATTGAGGGCAGGCTAATGGAAAACCATTTTGGCAAAGGGCTGATGGCGGGAATGCGCGCGGCGCAGGCGGATACTGCTAAAAACGTGGCGCATTTCTGTTCCGACTACAAACGCGGATTCGTACTGGGCTTTTCGCACCGTATGTTTGAGAAAACCGGCGATCGCCAGTTGAGCGCCTGGGAAGCGGGAATTTTGACGCGGCGCTACGGTCTGGATCGCGACATGGTGATGGATTTCTTCAAAGAGAATCAGTCCAGCACCACGCTGCGCTACTTTATGGCGGGCTACCGTCTGGAAGGATGAGCGTCGGTGATCATCTGCGTGACCTGAGAAAGCGAACCTATCTTCACCTCGCTCGAACGCTGGAATTTACTCTTATCGATTAATAATAAAGACTGACTGGCCCGGCGTAGCAGTTGCGCCTTAAAGGCCGCATTTTGCTCGGCCGGGTCCCAGATGTTGCCCTGTTCATCCACGCCTTCGCAGGAAAAAATAAACAGGTCGATATCCAGTCCTTTTAGCAGCGTCACCAGCGCAGGGTTCACATAGCAGCGATACTTGCGATCCAGCGTGCCCCCCGTGCAGATCAAGTTGATGCGCTCGCGTTTCGCCATTTCATGACAAATGGGCAGACTGTTGGTGCACACCGTCAGTTCGATGTCAGGAAGCTGGCGAGCCAGATGAAAACAGGTCGAGCTGGCGTCCAGCGCGACGGTCATGCCGGTGCTTATCCAGTCCAGCGCGCGGTGGGCAATATCCGCTTTATCGGCATAATGGCTTTTGAGCCGCGCGCCAAAAGGTTCTCCACCATCACGGCTGTCCGGGTGAATGGCGCGCGCCCGACCGTGGTGGCGCACAATTTTTCCCTGCTGCTGAAGCCCTTTCAAATCGCGGCGGATAGTCTCTTTGCTGACCGCGAAGTGCTCTGCCAGCGTATCAGTGGTCAGCCCATCGCAGCCGCTCAGCAGCTGGATGATGTTTTGCAGGCGACTGCTTTTCACGCGTCCGTTCCGGTACGTGAAATTGAAATCAACGTCGAGCCGATCGCCACGCCATTTTTCCCGGTGTGTTTGATCTGGTACATCGATTGATCGGCGCGGCGCAGGGCATTCACAAAATCATCCTGTGCTTGCACCTCATCAATCCCGATCGACGCCCCCACCTGCGCCTGACCGTTATCCAGCTCAAAGGGCGTTAGCGCCGCACGCAGACAGCTATGCGCGGTGCTATTTACCCACAGGCTGGAGAGCGGGAAGGGCAGCAGCAGGACAAATTCATCGCCGCCCAGACGACCCACAATCGAACCTTGCGGGCAGGTTTCACGCAGGCGTCGACTGAGCTGGATCAGCAGTTCGTCACCGCTGCGATGGCCGAAGGTGTCGTTAACCGTTTTGAAATCATCCAGATCGATAAACGCCACACACAGAGGGCCCTGCGTTTTAAGTGCGGAAAAGTGTTTGAGCAGGGCGTGGCGATTGGCAAGGCCCGTGAGCGGATCGTGGTTTGCCAGCAGCGCGAGCTGTTCTTCGTACTGCTTTTCTTTGGTCATATCGATGTGGGTGCCGGTCACTTTTATCGGATTCCCGTGCTCATCCCATTCACTCACGCGACCGCGATCGAGAACCCAACTGACGGTACCGTTTTTATGCTGCATACGGTGCAGCGCTTCGTAGAACGGGGTGTTGCCGTGCAGATGATCGTAAAAAGCATCCAGCACCATCTGCTTATCATCGGGATGAAGATGTTCCCGCCAAACGTCGAATTGTGCGCTCAGCTCTTTCGGCTGATAGCCGAGCATCGATCCCCAGCGGCGATTGTAGATAATCAACTTCCCAGTGGGCACGTCAAGTTGCCACAGACACAGGCCAGTGCCGTCCAGCGCAGCGCTGAGCTTGCTACGGGCGTCACGGGCCAGCCGTGCAAGCCGGGCGTTATGCTTTTTCAGATTTTGAATCTGTTGTCGTAGCGCCTGTTCTGACATAGGAAGTTTCTTAGGAAAATAAGAATTATTCTTGCCAGTTTAGCGTCAGTTGTAAATATGCTGTTGAAAAAAGAGAGTGATTTGCGATAAGTGCATCTGCATTTGTAAAGAGATAGCAAAAGAGACCGGACAACAACCGTTTGAAGTCAGTAGGAGTTTTTTATTGAGTCCATTAGTGGATTTTATTTCGATTGAATAAAAAAGCCTGAGAATTATCTTGTACAGGCTTTTTAATTTTATGACCTGCAATGGATGCTATGAATTCCTTACCCCTCGTTATTCTTTTTGAAGCGCGTGTTTTGTTACGCAATGGCCTGTGTGTCCAACTCCAGGAAAAGGAACACCGGGTTATCCCCTGTTTTTCTCTGGAGCAGTTAACGGAAGAAATTTGCAACTCGTCAGATGCTGCCAGAGTTTTACTTATCGGCGTCGTGGGGCTTGACGCGTTGTTGTGCAAAATAATGCGGACTCGGAATTAAATGTTCTTCTGGATTACGCCTCCGGTCAGCAAACACATGACATCGTCACCCGCCGTCATTGCAATTATAAAACGGTGTTTACGTTTAAACGTAATGCACGCCTCGTTTAGATATTGAAACGAAAGTCGAATGGATGGATTTTCTCGCGGCAGTGGTTCAACTGTCGTCTTACTCTAAATTTCGAAAGTCCTGTTCCGCAGTGAAAAAACATTCAGCACACATAAAAGAAGCATTATGCGAAAGCTAAATGTGACTAACGATCTGGAACTCAGAAAATGTATTCAGCGCTACGAAGGTAAAATTGTGGCGCTGGTGGATTAATCAACCATGCGTAGAGAAACGAACAGGTCGAACGCTCTGTATGTGTTGGGGTTTTCTTTTCTTGTGCCAATGTGGATGTAATCCATACCCCCAAAGCATACGAAGATCCGCTGCTCGAATCGTTATATAATCCATTTCATAACGAAAGTGAGAGGGCATTATGAAAAAACGATTTTGGCAGGGAATTACCTTTAGTTTACTGATTTTACTCCCGTTATCTTCTCAGGCATCTCGTCAGATAACCGATCAAATTGGCCGCACTGTCACCGTTCCCGACCAGGTTGATCGGGTGGTCGTGCTTCAGCATCAGACGCTGAACCTGCTGGTGCAAATGAATGCCACCGACAAAATCGTTGGCGTGATGGCGAACTGGAAACAGCAGCTTGGCGAGGGTTACGCCCGTCTGGCTCCGGGGCTGAATCAGAAAGCGACGCTCGGCGATCTCACCCACGTAGACCCTGAGAAACTGATCGCCCTGCACCCACAGGTGGTGTTTGTCACCAACTACGCGCCGCAGGAAATGATCGACAAAATCAGCAGCCTGGGCATCCCGGTTATCGCCATCTCCCTGCGCCACGACGCAGCGGGGGAAAAAGCGAAACTCAATCCAACGATGGCCGACGAAGAAAAAGCCTATGACCTGGGGCTGCGCGAGGGTATCACCCTGATCGGTGAGATCGTTAACAAACCGCAGGAAGCCAAAGATCTGATCGACGCTACTGATAAGGGTCGCAAAATGGTCAGCGATCGTTTGAAGGACATTCCGGCAGAGCAGCGTATTCGCGCTTATATGGCTAACCCGGAACTGACCACCTACGGTTCTGGAAAATACACCGGCCTGATGATGGCTCATGCTGGCGCACTCAATGTGGCGGCGGCGACCATCCAGGGCTTCAAAACCGTGGCGATGGAGCAAATCATTGCCTGGAATCCGCAGGTGATCTTCGTGCAAGATCGTTATCCGTCTGTGGTCGATGAAATCAAAAATTCATCACAGTGGCAGGTGATCGATGCCGTCAAAAACCACCGCGTCTATCTGATGCCGGATTACGCCAAAGCGTGGGGCTACCCGATGCCGGAAGCAATGGGCATCGGTGAGTTGTGGATGGCGAAAAAACTCTATCCTGAGAAGTTTAAAGATATCGATATGCGTAAGGTCGCGGACGACTGGTATCAGCGTTTCTACCGCACCCATTACGAAGGTATCGACTGATGCGCGTGCTGGCGGCGGGCAGCCTGCGCAAAGTATGGTCGTCATTACTGGCACACTTTCCGCAATCGGTCGAAACCCATTTTGGCCCGGCAGGGCTATTGCGCGAACGCATTGAAGCAGGGGAACCGTGCGATCTGTTTGCGTCTGCAAATGTTGCCCATCCGCAGGCGTTGCTTCAGCAAGGACAAGCACGTTCCGTGGTGCCGTTTGCCAGCAACACACTTTGTCTAACCGTGCGCAGCAACGCGCTGCGCGAGGGCGATGACTGGTTCACTTTGCTCACGCGTCCCGACCTGCGGGTGGCGACGTCAACGGCGGGGTGCGACCCTTCTGGCGACTATACGCAGGAGCTGTTTACGCGCATGGGTGAAGCGGGTATTGCGGTGCGTGAGCGGGCAATGGCGCTGGTCGGCGGGCGAGATAGTGCGCCAATTCCGACAGGTAAACTGGCAGCGGAATGGGTCATCCAGAGTGGCCAGGCGGACCTGTTCATCGGCTACGCCAGCTACGCGCCTGAGCTTCGTCAGATAAACGGTTTGAGCGTGCTGAACATTCCGGAGCCTATTAACCCGCGTGCGGAATATGCCTGTGCAGTGATGACACCACAGGCAGAGAATCTGGCGGAGTTTTTACAGTCGGAAAAGGCAAAGGCGATATTGCAGCAGGCGGGTTTCGGCGTGTAATTATGCCGGATGGCACTGCGCTTATCCGGCCTACAAAACAAACGTAGGCCCGGTAAGCGCAGCGCCACCGGGCAATGTGTCATCGTATTAGGCCGGACGTTTGTCTTCGGTGTGGGTATCGAAGTCGCTCGCCGCATGACGTTCATGCAGCTGTTCGCTCGGCTCGCCAAAGGTCCGGTTGACGATACGGCCTCGTTTCACCGCCGGGCGCTCGGCGACTTCTTTTGCCCAGCGCTGGACGTTCTTGTAACTTCCCGCATCCAGGAATTCGGCGGCGTTGTAGACGTTACCGAGCACCACGTTGCCGAACCACGGCCAGATGGCGATATCGGCAATGCTGTACTCATCACCCGCCACATAGCGACCGCGACCTAACTGCTTATCCAGCACGTCGAGCAGGCGTTTGGACTCCATCGTGAAACGATCAATCGCGTACTCAATCTTAACCGGCGCATAGTTGAAGAAATGACCGAAACCGCCGCCGAGGAATGGAGCAGAGCCTTGCAGCCAGAACAGCCAGTTCAGAGTTTCGGTGCGTCCCGCCGGATCTTTTGGCAGCAAGTGGCCGAATTTTTCTGCCAGGTACAGCAGGATATTACCGGATTCAAATACGCGCAGCGGCGGGTTCACTGAGTGGTCACGAAGTGCCGGAATTTTCGAGTTAGGGTTCACGTCCACAAAACCGCTGGAGAACTGATCGCCCTCGCCGATGCGGATCAGCCACGCATCATATTCCGCACCCGTCACGCCGAGCGCCAGTAGCTCTTCCAGCATGATTGTTACTTTCTGGCCGTTTGGCGTGCCAAGGGAATAAAGCTGCAGCGGATGTGCGCCAACCGGGAGTTCTTTTTCATGGGTTGCGCCAGAAACCGGGCGGTTGATATTAGCGAACGCGCCGCCGTTGTTGTTCTGTTTCCATTCCCACACTTTCGGTGGCTGGTAAGTGTTGTCGGACATGTTGATCTGCCTTTTTAGTGATGTGTTGAGGCAGTGTAGCAGGAGATTCGTGAACCATTTAACGTTGCGAGCGCAATAGATTAGGCGCTATTCCTTCGGGCGCTTATATATATCAAAACGGTTATAAGCTTAATCGAAAATCGCATTTTCATTGTTAATGCGCAATATGACAAAGCTGAATATGATGCTTCTGAATAAAAAGAACTTTTCAGTATTAAATACTTTTATGGCAAGGAGTGAGTTGGATATGCGCAAGCTACTGTTATCTGCTGTTCTGGTGTCCTTGGCGTTGGCCGCAGCGGGCTGTGATGATGCTAAAAAGAATGAAACGGCGAACGCGCCAGCGGCAAAAAGCGATGCGCCAAAAGACGGTGGTTCGCTGATTATCGGTATTACCTCCGGCGATCCACTGGCCGTGAACCCGCTGTACGCCAGCGACCGCACCACGCTGACTATCATGCAGGCGCTTTACGCTCCGCTCTACAGTTTTAACGACGGCAAAATCGAATGGGGTCTTGCCGAAAGCCTGACGCCGTCCGCCGATAATCTCAGCTACACCCTGACCTTAAAACCAAATCTGAAATGGCAGGACGGCCAGCCGCTGACCGCCGAAGACGTGGTTTTCACCTTCAATAAACTCCTTGAAGCGAAACAGCACAGCTTCTTCCGCAGCATGTTCACTTACGGCGGTAAGCCAGTAGAAGTCAGTAAGGTTGACGATCGCACCGTTAAATTCACATTACCGCAGGTCAGCGCGGCATTTGCTGGAACCCTGGTGCAGATCTACCCGATTCCTGAACATGTGTTCGCGAAAGAAGACGATCTGGAAAAGAGCACCAAAAACGATGCGCCGGTCGGTTCCGGCCCGTTCAAGTTTAAAGAGTATCGTGCCGGGCAATATTATTCCCTGACCCGCTTCGACGATTACTGGAACGGCAAAGCGAAGCTCGATTCCGTGACCTACCGTTTTGCCAAAGACAGCAACTCGGCAAACCTCGCCCTGCAAAACGGCGAAATCAATCTGAAGATGGTCGACCCACAGGACGTCAGCCGCCTGAAAAACACCGGTAAGTTTGATTTTGTGGTCTACCCGGAAGGCCGTCTGGCGTACATGACCTTCAACCAGAACGTGCCGGTGATGAAGAGCAAAGAGCTGCGTCAGGCGATTGCGTATGCCATCAATAAAGACGAGTTGACGCAAACTGCGTTTACCTCGCTGGATTACGCCAAACCGGCCACCTCGTTCCTGACGCCGGACACGCTGTATCAGACCAACGACGTTGAGCAGTACAAATTCGATCAGCAAAAAGCCAAAGATCTGCTGAAAGCGTCCGGCGCACCCGCCGATCTCAAGCTGCGTCTGGCTTATGTGAACACCAACAAAACTCAGGAGAGCATGGCGCTCTACATCCAGCAGCAGCTGAAAGGCATCGGCGTGAACGTCGAACTGATGCCGCTGGATTCCAACGCCATGTCCCAGCGCAGCCTGGATATGAACAACACCGCGTGGGAGCTGAATCTGGGCGGTTACATCATGGGCGCCGAGCCGGATGGCTACAAATCGCTGTTCATGAGCAACGAAGCCTATAACTATGCGCACTATAAAAATCCGCAGTTCGACGCCCTGTGGGACAAAGGTGCGGTAGAAACCGACCCTGCGAAACGTGCTGACATCTACAAGCAAATTCAGCAGACCGTGGCGAACGACATGACCTACTACCCGATCTCGTACACCAACGCGACGGTGGCAGTGGATAAACGCTTCGGCGGCACCCAGGAAGCAGAACCTAAACCGGTTTATATGTTCCAGGATCTTTCCAAAATCTATCAAAAATAAGCTGTTGCCCCGGTCAGTTGACCGGGGCTTTTTGTCTACACGTAAGGGCAAGTCGTGAATACATTACTGACGCGTCGGTTGCTGCAATTGCTGCCGATGCTGTTCTTTATTTCGCTGGTGGCGTTTTTGCTGGTCAAACTCGCGCCCGGCGATCCGGTGGCGGCGTATATCACGCCGAGGATGGCCCCGGAAGATATCGAGCGTATCCGCCAGAGCATGGGGCTGGATAAGCCTTTAGTGACGCAATACGTTCTGTGGCTGAAAAATGTTTTTCAGGGCGATCTGGGCTATTCGCTGATTTACCACCGCCCGGTGCTGGAGATGATCGGCGAGCGCATTCCGGCCACGCTCGGGCTGATGGGCGCTTCGCTGCTGATGGCGATTGTGCTGGCGATCCCGCTGGGCCTGTTGGCTGGAGCATTCAAGCACCGCTGGCTGGATCACATCCTGAACCTGTTCGCCTATATTGGCATTTCTGTGCCAATTTTCTGGTTCGGTATTCTGCTCATCACCGTTTTTGCCGTGCAGCTTAACTGGTTTCCGAGCATGGGGATGCGCACCATCGGCATGGATGACAACTGGCTGGACGTGGTGCGTCATGGCGTGTTGCCATGTATTGCGCTGACCTTCTATAACCTCTCCAGCTACGTGCGCTATATCCGCTCGAACACCATTTCCCAACTGTCCGCTGACTATGTACAAACTCAGCTCGCATACGGTGCCACACGCACCAGTATCCTGTTCCGGCATGTGCTGAAAAACGTGCTGCTGCCGGTGATCACACTGTTTGGTCTGTCGTTTGGCGAGCTGGTGGTTGGAGCTTACGTGACTGAAAGCGTCTTCTCGTGGCCGGGCATGGGACTGCTTGGGATCCAGTCGATCACCTCCCTGGATTATCCGCTGATCATGGCGATCATCATGCTGTCGTCGATGATGCTGATCGTCGGTAACCTGATCGCCGATCTGCTTTATCGCTTCGCCGATCCCCGCATTCGTACACTGAGGTAGCCCCGGATGAGCAGACGCTGGCAACAAGTTCGTCACCAGCTGCGCCGCAATCGTCCGGCGCAGTTCTCTTTATTAGTCCTGTTTATTTTTATCGCCGCTGCGCTGTGCGCGGGGCTGAGCCCTTACGATCCCGATCAGATGTCGCTCGGGGCGCGTACCCTACCGCCTGACGCCGCGCACTGGTTTGGTACCGATGAATATGGGCGGGATTACTTCACGCGCGCCCTGTACGGCGGGCAAATCTCGCTGATGGTCGGCTTTCTGGCGATGATTTTCTCCACCCTGATTGGCACGATCGTGGGCACCATCAGCGGCTATTTTGGCGGCTGGCTGGATAACCTGATGATGCGCGCCGTCGATATTCTGATGGCCATTCCGGCATTTTTCCTGCTGCTGGTGGTCAACGCCTATCTGAAGCCAGGCGTGGATAACATTATCTTCATTATTAGCCTGCTGACGTGGATGAGCATGTCCCGACTGGTGCGTGCTGAAACTCTGTCAGTCAAAGAGCGCGAGTATGTTCTCTATGCCCGCGCGTCGGGCGAACATCCGCTGCGGATCATCGTGCGCCACATCATTCCCGGTGTGTTGCCGACCGTTATCGTCGCCGCCACGCTCAATATTGCCTCGGCCATTTTGATGGAATCGACGCTCAGTTTTCTCGGTCTGGGCGTGCAAGCGCCAGCGGCGTCGTGGGGAAGTATGCTCAACAACGCCCAGTCATACATTGGCGAAGCCTCCTGGCTGGCGATGTTCCCCGGCATTTTGATTTTGCTGACGGTGTTCAGTTTTAACGTGCTCGGTGATGTCTTCCGCACCGCCTTTGAGCCGGGAGCGAACCGCGATGAATAACTTATTAGAACTCGATAACCTGCAAACCTCATTTCACACCCGCGACGGTGATGTGCAGGCAGTGCGCGGCGTGAGCTTTAATGTACAAGCGGGAGAACTTGTCGGCATCGTCGGGGAATCCGGGTGCGGGAAAAGCGTCACCTGCAAATCGATTATTCAGCTGCTCGGCAGCAACGGACATATCTCCGGTGGCAGCATTCGTTTCCAGAATGACGATCTGGCGCGCAAAACGCCTGACCAAATGCGCAAAATTCGCGGGAACGAGATTGCGATGATTTTCCAGGACCCGATGACCGCGCTGAATCCGGTGGTGACCATCGGCAAGCAGATGGCGGAGATCCTGGTGCGCAATAAAGGCCTGTCTAAAAAGGCGGCGAAGGCGTCGGCGATCGCCATGCTCGAAAAAGTCGGTATTGCCGAAGCGGAGCGCCGTTACGATCAGTATCCACACGAGTTTAGCGGCGGGATGCGCCAGCGCGTGATGATTGCTATCGCGCTCTCCTGTAACCCGAAACTGCTGATTGCCGACGAACCCACGACCGCGCTGGACGTGACCATTCAGGCGCAAATTTTGCGTCTGTTGAAAAGCCTGCAACAGCAAACGCAGACCGCCATTCTGCTGATCACTCACGATCTCGGCGTGGTGGCGCAGGTGTGCAGTCGGGTGGTGGTGATGTACGGCGGATTGGTGATGGAGGAGGGCAGCGTGGAGGATATTTTTTACCGCCCGGCGCATCCGTATACCCAAGGATTGTTGGCGTCACTCCCGCGCCCGGACGAGGCGAATCAACGTCTGTCACCCATCGAAGGTACGCCACCTGGTTTGCTCAATCCGCCGCCGGGCTGTCCGTTTGCCGAGCGCTGTCCAAAACGGATGCCGCAGTGTGATCGCCAACCGGCATTTTATTCCGTCGGAGAGGGCCACCGCGCGGCCTGCTGGTTATGGGCTGATAAGGAGGTTCAGATATGAGCGAGCAAAACAGGCCGTTAGTGAGCGTGCGTGAACTGCACAAGCACTATCACGCTCAGGGAGGACTGCTGCGTAAAGGCGTGGCGGTGAAAGCGGTTGATGGCGTGAGCTTTGATATTCAGCGCGGTGAAACTTTTGGCCTGGTCGGCGAATCCGGTTGTGGTAAATCGACGCTGGGACGCGCGATGCTGCGCCTGTTCGATATCACCTCCGGTGAGATTCACTTTGACGGGCAAGATATTGCGCAGATGAGTGAGAAACAGCTGAAACCGCTGCGTAAAAGAATGCAGGCTATTTTCCAGGACCCGTATTCGTCGCTCAATCCAGGGATGACGGTACAGCAACTGGTGGCCGAGCCGATGCAGATCCACGGTTACAGCCGTGAGGAGCAACGGGAGCGTACTGAAACGCTGCTCTATAAAGTGGGGCTTAAACAGGAACATCTGCAACGTTTTCCCCATGAGTTTAGCGGCGGCCAACGCCAGCGCATCAGCATTGCGCGTGCATTGTCGGTGCGACCGGAATTTGTGCTGTGCGATGAGCCGCTCTCGGCGCTGGACGTCTCGGTGCAGGCCCAGGTGGTGAACATTTTGCAGGATCTGCAGCAGGAGCTGGGGCTGACCTATCTGTTTATCGCCCACGATCTGTCGATGGTGCGCCATATCTCCAGCCGTATCGGAGTGATGTACCTCGGCAAGCTGGTGGAAGTGGCCCCGGCGGGCGAACTGTATTCCCATCCGGCGCATCCCTATACCCGCGCACTGCTGGCCGCCGTACCGCTGCCCGATCCGCGCATTCGGCACCTGGATCAAGCAACTCTGCGCGGAGAAATCCCTGGCCCCACGTCAACGCTTCCAGGCTGTAAGTTTTGCAGCCGCTGCCCGCACGCGATGCCCGTTTGCCGGTCGCAGGAGCCCGCAATGCAGGAGATCTCCCCCGGACATTTCGCAGCGTGTTGGTTGGATTTGTAGGCCGGGTAAGGCGAAGCCGCCACCCGGCACAAAGAGCGCACAGAACAAGTAGGCCGGGTAAGGCGCAGCCGCCACCCGGCAAAAGCGGCGTTACGGCCTGAAAGCCGGGCGGCGCTAATGCTTGCCCGGCCTACAATGACCAGGACCTACGCTGTGAATTTCCCCGTTATCAGGTGTATGATAAATCCACTTCTGTCTGATTATTATCAACGTGCGGACGACAACCTTCATCTTCTTGCCGCCTGCCTTTTTAGGTTGGATTCATGCGTAAAAATGGAAAGTTAAGCAATGACGCGCCGTTTGGGACGTTGTTAGGTTATGCGCCGGGTGGCGTGGCCATTTACTCTTCGAATTACAGCAGTCTGGACCCGCGGCACTATCCCGAGGACGCGGATTTTCGCAGCTATGTTGCTAACGAATACATGGGCCACAAATGGCAGTGCGTCGAGTTCGCGCGCCGCTTTTTGTTCCTCAACTACGGCATGGTCTTTACCGACGTCGGCATGGCGTGGGAGATTTTCTCCCTGCGCTTCCTGCGCGCCGTGGTAAACGACACCATCCTGCCGCTTCAGGCCTTTGCCAACGGGTCACAACGCGCGCCAGAAGCCGGATCATTGCTGATCTGGCAAAAGGGCGGTGAGTTTCATGAGACTGGCCACGTGGCGGTTATCACCCAATTGATGGGCGATAAAGTGCGTATTGCCGAGCAAAACGTGATCCACTCGCCGCTGCCCGTCGGCCAACAGTGGACGCGCGAGCTGCGCCTGTCGGTCGAAAAGGGCTGCTACACCCTGCATGACACCTTCACAGATACCACGATTCTGGGCTGGATGATCCAGACCGACGATACCGAACACAGCCTGCCGCAGCCGGAAATTGGCGGCGAACAGCTGAAAATCAGCGGGGCGCGACTGCCCAATAAACGCCAGTTTGACGGCAAATGGCTCAACGAAAACGATGCGCTTCAGCAGGCTTACGTTCGCGCCAACGGTCATGTGATCAACAAAGATCCCTGCCAGTATTTCACGATCACCGAAAGCGCCGAGCAGGAGCTGATCAAAGCCACCAACGAGCTGCATCTGATGTATCTCCACGCCACCGACAAAGTGCTGAAAGACGACAATTTACTCGCGCTTTTCGACATTCCGAAAATCCTCTGGCCGCGCCTGCGTCTCTCCTGGCAGTGGCGTCGTCACCATATGATCACCGGTCGTATGGATTTTTGTATGGATGAGCGCGGGCTGAAAGTGTACGAATACAACGCTGATTCGGCCTCATGTCATACGGAAGGGGGCTTAATCCTCGAAGAGTGGGTGAAAAACGGCTATCGCGGAACCGGGCACAACCCGGCGGAAGGGCTGCTCGAAGAGCTCACCGGGGCGTGGAAACACAGCAACGCGCGTCCGTTTGTGCATATCATGCAAGACAATGATATCGAAGAGGATTACCACGCGTTATTTATTCAGCGTTCCCTGATGCAGGCGGGCTTTGAGACCAAAATTCTGCACGGGCTGGAAGCGCTGAGCTGGGATGCGGCGGGGCAATTGATCGACGATGAAGGCCGCCACGTGAACTGCGTGTGGAAAACCTGGGCGTGGGAAACGGCCATCGAGCAGGTGCGTGAAGTTAGCGAAACCGAATACGCCGCCGTGCCGATTCGCACCGGTCATCCGCAGAAAGAGGTGCGTTTAATTGACGTTCTGCTGCGCCCGGAAGTGCTGGTCTTCGAACCGCTGTGGACGGTGATCCCCGGTAACAAAGCGATTCTTCCGGTGCTGTGGCAGCTGTTCCCTAACCATCGTTACCTGCTGGATACGGATTTTGAGGTTAACGAACTGCTGAGCAAAACCGGTTACGCGGTGAAACCTATTGCCGGTCGTTGTGGCAGCAATATCGATCTGATCAGCGCTGAAGAAGAGCTGCTGGATAAATCCAGCGGCAAATTTATCGATCGCAAAAATATCTATCAGCAGCTGTGGTGCTTGCCAAAAGTGGACGGGAAATACATTCAGGTATGTACTTTTACCGTCGGCGGCAACTATGGCGGGACCTGTCTGCGCGGAGATGATTCACTGGTTATCAAGAAAGAGAGCGATATCGAACCGCTGATCGTCGAGAAGGATAAATAGCGCTTTCATCGCATTGACGCTGCAACTGAACATCCGCAAGTCGCCCTTGCGGATGTTTTTTTATGGGCGGGCGAAACTTTTGCTCCTTCGCGGACGAACTATTATTCAGATAGCCCACTTTCCCTGATGGAGTTGACCATGAAAAGTTTGAAACTCGCTTCTGCCGCAGCCGTACTGACGCTTTCTCTGTTTTCCATGAACACCCAGGCCGCGCTCGAAGCCGGAGCCAAAGCGCCCGATTTTACCCTTCAGGGCGCGCTGGGCGGGAAGCCGCTGACCTTCACCCTCCAGCAGGCGCTGCAAAAAGGGCCGGTGGTACTCTATTTCTTCCCGGCGGCGTTTACTAAAGGCTGCACCCTGGAAGCTCACGCATTTGCCGAAGCGACGGATGATTTCAAAAAACTGGGCGCGACGGTGGTGGGGGTGACCGCCGGGAATGTCGATCAGGTGGATGAATTCTCGAAACTCGAGTGTCGCGATAAGTTTGCCGTAGCGGCCGATCCGGGGGCAAAAGTGGCGACCGAATATGAAACCCTGATGAAGGTGAACGGTAAAACGCTCTCGGATCGTACCTCGTTCGTTATCGCCCCGGACGGCAAAATCCTGTTGAGCTATACGGATCGTAACCCGGACGCACATATCCAGAAAACGATGGATGCCGTAAAGCTTTATGCGAAATCGCATTCGTAATTAACGCCGATTTTCGCCTTCGAGGTCCGCTATGTTAACCGCCATGTTTGCCGCCTTTCTGGGCGGCGTGATCCTGAATTTTATGCCCTGCGTTTTTCCGGTTATTTCCCTGAAGGCGCTGGGGATTATGCGCCATCAGGGCGATGCTGCTGGCGCACGGACCGAAGGGTTCGGGTTTCTGCTCGGGGTGATTTTTACCATGATGGCGCTGGCGGCAGTTTTGCTGGCGCTGCGTGCCGGGGGAACCGCCGTAGGCTGGGGATTCCAGCTTCAGTCGCCGCTGGTGATTGCGGTGCTGGCGCTGATCGTGCTCGGGGCGGCGCTCAATCTGCTCGGCGTGTTTGAAGTCGGACTGTCTTTGCAACGCGCTGGGGAAATTTCCGTCGGGCGCGGGGCGTTTGTCCGTTCGGCGTTAACAGGGGCGCTGGCTATTGTGGTCGCTACGCCGTGCTCTGCGCCGTTTATGGCGGGCGCTGTGGGCTATGCGCTGGTCCAGCCGCCTGCCGTTTCACTGGCGATATTCTTCGCGCTGGCACTCGGTTTTGCCGCACCCTTTACCCTCGTCTCGCTGTTCCCGGCGATTGCCCGTCGACTGCCGCGCCCCGGTGCGTGGATGGATGTCCTCAAACGTGGGCTGGCTTTCCCGATGCTGGGCGCGTTTGCCTGGCTGGTGTGGGTGCTGGCGCAGCAGGCCGGAACAACGGCGCTGGCGGTGATGCTGGCGAGTGCGGTAGTGGTGAGTTTTGCCGCCTGGCTGTACGGTATCGCCCAGCGCAGACACTATCTCGGTCAGTCGTACAAAGTGCTGTTGGCAATCACGCTGGTGTTTTTTGTCGTGGCTATCGCGCCGTTACCGCGGGCAATTTCCACCGGAACGGCGCAGTCCACTAACGTCGTCGCTGAAAACGTCGCACCGGTTAAATGGTCGCCGCAGAACGTGGCAGAAATGCGCGGTCATGGCAAAGCCATCTTTGTGAACTTCACTGCGTCCTGGTGCATCACCTGTCAGGTGAACGATCGCACATCACTGTCGACGCAGGCGGTGAAAGAGGCGATGGCGCGCACCGGTGCGGTGTATATGGTGGCCGATTCCACCAAATTTAACGCCGACATTGATGATGCGATGAATACGTTCGGGCAGGGCGGATTGCCGCTGTATGTGGTCTATCCGGCGGACGGGAGCGCGCCGAAGGTGCTTCCGCAGGTGCTGACACCGTCGATTGTGGTGAATGCCCTGAATCAGGCCGCCGATAAAAAAGCATGAGGTAAATGTCATGGCGGAATATGGATAACGGCTTTGCCCCGCGTGAGGAATGGCCTGAGTTGATGACAAAAGCTCAGGCTGGCGATCGTCACGCCTATACGCAGCTTTTGCGGGCGATCGTCCCGGCTATTCGTACGATCGCCCGCCGTCAGGTGTCCGATTCGGTGCTGGTGGAGGATGTCGTCCAGGATGTGCTGTTGACGGTGCATCGGGTGCGTCATACCTACGATCCGGGCTGTCCATTTTTGCCGTGGCTTATGGCGATTACTCAGGCCAGAGCAATTGATGCCCTGCGCCATCGCGGGCGCAACCAGCGCCGGGAAACGGATGCTGAAGAGGCGTTATCCGCCATCGCGGTTGAGGACAGTTCGGAGCATCAGGACATTCAGGAACAACTGACGCAAATCCTCGACAAACTGCCTGTGCGCCAGCGGCAAATTGTGGAACAGATTCACCTGCAGGAAATGACGCTTGCGCAGGCCGCGAGCCGTCATAATTTGACGATTTCGGCGGTGAAATCGCTGCTTCATCGAGCCATCACCAATCTTCGCCGGATGGGAGCGAACCATGACCAATCATGACGTGTTAATCGAAAAACTTAGCCAGCAGGCGCATCCGGTCACACGCCCGTGGCCCGACGGTTGGCGCGTGCTGGCGTGGACGCTGATGGCGCTGCCGTGCGGGTGGCTGAGCAGTTTGTTGGTGCAACGCGCAGTGACGGACTGGAGCCAGGCAGGAGCGCTTCTCGCGTCGTTTCAACTGCTGCTGACGTTTGTGATGGGGGTGCTGGCGATCCGTAACGCATTTTTAATCAGCATCGCCGGACGACGCCCTTTGAGCTGGAAATGGTTTATGCCGCTGCTGATTTTATGGCTGGGATGTGTGCTGGCGAGTCTTGGTCAGACAACGCTTATCAGCCATCGCGATGACGTGAGTTGCTACACTTTTATGATGACCGTCAGCGCGCCAATGATGCTGCTGGTCATTGGCTATTTGCGCCGTACCCGCAGTTTACATCCCCTACAAAGTCTGGTGACAGCAGGAGCCGGCGTGGCCTGTATGGCGCTGACGCTATTGTCGTTCTGCCATCCGGTCGAGGTGCATCCGCTGGATTTTGTTATGCACGTTGCGGCGTTCATCACTATTGTGGCCGCTACGGTGGCTCTGGGGTGGCGGTGGGTGGTGATTCGATGAGTGACGCAGAGCAATTTTATTTACAGTGTTAATTTAAGGTCTTCAGCAGTTATGCCGATAATATCTTTATAATCAACGATAAGGATATAAGCATGAACTATTTCTACGCCTATCACGGCCCTGCAAATAACGATGATTTCGAGTATCAAAAGGGTTACGGGGTCAACCGACAATCGACATGGGAGCGTGTTCAAACGGGGGATTGCGTCTTTGTTATTCAAAATCCTGGTAAGCAGGGGGAATATAAGCTTTGCGGTCTGTATGAAATAACGGGACATTATAAAACCGTTGGAAGCGCATATCCTCTTAGATTTACCTTAAAGAAAGTCAGCAAGAATGATGCGTTTATTACGCTGGATGAGCAGGCGTTGAATAAAGCGTTACCTGATATTGAAGGCGATCAACGTCTGAGTATTTTCAAACAGCATTTCTGCCGACAGGGCGCAACCTTCCAGGCTCCTCTCGACGAGGGGGTTATTGTGATTTTAAGTGACCTGCTGGGAAGTGATGACCTGGACGTGAGCCCCGTTGTCTTTCGAGAGGATGGGCTGCGAATGATGAAATTTCGCCGTGGCCAGGAGGAATTCCGCAATAGGGCACTGACAAACTGGGAAAACCGTTGTGCAATAACAGGTTCAACGATGGCTCTTGAAGCATGTCATATACAAAGTCATGCCAAGAAATGTGACTATTCGCTCGAAAATGGGATTGTTTTAGCGGCCGATCTCCACAAGCTATTTGATTCTGGAAATCTCAGTATCGAGAATAACAGAGTAATACTTTCGTCAGTCGCGCAACAAGAACCAAGGTATGCCGGATTGCATACCCAACTGCTGCGAACCCCTCTAAAACCGATTCGAATTTAACAGATAAAGCCCGCCAGATCGGGTGGGCTCATATTGTGACATCGTTTTACGCTTGTTCCAGCTGCTGCTGATGCCAGCGCCCAAGTACCATTACCGTGGTCAGCGCGCCGAGCAGGGCGCAGAACATATCTGACTGGGTATCCCACGGGTCGCCCTGAGTGCCGAGAAAATCATCCGCGCCTTGTCCCATGGCGAGCGCCGCCCACCATTCAATTAGCTCATACGTCGCGCTGATCGCCAGCGCAATACAGCACACGATAAAGCCCGTCATTTTGCGGCCATTGATGTAATTGCCACGCACTAAGATCTCTCTTGCGGCGAGAGCTGGCACCAGCCCCTGGAAAAAGTGGCCGAGCTTATCGTACGGGTTGCGACTGAGATTAAACATTTCCTGCACCTCAAAACCGACAGGCACTTTGGCGTAGGTGTACATCCCGCCGACCATCAGGATGATGGCATGAAAGAAGATCAGCGTGTAAAGCAGGGGCGTGAGCGGATAGCGTTTTTGGGTAGCCAGCAGCAGTGGCACGACGATCGCCACGGGAGTGACTTCCATCAGCCAGGTAATGCGGTCAGTGGTCATTAGGCCGGTATAAATCAGGAACAGCAGCAAGAGCAGCGCGCCGCCTTTTAATGCAGAGGAGAGTGTTGTCAGGCTCATGTCAAATTACGTGTTAGTAAAAGAACGACTATCGACGTGAAGGGCGAAAAACGCAATGTTTTCAGGGCGAGATAAAAACGGGGCCATTAGCGGCCCCGTTTGTCTTACAACAATCAGAACATTTTACGCAGACGCAGGCTGAAAGTGTGCGCCTGATAGCGCTCGCCTGCCTGCAAATCGTAACGCGCATCGAGGCTCAGTTCGTTCGCATCGTACAGCGTGCTGCCGATGGCGACACCCGCCATATCTTCCACAGGCGCTGCACCCTTGGTGATAAAGCTGGTTTCACCGACGGCGTCGGCGGCGTACGTCGCATGGCTGCTCACCTGACGGTTATCGTACTGATGAATCCAGGAGACTTGTGCGAAAGGCGTCAGGTTGCCAAGGCCGGTTGCAAAGGTCTTCTCGATGCGGGCACCGATGTCGCTCACCACCGACTGAGAGTGGGTGCTGCCCACATCCAGCGCCATGCCGTTTCCGCCGGTTTCTTTATAGTCATCAACGTGCTGATAACCGTAGGTCAGGCTGGCGAGCGGCGTAACTACCACATCGGCTGGCAGTTTCACTGGATAGCCAAACTCCGTTTGCAGCGTCACAGACTGGCCGTTGAATTTGCCCTGCGCAGCGCCGGAGAAGCCGGTAAAGTCAGCGCGACGAACAGAGCTGTAGTTCTGACGGTTCACACCGGCAGAAAGATTGAGATACCACGGATCGCCCGTGTACCCGGCGTAACCGATGATGCCGTAGTTGTCGGCGGTAGAAGTATTGCCGCTCAGGTTGCCTTTCCCGTGGACAGAAGTGTTGCTGTAGTTCACGGCTGCACCCAGACGCCAGTCGTCACCCAGAGAACGGTCAGCACCCAGAATCAGGCCGCCAAATTTCGCCGTGTAACCGCTGATGTCTGCGCTGCTGTCCTGACGCGCATACCCGCCAAACGGCTGTCCCCAGACGATCCAGTTGCTGGCATAGTCATCACCGGTTGCCACGCCGCTGGTGCCAGAGGTGTGCGGATTACGCACGGCATCAATGTGCGCGCCGACCACCGCTTGTGCGGTAGACGTTGCGACTGCTGCCGCTGAACTGGTGTTGAGGTTCTGACCTGACGACAGTTTCTCGCCAGCGCGGTTGGCTTCCTCTTTACCCTGAATCGCTAACGAGGCGTTATACAGATCCAGCAGTTGTGGCGACGAAATACCGGTATAGCTCGCCAGACCGCCCAGTGCGGCGGTGGCGCTCGGGATGGTCGCCAGCCCTGGTTTCGGCGTTGGCTGAGTCGGCGGCGTGACAACCGGAGGCGTGACAACGGGTGGAGTCACAACCGGAGGCGTAACAACGGGTGGCGTGACCACTGGCGGTGTGACGACCGGCGGTGTGACGACCGGAGGAGTGACCACTGGCGGTGTGACGACCGGTGGTGTAACAACCGGAGGAGTGACAACTGGCGGTGTGACGACCGGTGGTGTCACAAC
Organism: Lelliottia sp. 7254-16; assembly: GCF_002922995.1. Taxonomy (NCBI): domain Bacteria; kingdom Pseudomonadati; phylum Pseudomonadota; class Gammaproteobacteria; order Enterobacterales; family Enterobacteriaceae; genus Lelliottia; species Lelliottia sp. 7254-16. The sequence continues at coordinate 309,431 of NZ_PQVS01000002.1, forward strand.
TGGAGGCGTCACTACCGGGGGAACGACAACCGGCTCTGCACCGACGGTGAGCACCAGCGCCTTGTTCGCACCGTCTTCGTAGACTGAACCACTCACCGCACCGCGATAGCCTACTGCTTCATAGTTCAGCTGATCCGCGTGGTAGTCAGTGCCTGCGCCGGCGGCACTGATCACCACATAACGCTGGCCTTCAGCGAACTGATAAGTGGCACCTGTGCGCAGCAGATTGACGCTGGAACCCGCGTCAATGGTGGCATTGCCGCTGACGTTCAGTCGGCCATAGCCGGTATCGGCCGTCACAATTCCGTTTTGGCTCGCCAGGTCGGAGATGCCAGAGAGCAGCGCCGCGGCGGCTTTCTGGTGGTAATCCCCGGTAATCGTAATGTCCGAGTTCACCTGCAACGACGCGCCACGGTTCTGCACGGTCGCCGCATTCACGTTGTCGTTAAGCACCAGCGAACCGGTACCAAAGATGACGTCTGAGCGCTGGCTGGTGATGGTGCCTGTCCCGTTCTGGCCGGTCAGGGTTCCCGTGGTGGTCGTGCCGCCGTTGATAGTGAGCGGCGTGGTGCTTTGGGAGTAAATATCGCCCTTCACCAGGCCACTGTTGGTCAGGGTGACTTCCGCGCTGGCGTTGGTATCCGTATAGATATACAGGGCAGAATTGCCGCCGTTCAGGATACCGTTGTTGATGATTTGCGTGGCTGGATTCAGGTTGCTGTAGCTGGAAAGATAAATCCCATAATACCCGCCGGTGATTTCGCCGTTGTTGACGATTTCGCTGATGATGTTGCCGTCGGAGCTGTTGGCGAAAATACCGTTGTTGATCGCGGCGATGCGGCCATTATTTTCAATGGTGCCGATGTTACCGTAGTTGGTGATCGCATCTGCGCTGCCGCTGATCAAATCGTCATTAATGAGGGTGTTGATGGTGCCCCAGTTGATGACTCCGGCGCTGCCGAAATAGTTAAGGGTGCCGGTCTGGAGCGTGCCGGTATTATGCAAGGTGCCAATTAATCCGCGGTTATAAATCGCCCCGTTTTGCCCCGGCATCGGCATGAAATTATTATTCGCGGCGGTAATCACGCCCGCATTGGTTAAGCTATCAATGGTGCCGAGGTTATTAATACCGCGATAACCGGTAATGGTTCCGGTTTCGGTATTTGTCAGATTAAGAATATGGCCGTTATTTTCGACGGAGCCGGTATTATCCATACCGATATTCAGATTGTTCAGCGAATTTTGAATCGTGCCGCGGTTAATAAAATTATCCACCACGGCCGGTGAACCCAGCTCGACAATACTGCCATAGTGGTATTGAGTAATGCTTTGAATGGTTCCGTTGTTTTCAAAGGTACCCACTGCACCGTTAATTTGAACAATGTTCAGGTTGGAGGGCAGATTAAGAAGGTTATTATCAGTGAGCACACCGTCGTTAATGAAGGTGTTGATCGAGGCCCCTGGGTTAAGGGTTAATGCGGTGGTCGGCGCGCCGTTGAGAGAGCCGGTGTCGGTGACGTGAATAACATCATTCGAACCCAGAACCTGAAGGTCAGACATGGGGGCGTCGATGATAACGTCTGCTGCTGCGATAGAATGGGTGGTCAGCAGCCCCTGCGCCGCTGTCGAAGCTACCAGCAAAGAAATCAGCTGGCTAAGATATTTTTTTCTCATGGTGTGCCGTCACAAAGTTGCGATAGTTGTCAATTGCAGATGGATAAACTTCGGATTAATCCGATATTGTTCGGGCGCAGAATATACAATTTGTTGCAAAAAACAATAAGGTTTGCTTAATTATTTACAGGCGAAATAAATACCTAAAATTTGTGTTGTTATTAATTTTACTTAAGGCGATTCATTGATATGCAGGTCAGGCGGAATATATTGGTTGCAGCCTTATTGATTAATTTATCTTTTTTATTCGCAGGCTGTACTTCTGTCGATCGCCAAAGCGTTGCCAGCCAAATTGCAAAACAATCAGGTCTTACCAGAGAGAATGTGCAGACCTCCTCATTTTTAATCGTCACCTGGAGCCGAATCACGCCCCCGGCAACGTCACTGCATGTCTATATCGAAGGAGATGGTTTTGCCTGGCAAAGCCGTACGCGGCCCTCGGACGATCCTACACCGCACAATCCGGTGGGATTGACGCTGGCCGCCACCGATACCCGCGCAAACGTGCTGTATCTTGCCCGGCCTTGCCAGTTCGTCGGGCCTGCGTTACCCGCCGATTGCAGCGTGCGCTGGTGGACGGAAGATCGGTTTTCAGCGGAAGTACTCGAAGCAATGAACGAGGCGATTGATCGGTTTGTGGCGCGCTATCCAGGCGTTCAGCTTGATTTAACGGGATATTCGGGCGGCGGAAATATCGCGGCGCTGCTGGCGGAACGGCGAAAGGACGTGCGCTCGCTACGCACCGTGGCGGGGAATCTGGATGTCGCTTATGTGAATGCATTGCATCACGTGAGCGCGATGCCGGGTGCATTGAATGCCATCGATAACGCAGCGGCGCTACGCCATATCCCGCAGCTGCATCTTAGTGGCGACGCGGACAAAACGGTTCCCTCCGACGTCGCCCGCCGCTTTGTACAGGCGGTCGGCGGGAACTGTGCTCGCACGGCCGGGGTGAGCGGCATGGGGCATGGTTCAGACTGGGCCGCCATCTGGCCGCAATGGCTGGCGCAAGGTGTGCCAGCCTGTTAATGAAATGCCTCAGAGATCTTCTTCATCCTGCATGATCGCGCTGCGACCGCCGTCCATCACGACTGGAATCAAACTACGCCTGATTGCCTTCATTAGGCTCACTCCACCTTCTGCCAGGCAGTTCAGGGGCATTTGTATTCTGCCTCCAGCCCATTTTTTCCAGGCAATAATCATTCCCCGATGAAGGTTGCCATGCAGGATACGAAACGCGATGTGCTGCGTGACAGATTCGGCAGAGTGATTTTCTGTAAGCTTATGGTAATACTGGATAAAAAATGACAAACAACAGAGTCAGAGAGCTGGGGAGGGGGCTAACAAGGAGTGCAAATGGGATTTTAGATATGGTGAGCAAGAAAGCAAAAACCCGCCACGAGGGCGGGTTCTTTAAATAGTGGTGCCCGGACTCGGAATGAATTCCACTGTATATGATGGTTGATAATAATAGGTTTTATCGTGTTTCATAAATATTGAGGCCCCCAGTAAGGCCCCCTTCTGCAGATCATCAAAATTCGACGGTTGAAGGGGAATTTTGACGTCCATCTGAATACTTTTTGATGATACGGTGTTCTCGCTTTTTACGGAATCGTAGTGAGCACCGTTAGCGTTTGGCAATGGTACCATAATAGGGCCTCTCACTGTTTGGATGGCAACATCCCAGGATAGTGTTTTGCAATGATGTCGTTCAGTTTGTCCGTCAGGTCTGGACGCAGGAACGTAATGTGTGCCGATCCCTTTTGGAAGTATTTAATTTTAAACAACGCATCTTCGTAACTGTCCGATGTTTTCTGTTGGCTGATGTGATCGCTAAGGCGTCGGGCAATATCCTCGCGATTGTCGGGGATGGGCTTACCGTCCAGCAACATTAGCATACGTTCGAGATCGACAAGTTGATCGCGCCGCCAGCCCCAGTTGAAGCTGAAACCCCAGCGGGTGTAGCTGACCAGCCCCTCTACAATGATCTTCTTGCCAAATTTACAGGGGGAGTTCGATTTGTAATCCCAGCTTAAACGCTTAAACACGTTAATCACCCCACGTTCAAATACGTCACCTTTACTCTGATGTAACTGCTCAAACGTACTGAGAATATTGGCTTCGCTAACGGCAGGAATGTCATCCTTTTCCAGGCTGTTGTACCACTGCTCACGGGCAGCAGCATCCATCAGGCTGAGCATCCCCGACTGCTTCATCAAATCCCGCCAAATACCGCGATCGAGATTGCGGGTAATGGCTTTCATCGCCGTTTCTGTTTTCTCCATCAGCCAGCAGCCGCAGCGGAAGTCCTGCTTCATGGCCCAGTCCAGGGCGGTTTTGCCGCCGATACTGCGGGTCAGTGTCGAAATATCGTCAAGCTGGAGGATCAACGCTTCAATCTGCGTCAGTGCGGCGTTACGTTCTGTGACGATACGTTCAATACTGGTCGAGCAAATCACGTCGGTATGGTCGGTTAAAACGTCGGGTTCGGTGAAAGTAAGGTCTGACATGTTCTTATCCTTTTATACAAAGAAAGCAAAACGCCAGTCGGTGAGGACTGGCGCTTATGCGTGTGTGATGAGTGGGGTTCGGTGGCTAATTTGTTCTGGGGGGGTGCAGAAGCTGCAGATCGCGAACGTCCAGCAGCCAGTCAATCAGAATATTGAGGGCCGTTTCCGTGGTGAATTCAGGCATGCGAATACTTGTGAAGATTGGAGGTATTAGTTACCAGTCAAAGGTGGCGAAGCCTGGCAGCACTTCACCACAGGCATCAAGATGGATGACTCTGATAGTGTAACGACGTATCAGCGCCACGAGCAGGCTTTCGACAGGCCCCGTTTCTTAAGCTGAAGCACCGGGTACTGCCACGCATCCAGATATATCAAATATCCTGAGCCGGTATAGCTTATCCACTCGCTGTCACCAAAGTCTTCATGCTGATGCGAAAGAGCGAATAGCAGGTTGTTGTCAGCCTCGGAGATATGGGCGGTACTACACTGGATGCCGTTAAGGCGGGTGACGGGCGGGAGCGGATCTTCAATGGCCAGTTTTCCAGGCTCGTCAGCAACATGAAGCGAATAACCGTTCTGGTTCACCACATCAATCAGTTCGGCCAGTTCAATACCGTCGATATCTACGGCGATCCGGCCCATGTTGAGGGCCAGTACGTTGATGGCGTCAGCTTCAATGTTCAGGCTAACTTTCATTGCCCGGACTCCAGTGAATATTGCCCGGTGGTGATATCGGTGATGGCTCTGTAACCGCTACGTTTCATCAGCCCGGTGGCACGACGGGCGCGAAGTATATCGATACTGCTGATAAGTGGCGATTGTTCTTCTGCGCTGAAGCCGCGACGGTCAGTACGCACCAGGTCATATTTCTCCACGATAAAATTCACCGCGTCACACAGTGAAATACCGGCGTCAATGTGTTCCTGAATCACGCCATCATTGCCGAAAGGCGTGTCGTTGAGCGCCAGGCCGTAGTGATGGTCCAGGAGATAAGTCAGGAGGCGCAGCCACACAGCAATCGGTGACACATGAGTTGACTGGCAAATCTCAGCTGCCCGTTTTGCAGATACAGGATAGATTCTCATCGTTGGATCTCTTTGTTAATGGGGTAAAACGAAGGCAATGGTTCGGGGGTTACGCGGTTGTTGCTGGTGTCGGGTAAATCGCTATATAGACATAGCCGCAACTGCCGAGGGTCTCCGCGTCGCAGGTCAGCCCTTTTGCGTAGAGCGTGACGCCGTGCTGATGGCGAGGATTGAGTTCACCTGAAAGCAGCATCAGCTCCATTTGCTTCAACAGCACGGGAAACGCCTGGTCGAGATGGCGTAAATCTGCATCGCTGAACGTTCCGGTGATGCTGGCGCGGTCATTCAGGTAATGCAGTCGGTTGCCCTCCTGCGCCAGGCGTGCGCCAAAGCAGGGGGTGATATCCCGTTGCAGACCCCAGCGCGGTGCGTCCGTGGGAACACGGGGCGTGAGTGTGTCTGGCATAATTAAGCCTCGCTAAAAAAGTCATTAAGGAAAGGTTAAAGGTGATGCCGTTCAGCCGAAGCGCTGACCGGATGCGGTGAAGGTGTATTTACCGTCGATGATGTCGTCGTCAACAATGGCGGGGGATGTCTGCCAGCCGTATTCGCTTTCCAGCCAGTCGTACAACCAGCGGGCCAGCAACCGCATGGCTTCTGTTACCGCTGCTTCACTGTCTGTGGTCATGTCCTGCCCGGAAGGGCTGTGTCGTTCGACCGTGACTGCCATACAGTTTTCATGGATATGCTGGCCGTGATGGCGGATCGTGGCATGAAGCTGACCGCTGTTGTGCAACTGAATGGTTTGCAGTAAATCGGCAATCCGGTGAAGATCTGCGTCTTCAGGGTAGTGTTCCCGGATCCGGTAGACGGCCTGCGGCTGGTAAGCATAATCGCCTTCAAAGCAGGCCCCCTCTCCCTGATGGCAAAAGCCGCTGAACCAGATACAGCGGTGCTGACGACTGCCGCCAGACAGGAGAGGTACCCTGTACATATTAATTTCCACGCCCAGGATATTGCAGGTGCCGCAGAACTCGTCAAACACGTTCTGATACCAGTCATCGTTCAGTGCATGCTCACGATACCAGGTGCGGGCTTGTTCTCTGGCCGATCCTGAAAGTTCATCCAGCGTATAAACGGTGGTGGAGATAATTCTGCTCATCGGTATTTTCCTTACTCAGTTCAGCGTGACGCTGCGCAATACGACATACGGGCCGTTGCGGTCCTGACGGCGTTCAGCGAAGACCGCGAGCACACCACTGATGTCCTGTACTTCCCGACCGGCGTAGTGGCAGACGCTGCCGGACCATTTGTATTTTCCGGTACAGAAGCGAAACAATCGCGATTGCGGATGCTGACGGTATATCGCCATCGCCTGACGTTTACTGATAATTTTCATCGCTATTCTCCTTACAGCCAGCCGCGTTCGGCAAAAGAGACAATATCCATCCCGCCGACCACCAGATGGTCCAGCAGGTGGATATCAACCTGGTCCAGCGCCTGTTTCAGGCGTTGGGTGATTCGTCTGTCTGCGTCGCTGGGTTCAGCAAGACCCGACGGGTGGTTATGCGCCAGAACGGCAGCGGCGGCATTATTTTTCAGACCGGATTTAACAACCTCACGCGGATGTATGGTGATAGTGTTGATTGTCCCGTAGAACAGCGTGTCGTGCGCAATCAGGCGATGCTGATTGTCGAGCCACAGGACGGTGAAGGCTTCACGCTCCAGTGTGGCAAACTGCAGGCGCAGCCAGTCACGGACTGCATGGCTGGAGGTAAATGGCGCGCCGGGTTCGCGTAGCTGGCTTTCCAGCAGAGTGAGGGCCGTCCGGATGGTCTGCTGGTCGGTGGGGGCTAATTCACGGGCAAACAGCGGGAGTTGTTGTTCCATCGCGGCCAGTCTCAGTCAATAGTGCGCATAATGGCGTGGCATTCAGCATGCATGAGCGCATAGTCCCGCAGCCGGTAGTAGTGCTCCGTCATGGCACCGCATTCCGTACGGCAGGCATGATGGCTGTAAGCGATAAGGCAGACGGCAATCCCGGCGGCTTCCGGACTCATCTCCGCGCCGTTACCGTTCATCGGGTTGAACAGCGTCCATTTTTCATCACCGTCTTCGTCAACGTCCGGGGCCATAAATGCGCCGCCGTTGCTCAGCGTATAAAATTGCCAGATGCCCCCGGTGTAGTTTTCGCAGAAACGTTCCATCCAGGCGAAGATGCGGGGCTCCAGGGTTATCCATTGCGGGATGGTGCCAAAGTGCAGCGGCCAGAAACAGATGCGGTCCTCATCCGGTACGGGCGTGCAGATAATTGTGGACGCGTGCAGTTGTTCCGGGGATGCTGAGCCGACGGTGTTTTCGTCCTGGGTGAGCATGTTATTCATTAGATTTCCTTTGTATTTTGAGGTGAGTTGTTGAGGTGAAGTGACGGACAGGACTGCGCATAGCCATCCTCATCACAGTGTGAGGGCCAGATGCCGTCAGCCACAGACAACTGGCACAGGCTGAGCTCGCCGGGACGATAAAGAAGGTGCGAGCACCAGGCGCACAGGTCGTCATCGGAGATGGAACGGCTGCAGGAATTGTTCTCCAGGGCGGCCGGATAAAGGGTGGTCTGGTGGGTGTTATCAGGCAGCGGTGGCATCAGTTCAGCGCCTGCTGCAGTTCTTCCGCCATCACCCAGAGCGCCCTGTTTAACTTAACGTCGCCGTCGATGCCGTTAACGGCACGGGTGTGGCTGCGTTTGCCTTTGGCAGTACGTCCAGGCAGACCCCCTTTCAGCAGGTTTTCCTGGCAACGATTAAATACTGACCACAGGTCGTCCTGACGGTCTTCATAGCGGCGGGGCGTCAGTATCTGGGATGCCGTCACCGGCTGGTGCTCATTTCCAAAGCGGTACGTCAGCGCGGCTTTTGCAAAGGCCTGCTGTGCTGCTGGGGGAAGTAAAAGCGACTGCATGACATCCCGCTTTTCTTCAACCCGGTCAAATATTCCCAGTACCTCGTAAGCCCCTTCAATGACCTTTTCCACCACGTTGCCCCGGTGCGGAACCCTGATTTCGCCAAACGACTGTCCGCAGACGAGCGAATTGGTGCAGACGCTTCTGAATATTCCTGGAAGTAACTGAAAACTGGACTCACCACCGTGCGAATTCAGGATGATGATTTCCGGCACCTGCTGAGCGTTTATCTGACCGGCGCGACGCAGACGGAGCATATGCTTTGTGTGCTCCCGGCGATCCGGATCGCGAACGCGTGACTGGCAGGCAAAGAACGGCTGGAACCCTTCGCGCTGCAGGTTCTCCAGCAGGGTGATGGTGGGAATAAAAGTATATTTTTCACTCCTGGAAGCATGTTTATCCTCTCCGAAGACGCTGGGGACATGCTGCATCAGTTCTTCACGGGTTAACGGGCGGTCGCGACGGATCTGGTTGATTTGGCCAAAACGGCTGGCTAAGCGCATGTTTAATTCCTTATGGTTGCTTTAACGGTATAAACAAAAAGGCCATGCTCCTGTGGGAACATGGCCTGTTGGTGTGGCTGCTGGTGAGATTAATCTCTGGTGAATGTGTTTTTGGGGATACCGTGGCTGAGCAGATAGCGATTAAGCCATTCCCCGGCTTCGGCTTCAAAATTCCACGCCCGCCAGATTAATTGTCCCTCGTGGTCGCGAATGACCAGCCGAAAATGCGTGCCCTGGTCGTCTTCAATAGTGACGTTCTGATACGCGGCTACCACGACGCCAGCCTGTCTGCGGGTAAACGGGCCTTCTGGCAGCAACGGGCTGTCGGTGTTGTGCATGTGAATGCTCCTGATGAATGGCATAAACAAAATGCCCCGCTCAGTGAGCAGGGCATCAGTGGGTCAGATGTGTGGCGATGAGTTGCAGAACCAGCTCCATCAGGGCCGTAATTAGGGCTCCTGCGAGCAGGGTTGCCGCCTGTCTGGCGATATCAATACTGTCTTCGTCGTAGCCTTCTTCGCGGAAGTGGCCTTCCACAAACTGCTGCGCCCGGCTGCTGGCGCCCTGCGTCAGCATCTGACGCAGGGCGTTGAGCACCATTTTCAGTCATGTCATTGCGTTAAATCTCATGGGGAGCGGACCCGGACGAATGGGGGCATTCACGGAAGCCCCTGCCGGATATAAATAGAGGAGAGCTGAGTTACTGCGGTGACGGCGATTCTGGCGGCACGGGGGCCTGACCGTGAATAATCCGGTGTTTTGCCAGCGCCTGCGGCATGTCGTTGATGCAGTACGTAATGTAGAAGACGTTAAAAGCGACAGTCCAGAACGCGTTCATTTTCAGGTCGAAGCGGAAGGTATTCAGCGCATAGTGACGCAGTGCGGCACGGGCCTTAAAGGCCCAGACGATGTACATCACGCCACAGGCGAGTGACAGAAGGCCGCTTAAGGCCAGCAGCGTGTCGCTGCCCGTGTCGTAGCCGGCGAGGTCCGGTGAGGCCATCACGCCGAACTGCCGCCCGAACCCAAAGCAGACGGCGAGCCAGATAACGAAGATATCGCCATTTACCGGGTAACCGGTGGTCTCGCTGATAATCTGCTGTTTCCGGTACAGCCAGAGCAGCGGCCAGATGCCGCAGGTGGCGACAGTGAGCAGCACGAAGTTCAGGGTTGGGGTCGCCAGTCGCTGGCTGAGGGTCGAAATATCGGTCATCGGGATTTTCCTTGACGGGTTTTACTGAAAATAATGAGTAACAGTGCCGGGCTGGCGCTATTCAGCGATGAATGTTGTACAGCCGGACATATCAGCCAGCACCTTGTGGACGTTTCCGGCTGAAGGGGAAAAATGCCCCACCTTTTTGTCGTTGACATAAATCTCAAACGACGTTGCCTTGCTGATGGCATCAATGAACGACAGCCAGGCGTTGTCACCGTTACGCCAGCCCAGAGAGGACGGCAACGGGAACGGCTGGTCATCCGTGACGACGGTGATGGCGGTATTCTCATCCTGTGAATCGGCACCGCTGCCGTCAGGCAGTGTGAGCATGACGTGATGTTGCAGGATATTCTGGTCGTCAGGGTTTCCGGTGCAGTTCAGATTCAGCATCACGTTTTCCGGGCTGGTGATGATGTATTCGGTGACGCCCATACCGAAGCCACTGCTCCACATATTGGGGACAGCCTGTGCCGACATGGCAAAGGCCAGTGATCCTGCTGACAGGATGGCGTACATGAATCGCATGGTGTTTTTCCTTCTGAGTCAAAAATGGTGTTGAGGGGCAGTCGTGTTACATGAGTTGTTTACCCACGGTGATAAGTCCTGCCAGCCAGCCGATACACTGTGGGCCTGCGAGCCAGAACAGGCGGGCTTTGAGCAGCCCGGTCATCCCTTCGCTGGTGTATACTGCATCCGGCATCAGCCACAGTCGAAGAGCCGCGCCAACTGTCATACCTGCGCCTGGCCCAAGCGTCATCCAGAACAGATACCCCATCCCCTGACCAAAACTGCGAATTTCGCCGGTGGCGCTGATAACGTTAAACAGCACCACGACCAGCGCGATGCCAAAAGCAATACTGAAATACTTAATGACGAGCGCCATTAGCGTGTTCCTTTTGTTGTTGAATAATCCAGACCGGTAACGTTGTGTACATCCGGCATTTACTGCTTACGACACTGCTGCGCCGCACTGAGCATGTTGTTCATAAAGCCCGGCGGGACATAGCCGTACTGCTGGTTCATTTTGAGCAGCTCTCCGTGGGTGTATTTCGTCTGCAGAGTGTCGTAAACACAGCCGCAAATAGCGGTGGTACCGCCACCGGATTTACAGCCCCGGATAAACTCGCTTTCGGCTTTTGACTTTTCGTCTCCGCAGCCGCTGAGCACCCCAACAGAGAGCAACAGGCAGATCGCAGAAAAATAACGTGCGGGACGGAGCACACCGCCAGCAAGGGAAATGTTCATTGCTGTATCCTTGAATAAACTGAGGGTTAAGGTTGGTAAAACCGGTTAAAGGCCATCCTGCCGGGGGATGCCTGCATCCTGCAATCCGTGGCCGATGTCGTTAACCACGGTGTTTGGGTCAAGCGTAATGGTCGCCAGATGTTTTCCGGTATCGGGACTTCCCCGGTACACATCGAGCGCGGCAAAGGGTTTGCCTTCATCGTTGCTTCCGGCTGATACCTGGTAAGTGGTATCGCCGTTGCGGACGGTAAATTCCTGCAGGCTGATAACCTGGTTGCTCTGGTACGCGTAGCCTGTCGCCTGAGCCGGAACCGTGATGTCCATCTCCCTGTGCTCCGCGCCGGTCTTACCGAACGAATACGCCACCGACGGGGTGACGATGCAGATTTCGACCTCCTTTTTGTGATTCAGGGTCTGTGCATAAAAGACGGGCTTTGCGCAGCGCAGGTAATGGGCGTTGCGCAGGGCGTCAGGTGTGTCTGCATGAGCCACTGGCAGGGTACAAAGTGTGGCAAGCAGGGTGGCAGTAAGTGCTCTCATTCGGCTTTCCTTATGGTGGTGTAAGTCCGTCATTCCTGAAACGTGCGAATGACATCGCTGATAAAGCGAAAATGGGGAAGTGCGCTGATAAAGCTCTCTTCGGTGATAAGCGAACAGATGTCGCTCCGGCGACGAAAGGTCTGCACCGACAGCGAGACCGAGATGATTTCCTCCAGCCGGAATACCCGGAGGCTTCCGCCCTGACAGGCAACCAGATACCAGTGCTGGTGCCGGTAAATCAGACGGTAAGGCTCCAGAGTGTCGTGACGAACACCGCCAACCAGCAGACTGACAACCTGATGGTGATGAATGGCTTCGGCCAGGCGGTGGAAACTGTCAGCATGCGCCCATGATGGCGGTGAGTCGTGCCAGATAAAACAGGGCGAGGTGCCGGTTTCATTCATCAGCAGGTGCATCAGCTGTCGGCTCTGCGACGGAATGATGCGGGCGATGCCGGTGCTGCGGGCAAAGGACAATGCCCCCGGAGAGTAATCACGCAAGGTGCTTTCGCTGAGCCGGTACGTACCGCTCTCCCCGATAATATCGAGGTGAACCAGCCGCTGATAAAAATCGCGGCGCAGGGTGCGCTCAGAAACGCCAAATTCCCCGGACAGCGCCTGCAGGTTCAGCGTTTCTCCGGTCATTAACCGGCTGATGATGACCGACAGTCTGACGGCCATCCGGTCATAGCGGGTCTCTTCATCTGCGCGTGGCATGGGCGCTCCATGTGAAAAAAAAAGGTCGATATTTCATGGGGTTATTATGCAGGAGTGGGTGGACACGTTATGACCACCCTGAGCGTTGGCAGGAAGAAAGTATGAAAATTTTAGGTGAGGATTAACAAAGGGTTAGTATTGTGCGGTCAAGAAAAGGCCACACACGGACACTCCCTGTCATCATAGCTCCAGGGGAGGAAGGGGAAAACAGGCTCAGAAAACACCGGACCACAGGGCCCGGTGGTAATTATGGCTGATACCGCTGAACTTCACGGCGCACTGAAGGTATGCTCACACTGCGTGCAGCCATATTCATCAAATACCGTCCCGTCCAGCTTTTCACCGGCAACCGCTCCCGCCACCGCGCCAGCACAGGCACCTGACAGAAAACCCACAAGCCCTCCGGCCACTGTACCGATAACCGGAATGACTGAGCCAATCATCGCGCCGGCTGTCGCCCCTTCCAGACCGGCAAGTCCCCCGGCAATGGCGCCAGTCACCCCACCTGTCTTTTTACCCATATGGCGCAGCTGTATGTTTTGCGAACCGCAATTCGGACAATGCATTTTTCTCTCCTGGTTACTGGCAATCAATAGTCGCCTTCATGAGCTGGCGGACCGTGTATCAGCGAAATCCGGGTACCGGAAGAGGACGCAGAGCAGTGACGTCGCGCCAGAAACATTTGCACGGGTATTTTTCGGGACCGTTGACCCGGGAGAAGGAATAACGACGGTAACAGGGTATCGGGCCCCCGGTTGTACTGACTGGACACATTAACCTCCGTGAGTGAAATAACAAAACGGCAGCATTTCTGCTGCCGTTCTCACATGGGTAATATAGGTCTGAAATTTTTTTGAATGCAGTTTCTGGCCGTGTGGTTGTTACCGTTCACTCTTTTTTCAGTGCGGAGTCCTCATTCACCGCCACAGGTTTTCCGGTAATGGTCATTAATCAGTGTTTCCAGCATATCGCTGATGCGAACCCCGCTGCGTTCAGCCATAAAGTCCAGTCGCATTTTCGTTTCGTTCTTCAGGTATGTGTTAAGTGCTTTTTTATCGGTGCGGGACTGACGTAATTTTTGCTGGTTCCAGGCCTTATTCAGATTCAGCAGGAAGAGCCGTTTTGTATCCGGGGCATCGTCCCATAAATCAATTGCGGCACGCAGCGCTAAATTGCGTTCGGAATGATTCAGTGGCGTAAACCAGGTGCTCAGTCCTGGTAAGGAAAGCATAAATGAAAGCCCACCGGTGGGGGCGTTTCTTTCTTCCTGTAGCGATTTAAGGCTATTCCATGCCCATAATACTGCCTCTTCCTCAACAGGTAACCATTTCAGCGGGACGGGTTTGCTGTAAATATTCTTCCACTGGTCTTTAAGTCTGTCCATTACCTGGCTCTTGAGGTGATTAACCGGTGGGGCAGGAATAATTATCCAGTCAAAGAAATTGAAGAGAAGCTGCATTCTTTCCTGATGACTTGCCGGGGATTTACTGAGATGAAGGTACTGATACCAGTTCTCATCGTAACGTGCATCTCTTGATGAAGAAATCCCAAGAGTCAAATCTCCCACGGTATAAAGATAACCCCATAACCAGAATGCAGCCCGTTCATCGTGTTCAAGCCAGTCAAAATGCTCTGCCGGTAAGATATTTTCATCACAGGCGGTATTCATTTCAGCCATGAGCCTGTTCTGCTGTTCTTTATCGGGGTAGTACTGATTGATGAGCTGGTTGACGGCATGATGACAGTTTCCTGCATCCTGGCGATTAATACCTTCTGGTCTGATGTTTTTATTTATCCCTAACCAGTCAAGGTAAAAATGACAAATCCGGATGTCACGACTTTTAACGGGTGTTTGCCTGCCATCATTGTAATGTATTGCCATTATCAAACGCTCCATACACTAAACTACACAGTAGGGGTGTGTGTAGTGATTATCGTCGTAATACAGTAGCACGATGATGGTTTTACCGTCACTGAAAAACACATCTGGTAGTCATCGTGAAGTGTGATTGCGGTTTGATTCTGGTTTGATCACGGTTTTATCATGGTTTTACCGTCGTTGTTTTTATTGTTTTTTTCCTTACTGTTATCGTATTTTACGGCTTTTCGTATATGTTATTGCATCTCAACGGGCTTATCTTACCCTTCCGCTTGCCCTACTGCACACTCTCGTTCTCATCCCCGTCATGATGCCTGGTTCGCTTCAGGAGACATTTCTTGCATCAGGTATGGTTGCCCATTGATATTTTCATTTCATTGCTCAGAAACAGGTATATGGTCTTCTGTGGTTAACGGTGATATAAGTGTTCGCCCTGTTGAGTTCGTCTGATTTCATTGATTCTGTTTTCACACTTAACTGAGAATGATAATTCCTGAGTAACTTACACAGGGGTTAATTGTAGATAAGCACTGTCTGGCGTGGCTATCTTCAATGTTTTCTCTGTGCTGAATGTGTTGGATTGGTATTAATATATTAAAGAAGGAGTATTATAGGGCATTATCATTAATGGTATTAATATATTAAAGAAGGAGTATTATAGGGCATTATCATTAATGGTATTAGCCAGGGATATGTCATCACCAGATGGGTTATGCCGAAGAGGGTATTATCACCTGAAGGTAATCACTAAAGGGATAGTGCTATTGGATGGTATTCATTGACACGTTCACTCAATGTAGTGGCTCTTGAATGCTCAGTGTTCATTGAGGAACTGACATTAAGCAATGGGTATTTACATGAGTAGCCATTGAGTAATATGCACCAGAGCAAAAGTGAAAACGATTGATGTCAGTAATCTAATAATCACAACGACAGAGGTTACTGGTTAACAGTAACGTTTAAGGTGAATGGTTATACCTGATAAGTGGCAGGTGATGATCAACGGTTCGTCATTAGATAAACATTCCCGTACTTAACTGTAGGCATGGAGGTAATTGAATTTCAGTATCGCAATGACATTGGTAATGAGCGTTAAATGTTCAGTCAGTTAACTAACCTGTCGTAGTTTTATGAATATTGCTCTGCCTGCCGGATATTAATCCTTGCAATACCTGTCAGTGACAGATACTACGGTGAATGACTATCCCGGAAGCGTTTTGGATATACGTATGCACGAGTATTGATAGCACCTGCCTCTTTACTGGTGGTAATAACCATGATTGTACCGTAAACAGAATAACCAGATGATGGTGAAATGGAATGCGGCCATTCTCCGGGTAATAATCGCAGGTTATTTGATAAGCCATTGGGCGTTGCAGTTCTTTATATCTTCAGGGCTTCCTGTAAGACGGTATAACCACATTGAATAACATGGTAGTGGAAATCTGTGTATGGGATGAATTCGTCGCTCCTGATGCGTTACAGAGCGTTTTAGAAAGGGAGATAAACAGCCCGCTGACTTACCAGAACGTTAATATCCGTTGATGCATTGTTTTCGGTAGAGTGGGTAATGTAGCGTGAGTTTATCCAAAAAAGGCAGACGTTAACGATGAAAGCAGACGTACAGTACGAGTTTCATCATTTCGGTATTCCGGCGCAGGACGGGGATACTTCAGGCAAGTTCAGTGCCAGCGCGGGAATGTATACCTCCGATAATCCGGGTAAGTTCCGGGTGCAGTGGCATCGCTTTACCGATGACTCACCTTTGCATCCGTTGCTGAAAACCGTTCCACATGTGGCCTTTAAGGTCAGCAGTCTGGCTGAGGCGATTGCGGGGGAAACGGTTATCCTGGGGCCTTATGAGCCCATCGATGATTACCGGGTGGCCGTTATTGATGACTGCGGTGTGCCGGTTGAACTGATTGAGACAACGCTCAGCGATGAAGAATTGTGGGCACGTGCGGCATCCGGTCAGGGGAGTCTGTATCGCAGGTGAGATGTTCAGAGGGACATATCAGCCACCACTGGCCCACGATAAAAAATGGGTAAGAATGACGGCTCACTTTACCATACAGCACTGTAGCCCTGTTC
Organism: Lelliottia sp. 7254-16; assembly: GCF_002922995.1. Classification (NCBI taxonomy): domain Bacteria; kingdom Pseudomonadati; phylum Pseudomonadota; class Gammaproteobacteria; order Enterobacterales; family Enterobacteriaceae; genus Lelliottia; species Lelliottia sp. 7254-16. The sequence continues at coordinate 325,789 of NZ_PQVS01000002.1, forward strand.
TTTCAGTCGATGACGGGTACGCTTCACATGGCGCGTCAATGAGCTCATCCGGCGGCAAATCACGGGGGATATGATCCCTCGTCGCCAGCGCAGCATCTGAGGGTTTAAACGTCCGTGGTAATGAGTAGTGGTAGCCGGTTTTTTGCATAGCAATCTTATCGAAAAACGCGCTGAAGAAATCCGTCAGCGAAGGTCTGCGGGCGTTGATAATTGCCTCTGTGGCTTCATCCGAAAATGTTATCTCCACTTCTTCCATCCCCGGAGAGCGAATGATCCCGGCAATATCAGGCCAGTATCTGAGATCGAAACGGTTAAGCCGCTGCAATTCGGGTTGGCAGAATGCTGCCAGTCGTGACGTTTCTCTTTCGCCAGCGCCAGTGGGATCGCCGGTGCTTCATCAGCATCAGGAATCATCTTTAATCCCTCGTGGCTTATTCGTTCATACCCATTGTTCACTGAAGCCCTTTACGTGTCGGTAACGTGAAGACTGTTTTTTCACAGCCTTCGGGGCACCCTGCACCAGAACCCGTCGCTGCCATGACGCTATTCCCCTGAAAGAACAGATTACGGTCGTACTGTCGTGTGCTCACTGAACTCTGCCGGATCGGCACTATCCCAGTCATCGGTAACGTTATTCCAGTCACAACTGAGTACCCCGCTGCTTTCCGCACAGTAAGGTTGTGAGTCCGTCGCGTGTTTTACGCTGGCAAGACGACTGATGGGGTTGCTGTGCTCTGACGTACATCCGGCCAGTAATAACACGCTGATAAGTAACATTCGATAGTGAGGCATCGGGCACCCTCCTGTGCATTCTGTAATGCAGTATGCAAAGGGTGTTTCAACAGCATGCCAACGATCCCGAACATTTCTGAATTCACCCGCCGTTGATGGAAATACAGAGGGGCTCGCGGAAGGCGAAAAGTATTTTTTAACGGCGCCGGTAATGGTTATGAACACCAACCTACCGGAGCCCGTTTCCATGAGTTACACCTGCGACCCTTACTGGCAGCAACGTATTACCGATACTTTTAACTGTGCGCTGAAGGCGTATACCCGCGTACTGGCCCTGCGCGTTGACCTCAGGCTGCCGGATACCCCCTCGGCCTCGGATGCCGCTGTTATCTCCCGCTTCACCGATGCCCTGAAGGCCCGCATTGATGCCCTGCACAGGCGTAAACGTCGCGAGGGCAAGCGCGTCTGGCCGACCACGCTGCGTTTTGTCTGGGCGCGGGAGTTTGGCGAAATCAAAGGGAAGAAGCACTACCACGTGGTGCTGTTACTGAACCGGGATACCTGGTGCGGGCCGGGGGATTATCAGGACCCGGACTCGCTTGCCGGCATGATTAAACAGGCGTGGTGCAGCGCCCTGAAGGTGGATGCACAGGCACATGCCGTTCTGGCGCGTTTTCCGGCGAGCCCTGTCTCATGGCTGACGCGTGGCGATGAACCTCAGCTGCGGCAGGCGCTGTTACAGGCGAGCTACCTGGCCAAGCTGGAGACAAAAGCGACCGGAGATGGTGAGCGTAACTTCGGCTGCAGCCGGGGCTGAGCGTACTCCCGCGTTTAAATTCAGCCGGCCTGATGCGATAGGCCGGTAATTTTTAACAGGCAACCCCTATCCTCTGAGGAGAGCCGGCGTGTCCCTGATTCAGCGACACCGGATGTCTCCCGACAACCTTTTCTCAGAGGGAGATAACAATTATGACCAGACTGAACACAACCTCCACCACACTGCTTTGCGCAGAAGACCCGCTCATCGATATGACCTTTATCACCACCTGCACCGGCATGACTGACAAATGGTTCTACCAGCTGATGAGCCAGGGCCGGTTCCCGAAGCCGATTAAGTTAGGGCGCAGCTCACGCTGGTACAAAAGTGACGTGGAATCCTGGCTGCGCCAGCGCATTGCTGATTCCCGTGGCGTCTGAGCAGAGGGGATATCTGAATGGAAAAACGACGCCGTACTCAGTCATGGAAAATCCCGCCACGGTGGACGTGCCCCCGTTGCCAGCGACGGTACTCTGGTATCAAACCCTGTCCCGTGTGTTTTCGTCCCTCCGGCGCTCCTGCGCAACCGTAACCTTTCTGTATTCCATGACCGGCCATCGCCGGTACCGACCCGCTAACGCTTAACTGACCTGCCATTCGCACCCTGCCATGCTGCCTGTACCGGGACGGCTGACGCCTGCGTGTCGTCTGGCGGTACGGAGTATGACCATGTATGCAAAATCCTTTATGGCCCTCGACGGCAAAGACCGCCTTACCGGTGCCAGAACCGCGCAGACAGCACCGTACGACCATTATTGCTGCCATCTCTGTGGCAGTGCGCTGCTGTACCACCCTGAATACCAGACCGGACGTCCGTGGTTTGAACACCAGGCCGCAACGCTTTCGGATAACGGGCGGCAGCACTGTCCGTATGTCAGGCTGAAACCCAAAGAGACCCGCCATATCCGGCAGCTGCAGTGCTATGTCCCTGATGCCCGTCCGCTGGTTTATAAATCTGACTGGCACTGTACCGGTTGCGACAGCGAGTACCGCGGCGAGCGTTACTGTGTGACCTGCCGGAGCGGTGAATACAGCCGTGAAAGCGCTGATACGGACAACCTGCCAGCAGGGGGGACGACATGCGCATGCTGAAGTGTTACCTGGCAAATGACCGCGAAGGGCATTTTGTGACTGCCGGTGAGGCGATGAGTGCACCGGGAAAGATATGGAGCTGCGCGTCCTGTGGCTGTCGGCTGATACTGCATGCCGGTATGCACGAAGACCCGTGGTTTGAGCATGACCAGCAGACCGTATCCCGTCATGTGCTGATGGCCTGCGCCCATCTTGACCCGGAGGTGAAGGCCGAAGCCCGGCACAACAAGCTGCGCAGTATTATCCGCGGGCTGGAGGCACCCGTGATGTCGCTTGCCTGGTACTGCGTATGGTGTGGCGACCATTATCAGGGCGTGAAGTATTGCCCCCGGTGCCTGACCGGTATCTACAGCATCGAAGAGGCGAACTGGCAGAGGAATTACTGCTGTAACCCCCTCCCGGGATAAGCCCTGCTTCCCCTCCTTCTGCACCCGATATTTACTGTGTAACCTGAATCAACAAAAGAGAACCCTCATCGTGAATCATTCTGTTTCTGAAATTACCGGGGCTGACTGCTGCTCCCCGGCCACCATTCGTATGTTTCTACAACAGGCCGTTGACCATTACCCGCGACTGGTGGCGTTCAGCTTTACGCTGACGTTGCCGTACCGCAAAAGCATGACCGATTACCGTGCGCTTATCCTGCGTTTTCATACCGAAGTCTGGCAACAGATTGGCAAATATTCGTGGCAACGCCAGCAGGAGCGGCGGAGTTCACCACCGACGCTGTTACGCTGGATATGGGAGGCGGCCAGTGCACCAGAATGCAAAATGGTGCTGCTGCTCAACCTTGATACGCTGGGGAGAGTCCACGATGAAAGTGCTCAGCAGGGGATTAGCGGGATGCTCATTGATGCATGGATAGCGGTAACTGGCGCAAATCGTAAAGACGTAACGAATATAACGCCAGTCATCCTGAACCGCGTTGCCCGGGGCGTCTTCACAACGCCCTTTAACCAGTTTACCGCGCAGGTTAAGGCAATGACAGTACCCGTCACTCTCGCCCGGACGAGCGTTATTTGCGCCTGAGCGTGCAGTCTGACGATGAGGAAAGATATCACTCTTCGGCGCTGATGTTATCCCCCCCGGCCTTCAGTCCTTTTCCGCGCTACGCGCTGCCGATATAATCCCCGTCATGAATAAAAAGAATCTCACTGCACTACCTCCCGAAGAATCACTGGCCGACCTGGCGCATTTTGCCTGGTGTGCGCTGGTGGGTTTAGGATTGCTCAGCAGGATGGTCAGGCGCTGTCACCGCTGGGCATTCACTCGTTTCTGGTCCGCTGGCTCGCTGATACGCAAAAGCAGCGCCGCTTTCCACGCTCTGTGGCTTCCGACATTGACAGTCTGCTACGACTCGGACGCCAGCAAGGTCCCGCTGCCGGATTGTTAAAGCGGCTGGAATACCTCCTTCAGTCCTGCACAGAGCCGCTGGCACAACAGTCGGATTTGTTCCGCCTGACACACGCTATCGAATATCTGCGCTCGCAGGGCTGGATAAATGCGGTGGTGTCTGATGAAGAATGGGTTCCCGGCGCGTTGTACGCCGAATACGCGGACGTATCTGCGCTACTGGTAAGAAAGTCCGAACTGCAGCGCCATTTTACAGAAGAGGGTAAGCAGTCCGCGCCGGTGGCGTTTATCGTTGCCGGAGAGGTGCGTGTTGTTTGCGATGCATTTGATGCACGGGACCTGCGTTACGCGACGGGTGAGCAACACGCAGGTGGGAGTTTACTGTCTCTGTTGCCAGTAGCTGATGTCTGAAGTGCTGTTAGCAATACTAACGTAAAAGGATGAGCATGGGGCGGATTGACTATCAGATAGAAAAGTATCATTTTTCATGCTCTGACGAGTCGCCCCGCCTGACCCGGCAGTGGGTGGATGTGCTCGAAGAATGCCGACAACAAAAAGCAGGCGCGGAAGAACGCCTGCGTATTGCCCTGCTGAACGTCGATTACGTCACCAGCTTTGAGCTGCCTTTTCGCTTACTGCTGCTCCGTACACCACAGCTGATCGCCGGTCTGCGCGATGAGCTGCAGCTTAATCAGAAAGATGCGATTTTCAATGGGAAGCGTTTTGGCTGCGTCTGGAGCCTGAAGGCCGATCTCAGTGCAATACCGGACGAATTTCATTATCACTTGGTGACCCGCATACGGCGTGTGAGTCCGGATGGCGTTTCGTCATCCCCCTTTCAGCAGATAGCAAAAGAGGTGAAATCGCCACGCGAGCGTATCAGGCGGGCACTTGCATCGGGACTGGCGGTGACCGCACTGGATGCTCTCTTCTGGTTCGGTTGCCAGCGTATGGCAGCGGATGTGCTGCGCCTGAGAAAGACGGGCATGAGGATTGTGACCTCAGACGCTGACATCTTTGATTCGCTCACCGGAACAATCCGCCGGGTTCCGGTTTACCGTTGCGACGGTGTGTAAGGCGCTTCCGGGTTTATACCGTCAGAACATTATCCTGCTCATTTTCCTCCCGCCTGTTTATTGAACAAGTTGTCGTAACATCATGAATGTTTTTAACATTTGGTATTTGGCTGAAACATATTCTTGACTATAAGCCCTTGTGTGGCTCATTTTCCGTTCGTAATATCCGCCCCCGTATAAAGAGACGCAGACCGCCATTTGCTCAGCAGGAACGAGCCGGTGACACTGATGTTGCAGGTGTGGGCTTTGAGGCCCTGGTGGTGGTCCATCTGGCTTTCTGGTCCGCGATGAAGGGATAACCCGGAGTGACCGGAAAGTCCATTCGCATGAGTGCGGGCAGGCAATATACCCTGATATCGCGCTATCTACCGCTGTCTGTTCGCGCTCAACCGAATGAGACGACACTAATAACTCCACTGTCCGAGGGGAATCATGGTATGCGGGACTGGCTGTGGCAGGCAGTGTGCTTAGCTGGTGGTGTTTTATGTCGGTTCCGGATGTTCTGGCAACAAGGCAACAAGGCAACAAGGCAACAAGGCAAGGAGAAAGGATGTTACCAACTGACCAACTTTTTCATGCTGTACCGGCAGGGATCGCCAGATGTCTGCAACTGGTGCTCAACGCAGCGCTATTGTTGCTGGGGCTGATACTGGTCGTTTTTCTTGCAAAAGAGACTTGGCATCTTGCTCAGGTATTACTACAGCCTGTGACGGATAATACCAAATACAGCCTGGTGGCTGGGCTGATCGTGTATTTTCTGTACTTTGAGTTTATTGCGCTTATCGTGAAGTACTTTCAGGCGGGATACCATTTTCCGCTCCGTTACATCATCTACATTGGCATCACGGCCGTTGTCAGGCTGATTATTGTGGAGCATCCGTCTTCATGTGATGTGTTTGTGTATGCCGGTGCGATACTGGTGATGGTTATGACTCTGTGGCTGTGCAATTCGCCACGACTGAAGCGTGAGTGAGCAGGGGGAGTCGCGCCGCCTGTTGGAGTGTGTAGTGTGGCGTGAAAATTATTAACGCAAATAGTGGTGTGCTCCTCCGGAGAGAGGGCGCGGGTGATGAAATATCCTTAGTGGAATGCAACAACGCGCGGACATTTGCTTATCACCCGAATGTTCAACACTGGGAAGCGCGGGCGCCCTGGATATTTAAGACGGCCATTCAAGAGCAAATCAAGGGAAACGGATGAGTAGGAAAAACATATTTAGTGCGCTGTTGCTGGTTATAGGGGTAAGTATGTCTTTTCTGGCAGGGGCTGCAGAGCACAATAAACTGCGCTTACCGGCAAAAGGTGTCGTCTGCGATGCGTATTTTTGTGCTGATGCGACAGGCATTTCGGATGTGCTGACGATGAAATACCTGGGCGCGAAAAAAAGCCAGCAGCTGGCGTCGCAGGGCGACTTTGACCGCACGGCGTTTACGTTTACGAACGGCATTTACTGCGACACCAAAGAGAAGATGTGCCGCAAGGACCGCTACTTTGGGGTTGATGGTAAACCGTCTGGTAAGATTGACAGCAAAACGACACAGTGGCTGTTTGCCCAATGAGCTAGGGATCCAGGTGGGTCCCTTCGTCTTTTCACTTCTGACAACGATCGCTTACCCCGTTCAGCCCCTCTGTTTCTTTATTGAATGATTCAAACCGTCCATGATCGTTAAGTCGGACAATATACAGGCTGTCAAAATCCTGCCCGGGCCATGAGGGGATTTGCTCTGGATCGCCTCCGGTCTGTTTCACCAGCCCCTTCGCAGCCACCACCAGATTTTTATGTCCCATGAGACGAATACCCGTTTATGCAGACTGCGGGCAGACAGAATATCGCTCACCAGCCCCTCTGTTTGCGTGGCATGGTATTTGAGAATCACCGGGCGTTCAGCCTGGATGGCTGTGGGGAGAATCGTAGTCAGCGGACGCAGCGTACTGCCTGTTTTGTTTTCCTTTGGTGCTGAAGCATAAATTGCATCAGGCATGCCAAAGCGGGCTAAGAGTACTGATGGCAGTGCCAGAGCACGATTAAACCCTTTGCAGGTTAACTGACCGGTAGATGTCTCCGGTTTTTCACCATGACGAAGAAAGGTGACCGTTGTATCTGCCTGAACAGTAAAAGCAGTCAGTAACAAAGAACCCGAGGTCACCAGTAATGCACAATGGAGTACAGATTTTAATGTAGTCATAATCAGAATGGCTTTTTATCATGAAACGATCGGAATGATATTCAGGTTTTTTATAAACGAATGATTAATGAAATCCTTTTATATTGCATTTATTTTGACTTTTATAGCTATGCAAGTGATTAAATAGTGTGAAATGGTGAATTATATTTCTTTTTGTGTTTTTTTAACGTGTATCAGGAAATATTTTAGCCTGCCCGGTACCTGCATGATGGCGTAATTTAATAATAATGAAATATTATTCTGTAGGTAGTTGTAGTAGCGAGTGAATGTAGCGGTTTTATGCTGTAGTCATGATGTTTATTGGATTTATCTGAATGTGTCTTTTTTGTTACATTTTGATATTAAATCTCTTTTTGTGATCTGATTGCGATCTTTAATTCTGTTTTATTGCAAATGTGTAGCGTGATGATCTAACATATCCGGCATCATTCCTGCGCGTCACTCCTCCGTATGAGGCAGTGTAACGTCAGGTGACTATCGCCAATTAACCGTCTGGTGAATATCTGAATCTTCGCCCGGGGATACCCGATTGTATTTGCTGGTCCGCCGGTTTTAATTTCTGATTTGTGAAAACTCGAGTGAGAAGAATATGAGTAAAAATACAGGCAGCTCCTCTGTCGCGCCGAAAGAAAGAATCAATATTAAATATGTTCCTGCGACCGGCGGGCAACAGGCAGAGGTTGAATTACCCTTAACGCTGATGATCGTGGGTGACCTGAAAGGGCGAACAGAAGAAACGCCGATTGAAGAACGACAGACGGTATCGCTGGACAAGAACAATTTCAATGCCGTCATGCGGGAAAGCAAAATTGATCTCGCTTTTAACGTGCCAAATCGTCTTGAAGAAGAAAGCGAAGATGACCTGCCTGTTCATCTGAACATTGCTTCTCTTGCTGATTTCTCCCCGGACAACCTTGCACAGCAGGTCCCTGAGTTACGTAAATTGCTGGAGTTGCGTGAGGCGCTGGTTGCGCTTAAGGGACCACTGGGAAATATCCCCTCATTCCGTAACCGTTTGCAGGATTTGCTTGCAAACCCTGATGCCCGTGAACAGCTGCTTAAAGAGCTGGATCTCATTAAGCCAGAAAAATAATGCGACAACAGTAAGGGAAACATTATGTCTGCTACCGAAAAACAAACCCGCACTGATGATGCCGGGGCATCTTCCTCACTGCTTGACGAGATTATGGCGCAGGCGCGTATTACGCCTGTTGACGAAGGCTATAACGTCGCGAAGCAGGGTATTACAGCGCTGATATCCAACATCCTTGATAGTGGTGATGCCGCCGAACCAGTCAACAAAGCTCTGGTTGACCGCATGATTGTTGAGCTGGACAAAAAACTCAGCGCCCAGATCGATGAAATTTTGCATGCCCGTGAGTTCCAGGCGCTGGAGTCCACCTGGCGTTCGGCGAAGGTGCTGGTTGATAAAACCGATTTCCGCGAGAACATCAAAATTTTGATGTTACACGCGACTAAAGATGAGCTGCTTGATGATTTTGAATTTGCACCTGAAATCACGCAGTCCGGATTTTATAAGCATGTTTACTCCACCGGTTATGGCCAGTTTGGTGGGGAACCTGTCGGTGCGGTGATTGGTGATTATTCCCTGACCCAAAGCTCTCCGGACATCAAGCTGATGCAATACCTGAGTGCAGTTGGCGCGATGGCACATGCACCTTGTATTTCTTCTGTGGCGCCGACATTTTTCGGTGTGGACAGTTTTACCGATCTTCCCTCCATCAAGGATCTCAAATCGGTATTTGAAGGCCCGGCCTATACCAAATGGCGCGCCCTGCGTGAGTCAGAAGATGCCCGCTATCTGGGCTTAACCGCCCCGCGTTTTCTGGCCCGCCTGCCGTACGATCCGGTGGAGAATCCGGTCAAAGGGTTTAACTATCAGGAAAATATCAACGCCAGCCATGATCATTATTTGTGGGGCAATACCGCCTACCTGATGGGGACGGCATTGACCGACAGCTTCGCGAAGTACCGCTGGTGCCCGAATATCATTGGTCCGCAAAGTGGTGGTTCTATCTCCGATCTGCCTGTCCACGTTTATGAAGCGATGGGGCAGCTACAGGCCAAAATTCCGACGGAAGTCCTCATCACCGATCGCCGTGAATACGAGCTGGCAGAGGAGGGATTTATCTCTCTGACTATGCGTAAGGACAGTGATAACGCTGCGTTCTTCTCGGCCAACTCGGTACAGAAGCCGAAGGTATTCCCGAATACGCGTGAGGGGAAAGACGCCGAAACCAATTATCGTCTGGGTACGCAGCTGCCGTACATGTTCATTATTAATCGTCTGGCGCATTACATCAAAGTTCTGCAGCGTGAGCAGATTGGCTCGTGGAAAGAACGTCAGGATCTTGAGCGTGAGCTGAACAACTGGATCAAGCAGTACGTTGCCGATCAGGAAAATCCGCCTGCTGATGTGCGCAGCCGTCGTCCTCTCCGTGCAGCGCAGATCATGGTGAAGGATGTGGAAGGTGAGGCAGGCTGGTATCAGGTGTCGATTTCTGTCCGTCCGCACTTCAAATACATGGGCGCGAACTTTGAACTCTCCCTGGTGGGTCGTCTGGACAAGGAATAAGCCACGGTGTCTTCTCTCGCATTATGGAACAGAGGAAGCTCTGCCAGCCTGTTTGATCGTATCAGGGGTGAGGATACAGCCATTTCGCCCACCCAGGAAACAGACAGGCTGGTCAGCTCGGTCAAGCGTCAGCTTGAGCGTGTTCTCAATACCCGATGCGGGAGTTGCCGCAGTGCGCCGGAGCTCGGTGTGGTGGATCTTAATGATTCCACGCAGAGTCGTGCTGATGCAGGTGGACGTATACGTGAAGCTATCCGCCATTGTATCCGCGAATATGAGCCACGGATTGTCGGTGTTGAGGTTTTTGCTGTGGATAACACCACAGCGGTCCCCGGTATGGCATTTCGGGTTAACGCCTCGGTACATCTGGATACGATTGAGCAGGTCGCCTCGTTTGATATCCATATGGACAGTAACCGCCACTACAGAATGATGTGATTTATGTCGCTGGAACATTATTACCGGGATGAGTTGACCTGGCTGCGCCTGCAGGGGCGTCAGTTTGCTGAGTCGCATCCCGAGCTGTCGCGTTTTTTATCTGAACAGACTACCGATCCTGATGTGGAAAGACTGCTGGAAGGGTTCGCGTTTCTGACGGGTAGCCTGCGCGCCAAAATCGAAGATGAGTTTCCGGAACTGACGCATGGCCTGCTCAATATGCTGTGGCCGAATTACCTGCGTCCTGTTCCTTCGATGACAATTGTTCAGTTTACGCCGGTTGCAGGGGCTCTGGCACAGCCCGCGTTTCTCGGGCGGGGGTGCGCGCTTGACAGCATTGTTAACAATGAAGCAGTGTGCCATTTTCAGACATGCCACGATCTGTGGATCTTTCCGGCCACGCTTGAGAATGTCAGTGCTTACAGCGGTACAGATGTTTCGGCGATCACCCTGGAGCTGGCGCTGCAGGTCCCGATGACTCTTGAGCAACTGGATCTCAGTAAGTTGCGGTTTTATCTTGGCGGTGATGCCTGGACGGCGCGAGAGCTCTATTTCTGGTTATCGGACCGGCTGGCCTGGATTGAGCTGGAAATTAACGGCACGCGTTTTCGTCAGCCTGCCAGTCTCCTCAGGACCAGCGGGTTTGCACGGGAAGAGGCTTTGCTGCCCTACCCCGGCAATATCTACTCTGGCTATCGCATCCTGCAGGAGTATTTCTGTTTCCCTGAAAGTTTTCTGTTTATCCATCTTGCCGGGGGCGACTGGCCGAAGCAACCGATGGCCGTGTCGTCATTTAAACTGCATTTCTGTTTTGAACGTCCGCTGCCCCCTTCACTGAAGATCCGCCAGGATGCTTTCATGCTGAACTGTGTGCCTGCCATCAATCTTTTCCATCATGACAGTGAACCGGTGGCCCTCACTGGACAGCAAACGGAATATCCGTTACGCGCCAGCTACAGTCATCCTGACAGCTACGAGATTTTTTCTGTAAACAATGTAGAAGGCTGGGTAGAGGGCCCGGATGGCCGTGCGCGGGGCGGCACCCGGGTGTATCAGCCTTTTGAAAGTTTTCAGCACCAGATTGAACGTGCAAACGGGCGTCTGGCGCTGTATTACCGTCTCAGGGTTCGCGAGGCCGTGAACGGCGAGGGCTTTGAGCATTCACTGTCTTTCGTCCGGGGTGACGAAAGAGAAGTGGTCGGAAAAGATGAAGCAGTCTCTGTCACCATGACCTGTACCAACAGAGAACGTGCAGCACAGTTGAAGGTGGGGGACATTTGCGTCCCGACGAATGCCACGCCCAATTTTTTCACTTTCCGCAATATTACCCGCCCAACGCGTTCACTACGTCCTGTGCTGGATGGCAGCCTGCAGTGGATGCTGATTTCCAGCATGTCACTGAACTATGTCTCACTGCTGAGTCCGGACGCGCTGACGCAGGTGTTACGTACGTGGGATTTTCCAGCGCTGTATGACAAACAAGCTGAACAGGCATCGCGTAAGCGACTGGCGGGGGTCGAGCGTATTGAGACCGTGCCGGTTGATCGCCTGATACGCGGTATGCCGGTGCGCGGCCTGAAATCCAGACTCTTTGTGCGTCAGTCGGCCTTCGGGGGCGAAGGTGATCTGTATCTCTTCGGCACCGTGCTTGCACATTTCCTCTCCCTCTATGCCAGCGTGAACGCGTTTCATTTGCTGGAGGTGTACAACCTTGACAACAAGGAGTGTTACCGATGGCCGGTACAGGCAGGTCAGCACTCGATGATGTGATTGCCCGTGGGGAGATTGCACAGTTTTCTTTCTTCCCGCTGGTTGAATTGCTCCATTTGCTGGATAACGTCGATCCCGAATCTGACCAGGATATTCACCCTGAACAGGAGCGTGTGCGCTTTACTGCCACGGCTTCGCTGGGCTTTCATCCCGGCGACATTGTCAGCTTAAGCCTGGAAGATAGTGGGTTGCGCCATCTTGAAGTGGCCTTTCTGGGTCTGCATGGCAGCCAGTCTCCGATGCCCGGCTATTACCTTGACGAACTGGCCTGGGAGTACGCGTGGCAGGAATCGCGTCTCGGGCTGTTTCTGGATTTTTTCCATCATCGCCTGCTGACCCTTCTTCACCGGATATGGCGTAAGTATCGCTACCATGTCCGTTTTCAGGACGACGGACGGGACGGGTTCTCCCGTCAGATGTTTGCGCTGGTGGGCCTCGGTAATGAAGCCGTACGCGACAGCCTGCCTGTTAACCGGGCCAAAATGCTCTCTTATGCAGGGATGCTGGCGAGCCCCAGCCGTTCACCTGAAGTCATCTCTGGTCTGGTTATGCACTGTTTCGATCTTGAGAATGTGGACGTTGAGGACTGGCAGATGCGTAAAGTGGCGGTCTGCGAAGAACAGCAAAACCGCCTAGGGCAGGCCAACATGGCACTTGGGCATGATTTCATTTCTGGTGCTCGGGTCAATGACTGTGCCGGGAAATTCATATTAAAAATCAATAACCTTTCATTTCGTGATTTTCTCCGTTTTCTGCCGGATGGCGATCAGCATCAGCCGCTGGTGCGCTTTATGTCATTCATTCTGCGCGACCAGCTGGCTTGGGATCTGAGCCTCGGTTTTGGCTATCAGCAGGCAAACGGAATGCGTCTCGACAATCATCAGGGCGCGAGCCTGGGCTGGAGCAGTTTTCTGGGGACGCCGCCTGAGATGGCCCGCGTCATGATATGCGTGCAGGAGTAGGCATGAACAACAGTACACAACAGCTTTCATTACTGGTCATTAACAGCGCGCAGCTGGAGGGCGACTCTCAGGTTCAGCACCATTTCGGGCCGGAAGGGGGGACACTTGGCGCATCGGATCAGGATAACTGGCAGCTTCGGGAAAGTATTGGCTCGGTTCTGCCGGGGCATGCACGTATTGACGTTATTGACGGGCATTTTTGTCTGCACGACCAGAGCGGACAAACATTCATAAATGGTTCGGGGTCACCGGTGGGCGGAGACCGGCACGTCAGGCTGAGTCCGGGAGATGAACTGACCGTTGGGCCGTTTCAGATCCGGGTGTCCCTGGGGCAGAGACATCACGATCCTGCGCTGGATGAACTGATGGATAAACGACCACAGCGGGATATGGATACATGGCTTGAAGATACTCAGCACGACGCCGGAACGACGCATACGGTAACAAAGGCGCCTCGACAGGATGATCCTCTTGGGGCGCTGCAACAGGATAGCCACAGCGTGTCATCGCTGGTGACAGGGAGTATGCCTCAGCCTGCATTCTCAGAACAGACGGGCGAGCTTTCTGGAGGAAAAGAGACAGTGAATCAGTCATTTATTGAACTACCGGGTGTGGGGCGTACCGGCCTTACACATGACGAGAGCATGGTGGCCGCGCTGGAAATCGTGATGTCCGGTATGGGGGGAAACCTTGCGGTGACAGAATCTTCTACCGCCGCAGAGATGTTGTTCGATATGGGCAGAACCCTGCGTGCGCTGGTGGAAGGGTTGCTGGCGCTTCAGGCTGAACAGGGGGCGCTTGCCGACAAACTGCTGCGCCCGATTGAAGATAACCCTCTGCGCCTGGGGCTTGATTATCACGACACCCTCTCGCTGCTCTTTGCCGAAGGGCAAAGCCCGGTGCATCTGTCGGCTCCGGCCGCCGTTGCGGAACTCCTCAGTAATATCCGCCTGCAGCATACAGCCAGCCAGAAGGCGACAAGTGTTGCGCTGCATAGCGTTCTTCAGGCTTTTTCGCCGGAGGGGCTGCTGGCCCGTTTCGCTCATTACCGCCGCGGTGGACAGGGGGAGAGTGCAGGATGGGAGTGGGAGATGTATCAGCATTATTTCCGGGAACTGACCTCATCACGCCAGCAGGGATTTGAAAAACTGTTCCGCCAGGTATACGCCCAGGCGTATGACCGCGCGGTTCGGGATGGGCTGGAGCCGCTGTGATGCGAAATGTTGTCCTGATGTTGCTGCTCACACTATCCCTGGCGGGATGTACCACCATGGGCAAGATGGCGAAGGTTGCAGCTAATCCTGATATCCAGGTCGGTAGTCACGACGATCAGCCTTCCACTGTCTCCTTCAGTCTGGTCGGGGAGCAGGACATGAACCCCAATGAGAGCGGTGATGCGTCACCCGTTGAATTTCAGATTGTCATGCTGGCGGAAGATTCCCGGTTACTTGCCAGTGATTACGATCAGATAACCACTGACCTGCCCAGGGCACTGGCGAAAAACTATCTCGACCACCAGGACTACACCCTGCTGCCGGGGCAATTTAAATACCTGCCTGCTGCTGAACTGGATAAAAAGACGCGCTATATCGGTGTCGTAGCCCGCTATGCCGATCCGGACAGTACCGAGTGGCGCAAGGTGATCCCGGTGAAAAGCACGGGACGGCATTACCAGGTGCTGGTGCACCTGCGTATGAATGAAGTGGACTTACAACAGCAAACAGAAGAATAACTATGTCGATTCGTAACCGCGTTATCTGGCGCGAAGGGCTTTTCATTAAGCCCCAGCATTTTCAGCAGCAACAGCGCCATGTGGACTATTTGCTGCAGGCGCGCCTGAGTGCCATCAGCGATTATTTCAGTGGTTTGCAGTCCCTGGACATCAATGAAGAATACCTGAATTTTGGGCGTATCGCACTGGTAGGGGCGAGGGGTGTGATGCCCGATGGCACGGTTTTCAATATTCCCGGTGATGATGCGCTGCCGCCGCCGCTGGAAATTACGGATGACTCGGTGACAGGACAGAAGGTTTATCTGGCAATCCCGCTTGCGGTCAGTGGGGTTAATGAAGTACGTCAGCCGGAGCAGTCTGTTGCCACCCGCCTGGAAGCCCACCGCTATGAGATCCGTGACCTTCACAGCGATGGCGGGGATATTACCGCACTCGATCTCGGGCGTGTGAGCCCCCGTCTGATGCTGGAACGAGACGATCGCAGTGCCTGGGCAACGCTTGCTGTCGCCCGTATTCAGGAACGGCGCCCGGATGGGGGCCTGGTGCTGGAATCTGCTTTTATGCCCTGCAGTTCGTCTGTGTCAGCGATCCCGGTGCTTAAACGTTTTCTGGGCGAATCCGCAGGACTGGTGGCCGAACGCGCACGGACGCTGGCACAGCGTATTGCTACTCCCGGACAGCAGGGCATCGCCGATGTGGCGGAGTTCATGATGCTGCAGTTGCTTAATCGCATGCAGCCCAGCCTGTCGCATCTGGCCCGCCTGGGCACGCTGCACCCGGAGCGTCTGTACGAAACGCTGGTGGCGTTCTGCGGTGAACTGATGACCTTCACGGACGAATCCCGTCTGCATCCTGAGTTTCCGGCCTACCGTCATGACGATCCCCGTCAGAGTTTCGAACCGGTCATGCATGCCCTGCGTCAGGCACTCAGTACGGTACTGTCGCCGCGCGCTGTTTCCCTGCAGCTGAGTAAACAGGCGTATGGCGTTCATCTTGCTGTCATTGCTGAAAGTGAACTGCTGCAGAGTGCGATGTTCGTCCTGGCCGTACGCGCCAGAATGCCGCAGGAACAGCTGCGTAAACAGCTGCTACAGCAGGTCAAGGTCGCGTCAGGTGAGAAAATTCGTGAGCTTATCAGCCTGCAGCTCCCCGGCGTGCCGCTTCAGCCTCTGCCGGTGGCTCCGCGTCAGTTGCCTTACCACGCGGGCTACAGCTACTTCCAGCTTGACCGGCAAAGTCCGGCCTGGTCAGTACTGATGACCGGAAACACGCTGGCGTTCCATATTGCCGGTGAGTTTCCTGAACTTGACATGCAGCTCTGGGCTATTCGCAGCCAGTAACAGGGAGAGTTAACGATGGCAACTGATGCAATGTACCACGACGGCCTGAAAGGGCTGCTCCATGAGGATGCGGGTCTGACGGACAGCGATCCTGATTATGCTTTCAGGATGCGGGGTAACAGCCTGAATCCGATCGTTGACGCGGTCACTCCGCTGTTCGGCATGGTTGCCCGCGTGCGCACGCTGAGCCGCCATAACGATGTGGCAGGTCTGTATCAGACTGTGTCAACGGAAATCCGTGCGATTGAGCAGGAACTGCGGGGGCTCGACTATGAGAATGGCGTGATCCTGTCGTTTCGCTATGTGCTGTGCTCCTTTATTGACGAAGCGGTGATGGCCCATGAATGGGGGCACCAGAGCGTGTGGGCGGAGAACTCCCTGCTGTCTCAGTTTCATGGTGAAACCTGGGGCGGTGAAAAGGTGTTTTCTGTTCTTGATAAGCTGCGGGACGATCCCGTGCGTTATCGCGATGTGCTGGAATTTATTCTGCTGTGTCTGCTGATGGGGTTTCAGGGGCGTTATCGTCTCCTGCCGGACGGCAAAAAAATGCTACAGGAGATAAGCCAGTCCCTTCAGCATCAACTGAACCCGGAACCTGTCACTCAGCCGCCAGTGTTACATCTTGATTTTGGCCAACAGGCCGCCCCGTATCGTCTGTCCCGCCAGGTGTCACTGCGCACTGTCGCGGGCAGCGCCTGCCTGCTGATGGCTTGCATTTTTCTCCTTTTTCACCATCTGCTCAGCAATCAGACGCAGGATGTCCTGCGTCAGTTGAGTGAACTCTTAAAGTGAGGGCGTTAACCCATGATCCGCATTGATCTGCACATTCTTGTTGAACGTCTTCATCCGGTTTGCCGCCATATGCTGGAAGAGGCGGCGGCCGTGTGCGTCAGCCAGCAGGGTGCTGAAATTCGTGTTGAGCACCTTCTGCTGAAAGCGCTGGAGACGCCGTTAAGCGATATCCGCCTCATACTGGATCATGTCGGTATCGCCCATGAAGAAGTGAATGATCTTCTGGATGTGGGGGGCATGGATAAAGCCATTGCACCGGGCTATCCGGCGTTTTCGCCTCTGTTGGTGGAATTACTGCAGGATGGCTGGATGCTGGCTTCGGCACAGATGAGTCATCTGCAGTTGCGCAGCGGTGTTGTATTGCTGGCACTGCTGATGACACCGGGACGCTATGTATTACCTGCCGTTTCCCGCTTGCTGTCGGGCATTAACCGGGAACGGCTGGCGCAGGATTTTGATGGCTGGGTGAAGGGCTCGGCGGAAGGTGAGGGGAACACTTCAGCGGGGAACACGCTTGCCTCCCCCTCTGCTACGGGGGAGCTGTTGGCTCGTTTTACGCATAACCTGACCCAGGACGCCCTCGACGGGAGGCTCGATCCGGTGCTGTGTCGGGATGATGAAATTGACCTGATGATCGATATCCTTTCACGCCGTCGTAAAAATAATCCGATTATCGTCGGTGAGGCGGGCGTGGGTAAAAGCGCGCTCACCGAAGGACTTGCCTTGCGCATCGTTGCCGGTCAGGTACCGGATAAGCTCCGGGACGTGGAGCTGCTGTCTCTGGATTTAGGGGCCATGCAGGCAGGTGCCGCCGTGAAAGGGGAGTTTGAGAAGCGATTTAAGGGGGTGATGCAGGAGGTTAAGGATTCACCGCGTCCCGTCATCCTGTTTATTGATGAAGCTCATACGCTGATTGGAGCAGGAAATCAGGCGGGTGGGCTGGATGTCTCGAACCTGATCAAGCCCGCGCTGGCACGTGGTGAGCTGCGTACGATTGCTGCCACCACCTGGAGTGAATACAAGAAATACGTTGAAAAAGATGCGGCGCTCTCGCGTCGCTTTCAGTTAGTTAACGTCGGTGAGCCGGATGTGGAGCAGGCGACGGTTATTCTGCGCGGACTGCGTAGCGTCTATGAGAAAGCACACGGGGTCCTGATTGATGAGGAGGCCCTGCAGGCGGCAGCGTCTCTGTCGGCGCGCTACATCTCAGGTCGGCAGTTGCCGGATAAAGCCATTGATGTGCTGGATACGGCCTGCGCCAGAGTGGCGATTAACCTGACCACGCCTCCCCGCGAAGTCAGCCATCTGCAGACCCGTCTTGAACAGCGTGGGCTGGAAATTGTCCAGCTCGAGCGCCAGTCGCGCATTGGTCTTGGCGATCATCAGGCCAGGCTCAGTGAGCTTTGTGCTGAGGAACAGACAGAACGTGCAAAGCTGATAAAGGAAGAAGAGAACTGGCAGGCGCAGCTCAGGCTGGTGCAGGCGATCGTCGCACTGCGCGCGCAGTTGCTGGCGACAGAGAGTGAAAACGATGATGAACCGATGGCTGCACTGCGCGAGCTCGAGCAGGAGCTTGACACGCTACAGGCATCATCGGTGCGGGTGTCAGCGCATGTGGATGCCCGGCAGGTGGCTTCGGTGGTGGCTGAGTGGACGGGCGTGCCTGTCAACCGTATTTCCCAAAGCGAACTGGACGTGGTGATGAACCTGCCTGCGTATCTTGGCGACAGTATTCGGGGCCAGTCGCTTGCCATTGAACATCTGCACCGGCATCTGCTGACGGCACGTGCTGACCTTCGTCGTACCGGGCGTCCGCTGGGCGCATTTTTGCTGGTGGGCCCCAGCGGGGTCGGGAAAACCGAAACCGTGGTGCAGATTGCAGAGCTTCTTTTTGGTGGGCGTCATTACCTCACCACCATCAACATGTCCGAGTATCAGGAAAAACACACCGTCTCTCGACTGATTGGCTCTCCGCCGGGGTATGTTGGTTTTGGGGAAGGCGGTGTGCTGACCGAGGCTATTCGGCGTAAACCGTACTCGGTGGTGCTGCTCGATGAGGTGGAAAAAGCCCATCCGGATGTGCTGAACCTGTTCTACCAGGCGTTCGATAAAGGTGAAATGGCCGACGGTGAAGGGCGGCTGATTGACTGTAAAAATGTGGTGTTCTTTTTGACCTCTAACCTGGGATATCAGGCAATCGTGGAGCACGCCGGGGAGCCGCAGGCACTTTACGACGCGCTCTATCCGGAACTGGCGGCCTTTTTCCGGCTGGCTTTGCTGGCCCGTATGGAGGTTATCCCTTATCTGCCGCTGTCGTCCGACACGCTGCGTACCATTGTGAAGGGCAAACTGACTCATCTCAGCTCGCTGCTGGCGCAGCGTTTTGGCGCGAGCGTTGAGACCGACGATGCGGTGGCTGACGAGATTTTGCGTCGGGCGACCCGCAGCGAGAATGGCGCCCGTATGCTGGAATCCATCATTGACGGAGCGTTGTTGCCGTCGTTGTCGCTGCAATTGCTGCAGAAGACATCAGCGGCTGAACCGGTATCCCGGATCCGTATTGGTGTTGATGCCGGTGAGTTTGTGTCAGTGGTGGAAGGGTGAACATGCGACAGGCGCTGCAGTTTGCAGAATCCCTGATCCAGCCGGACAATGATGCCGCGCTGGTCGACTGGCTGCTCGCGACCCTCCGTGAACGCTTGCAGCCTCTGGGCATTATCCTGGGACTGTGCGATTACAGTGGACGTTTACTGGCGTGTTCCGGACAGCATCCCGGCGGAGCATTTCGTCTGGAGTTGCCGGTGGATGACTTCGGCCATCCGCTGGCCGGTGTGGTACATGACAACGCCCCGCATCTCTGGGAAACCCTGAACGGGGGGGCGCGGACAGAGCACGCGGGTTTTCGTGAACTGCTGATGACCATGCATACCACCACTGGTCTGCTGGCACTGCCTGTCTGCGATGAAACGCAAAAAATTACCGGGGTGCTCGGATTCTTTGATGAGGCGGATGCCCTTCAGCGGTGGTCTGACAGCGAGTTACCCGGACATATTCTCCGGTTGTTTACCCTCCAGCGCAGTCGGCTGCATCAGATGCAGCATAATCAGAAAGAAAGCCAGTGTCTGCGCGATTCACTGCGCAGGGTGACGTCTGAGCAGTCGCAGCACGACAGGCTGACGCACCTGTTGGAAAGCCGTCTGGTCGGTCAGTCGGCTGTGATACAGCAGCTTCGGGAGCGCATCCGGCATACGGCGGCACATTCCCTGTCGGTGCTGGTTGAAGGTGAAACGGGTTCCGGAAAAGAGGTGGTGGCGCAGCTGGTGCATGAATGCTCCTCCCGTGCCGGGCAGCCGATGGTCGCGCTGAACTGTGCGGCAGTCCCCGAAAACTTGATTGAAAGTGAACTTTTCGGCTGGCAGAAAGGCGCGTTTACCGGCGCTAACAGCCATAAAGAAGGGCTGATTGCACGGGCGAATGGCGGCACGCTGTTTCTCGATGAGGTGGGCGATATGCCCCTTGTCATGCAGGCCAAACTGTTACGCGTGCTTGAAACCCGTCAGTACCGCCCGTTGGGTGGTGATAAGGAGCAGTATTCCGATTTTCGGGTGGTTGCTGCCACGCATTACTCGCTCAGGCAGCGCGTTACCGACGGGCATTTTCGGCAGGATCTGTACCATCGTCTTTGCCAGTGCGAGATCCTCGTTCCGTCCCTGCGTGAGCGTCCTGAAGATATTCCGCTCTTGTGCCGCCATTTTATTGCGACTTTCAGCCAGCGCGACGATAAACATCCTGGTGACATCAGCCTGACGTCGCTCAGGCAACTGCTTGGCTATTCGTTTCCGGGCAATATCCGTGAGTTGCGTAACATGACAGAGGTCGCCTGCGCACATGCCGCGGACGGTCAGATGATTGACGTACAGGAACCACTTTCGGCGCCATCTGATATTCGTTCACAGGCGAAAGCATACGAACCTGATGATTACCCACATGTCCGGGATTTACGTGAAGCCGTTCAGACCTTTGAGTCGGGTGTTATTCGCTCACGTCTGGCGTTTTTTAGCGGGGATCGTCAGCGCGTGGCTGAGAGCCTGAATATTCCGCGCCGGACGCTTGATCATAAGTGTCAGAAGCTGGAGAAGGCATGATGGGGATGCTGACGTTATTGCCACTACTCGCCGCGCTGACGGGGAAGTCGGTTGCTCCAGGTGGTCTGGACAAGTGCCAGTCGGAACAGGATCCCACGTTGCGGCTCGCCTGTTATGACGCCCTGGCGCGTTTTCATCATTCCCCGGCACAACAGCAGGCCCGTGATAGCGGATTTCAGTTGACGACCGAACCTGTAAAGGGCGATGGCGTAGTGATCCGCACGATCCCGTCCGCCGGGGTAATCACGGTGTCCTGCCAGAGTGGGATCACCCGACTCAGCGTGCGCCCTGCCACTCCTTGGCAAGGGGATACGGTGAAAGCGGACGTTGACGGGGAACCGGCTTCCGGTAACTGGTTTGTGCGTGAGCAGGGGCAACTGCTGGAGTTTGCCCGGGGACTGCCTGCTATTGACGAGCTGCGTCACTGGTTCGGGCATCAGGCACTGACGCTCTCGAACACTCAGGGCCAGTCCCTCCGCCTGCCGCTGGACGGGCTGGAGAGCGCCATCAGGCCGTTGCGTCAGCAGTGTCGCTGGGGAGGGGCGTCATGACATTCCGGCATCCCTGGAGCCCGCGCCTGCTGGCTGCGCTGTCTGATGAGCTGACGGGAAGCGCAGTGAGCGCAGACGATCCGCTGTGGGAAAAAACAGAGACTGAGCTGGTGAAGCTGGGGTCACTTGCCCACAGTGAGGTCAATCTGGATGCGGTGGCGCTTGACTGCCTGACGCTGCTGGAAACCCGTACCAAGGATATGCGCGTACTGGTGCAACTGGTGCGCTGTCTTCAGCATCCGGCGACCACCGCGTCATGGTCTGCTGCACTGATCCTGATGAATGACTGGCTGTCGGCTTGGTGGATGCGGGCATGGCCGAACAGTCCGGCACAAAAGCTGCGCCTGATGGTCCAGATGGTTCGCCGTTTTGAGGGGGCACAGGCACGCCTGTGTGAGCGGGCAACGGGGAGCGAACTCGAAGAGGTGATGGTGCTGATTCAGACGCTGGCACGGACCTGGGGAGCGCTGATGCCAGAACAGGGAGGCCTGTTTGACGAATTGGTCAGTACCCTGCAGCGCGCCGCGCGCCACTTACAGGCGCAGAACCCGGTCAGTGCAGAGCGTCTCTCTTCCCCTGCATCATCGACAACAGCAGCATCACCAGAGCCTGTTATTCGCAATGATCGCATCACCCTGAACATCGACGATGCCGATGAACGGGCATGGCAGCAGACGCTGCTGAAGGTGGCAGACCGCCTGACTGAACACCAACCGGGTGAGGCGGTGGGATATCGTCTTCGCCGTTATGCCATCTGGCACACCATTACGTCCCCGCCTGTTGTCAGCAGAGGAAACCGTACGCCGCTGGCGGCGGTGTCATCTGATCGTGTAAGTGAATATGAATCTGCACTTGCCTGCGCTGATATCACCCTGTGGCGCCAGACAGAAACGAGCCTCTCCCTTTCACCTTACTGGTTTGATGGTCACTGGCTGTCGGCGCAGATGGCGACAGTACAGGGATTTGCTGGAGTCTCGAATGCCATCAGGGACGAACTTCTGCATGTATTACATCGCCTGCCCGCGCTGAGAACGCTGACGTTCAGTGATGACACCCCTTTTTTATCGTCGCGTTGTGAACAGTGGTTGCGGACAGCAGAGACGGAACGGGCGGAAGCCTGTGGTGATGTGAACACAGCGATTGGTGCCTGCCGCGAAGAGCAGGGGCTGAATGCGGCGCTGGCACTGCTGGAAGACAATATCAGGTCGCAAAGTGAGCCCCGCGAAGCCTTTTATGCCGGACTGATGCTGGCAGAGCTGCTGGATGCTGAGGGGATGGTCAATCTGGCTGAGATGCATTACCGACAGCTCTGGCAGCAGGCACAACGGTTGTCTCTGGAACAATGGGAACCAGGGCTGGTGGAACGTCTGGAGCGTGCCGTCCGGGCGCGTCATTAACAGGAATGACTGGGTATAAGAGAAATTATGCTGAATAACATTATCGGTTTTTTGCGCCAGGGGCTGCAGAAAGTCTCCTTCTCCTGGCGGCTGTTTGCGGTGGTGCTCTGGGTCATCATCCTGGTGGCCGTCTGGTGGGCAGGACCTCTTTTTACTTTTCATGAGGTGAAACCCTTCGCTTCTCTCTGGTCAAGGGGATTGTTTACGCTGGGATGGCTGTGGCTGGCCTGCATTGTCATGCTGTGGCGGGTATGGCGCCATATGCGCAGCGCCCGGCAGGCGCAACGATTACAGGAGAGCAGGCAAAAAGATCCGCTGCAGACGTTGGTTGACGGCCAGCAACGGTTCCTGGACGGCTGGACACAGGCTCTGAAGGCACTGCCTGGTCAGGATTCCGTGTACGGTAAACCCTGGTACATGATGCTCGGTCTTCCGGACAGCGGCAAAAGCAGCCTGCTGCACCGCGCCTGCCCGCCGAATAAACTCAACGCCCGCCTGCACAATGCGTTGCGCTCCCTGCAGGACGGACAGAAGGTGGATTGCTGGCTCGGAGACGGGGCGGTCATTATCGATCCAGACGGTGATCTCTTACTCCAGGCGGGACGGGGGACGGAAGACCAGAATGAGCAGAATGCCCACCTGTGGCGACATTTGCTGACCTGGCTGAAAGCGCACCGCCGACGCCAGCCGCTTAATGGTCTGATCCTGACGCTTGATCTCAGTGAACTGGCGAGGATGGGGACATCCGCCCGTCACGCCAGAGCCCAGGTGCTGCGTACCCGTCTGATGGACATTGCCGATGAGCTGCATACGCGTCTGCCAGTCTATGTGGTCCTCACGCATATCGATATGCTGCATGGCGCAGGAGATTTTTTCCGCCAGCTGGATGCGCAGACCCGACAGTCGCTGCTTGGCGTGAGCTTCAGCCCTGACACGGTGGGGACAAACGCATGGTCCGGCGAGCTTGATACATTCTGGGATCTCTGGCTTAGCCAGCTCAACGCGGCGCTCAGTGCCACAATGCTGGAGCCCCCGGCGCAGACGCCTCCGGCAGATGCGTTTTTGTTTATACGCCAGCTTGCGGGACTAAAATCGTTCCTGCAGACAATGCTGTCAGATGTGCTGGCTGGGGACGAAATGGCCGGTTTCCCGGTACGGGGGATTTACCTGAGCTCGGTGTACCAGCAGGGGGTGCCTTTTGATGGTTTCTTCCGGGCAACGGCCCGGCGTTATCGTCTGACGGAAGCGGCGTATTCGGCCGCACGGGGCGAGTCCAGCGTCTGGTTTGTACGCCAGCTGTTTACCGATGTAGTGTTCCCCCAGGCGCATCTTGCCGGCGAAAGCCGTTTACATCAGCTGTATCGTCGTCGCCGGATGTCCATCGGCACCGGCCTCATGGTGCTGACGGCGTCTCTTTTCAGTCTGGGCTGGTACCATTATTACCAGACGAACCGCGACGCGGGACATCAGGTTCTGCTGTCTGCCCGACAGTTTATCAACGCGCGTGAAAGTGCCGGACAACAGGCTTTTGGCGCTGATTTGCTGCCACGACTGAATCTTATCCGGGAGGCCACTCTCTCGTTTGGCGATTACCGACGTAAAAACACTCCGCTGGCGGATATGGGGCTGTATCAGGGGGGCCGTATCGGTCCTTATGTGGAAACGTCCTACCTCGCGTTATTGCAGCAGCAGTTTCTGCCGGCTGTTCTTGCGGGGCTGGCACAGGACCTGCAGCAGGCCCCCCCTGCCAGTGAAGAAAAAATGTCGGTGCTGCGCGTGATGCGTATGACGGAAGATGCCTCGGGGCGCAGTATTCCCCTGGTCGAGCAGACTATGGCAGGGCGCTGGCAAAAGGCGTTTCCTGAACAGGGGCAAATCCAGCAACAGCTGATGCAGCATCTGGATTATGCCCTCAGGCATACCGACTGGCACCACGCGCGGGGACAACAGGATCCTGACGCGATTGCCGCCTGGAAGCCTTTTGCACAACCTGTCGCTGACGCGCAGCAGGAGCTGAGCCGTCTGCCGTTATATCAGCGGGTGTATCAGGGGCTTATGGTGCGGGCCACCGCGACGCTGCCGCCGGATCTGCGGGTACAGGATGAAACAGGGCAAAGTTTTGACAGCGTGTTTGTGCTGCGAGATGCGCATGCCGGCACGGTGCCGCGTCTGTTCACCTGGTCCGGCTACAGCGATTTTTTCCGGGGCCAGAATAACACGTTGTTTGATTTGACCGGGCTGGATGCGTGGGTGCTGGGGCAACATGAACAGGTTCAGCTGAGTGACGCCGATCGCAGTGAAATTCAGCGCCAGGTAAGCGATCGCTATATCAGCGACTATACCGGTCACTGGCAAAAACTGTTATCCGCGCTGGATATTCAGCCGTTTGATTCGCCAGAAGAGGCGCTGTCGGTACTGAATACCCTTACCGGCGATGAGCAGCCTTTCCAGCATATTGTCTCCCTGCTGAGCGATAACACCGCCGTTCGTCCACTGACCGGAAAAGGGGCTGCACAACAGCGAGATACCCTTCAACGGATAGCGCGTCCGTTTACCCAACTGGACGATACCCTGAAAAATCGTGGCGATAATGCGCCACTTATCCAGGGCGTAAACCAGAAACTCGTCGGCCTGGCACAGTGGCTGGAGCAGATAAACAGTGCAGGCGATCCGGGTGCTGCTGCCTTTAAGGCCCTGCAGCTGCGCCAGAGCGATCCCTATAAGGATCCGGCTTTCAGCCTGCAACAGTATGCGCGGGGGCTGCCGGCCCCACTGGATCGCTGGGTCGGTCAGATCGCGACACAGGTCGCCGATGTGACGACGTCGCTGGCCATGTCATCCCTGAACCAGGCGTGGACTGAGCAGGTGCTGACGCCGTTTAACGACACCCTGGCTGACCGCTATCCCTTCAACCCGACCTCTTCGCAGGATGCGTCACTGTCTGAAGTGACCCGTTTCTTTGCACCCGGCGGCACGCTCGATGGTTTTTATCAGTCCAGCCTCAAACCGCTGCTGGACAGCGGCGTGCTGAAACAGGATGCCGGTAACGGCAACCTGCAGGCGCTGGTGAACCAGCTTGACCAGGCTCAGCGGATCCGGGAGGCCCTGTTTAATGCTCAGGGGCAGCCGGAAGTGCACTTTGTGGTTGAACCGGTTGAACTGACTGCCAGTAAACGCCGCAGTGTGCTGAACCTTGACGGCCAACTGGTGGAGTACAGCCACGGTCGGCGCCAGAAAGTGCCACTGGTCTGGCCGAACGCCCTGCGTGACGGCTCTGAGAGCAAACTGACGCTGATACCGGATGATGGTGCCCGCTCACCGCGAAGCCTGGGCTTTACCGGTCCGTGGGCGATGTTCCGCCTGCTGGATGCCGGCAACCGGATGCAGGTCAGTCGGGGTTCGTTTGATGTGCGCTTTGGTGTGGATGATGGCGCCATGACCTGGCGGGTCTACAGCGACGCTGACCACAGTCCGTTTGCCGCAGGGCTGTTCAGCCAGTTCAGTTTACCGGACACACTTTATTAACGGGGCCCGCTGCCCCTCAGAAAACGGGAAGAACCGGATGCATGATCCACAGCAGGTGCTGAGTGTGGGGCGCGATCCCCGCGTGTTGCCGGAATATGAAAGACTGCGTAATGAAATCAATAAACTCAGCCATGTGACGCGACCAGAAGTGGACTGGGCACTGGTGCACGAGATGGCGCAGGCTATTTTTGAAAAGCAGGGCGTGGATCTTCAGACCGCCCTCTACTTTACGCTGGCCCGCGCTCGTCTGCATGGACTGAGCGGTTTTACCGAAGGCTGTGAGTTTCTGAGCACGCTGATTGTGACCCAGTGGGACAACGTCTGGCCGCTGGCCCATCAGTCCCGGGCGCGTGTGGAAATGCTCGACTGGTTTATTGCACGCGTCAGCGACGTGTTACGTCAGTACCCGGTTGGTCATGACGATAAGCGTCTGATTTACCGCTGTGAACGGTCACTCCAGCTCATCAGTGAGAAACTGCATCATGCGGGGCTGTTCCGGGTGCCGCGAATTGAGAACCTGCTGCACTTTATTGAAGGGTATACCCGCCTGTTTGATGAATCAGAAATTGTGATTGTGTCACAGGAGCAGGACGTAATGAAAAAAGAGATGCAGGTGCCGCCGGTTGTGTATTTCCGGTCTGACGACGCGGACGGAAGTGTGAGTCCGGATCTGGCACAGCTACCGACCGGCAGTATCATTGTGGGCCGGGAAAAAGGGACTCTGAAACCAACGGTGCTGAAAATAAAACAAAACAAGCCCCCGCGCCCGTCATGGTTCTGGTTTGCCAGCGGAATGGTGAGCTGCCTGCTGCCGGTACTGATGGTGGCCGGCTGGGGTTACTGGAGCACGCTGCAGTCTTCCCGGCAACACGATGCCACGGCGATGCTGGAAGCGAATGCGCTGACCTGGCCTGTGGCCCCCGATGCCGCCCGGCTGAGCGATGTGCGTCTGGCGCTGGGGGAACAGGCTCTGCGTGACATGGAGCCACAAATAAGCC
The DNA here is from genome assembly GCF_002922995.1 of Lelliottia sp. 7254-16. Lineage (NCBI taxonomy): Bacteria > Pseudomonadati > Pseudomonadota > Gammaproteobacteria > Enterobacterales > Enterobacteriaceae > Lelliottia > Lelliottia sp. 7254-16. The sequence continues at coordinate 353,291 of NZ_PQVS01000002.1, forward strand.
GGGATTATCAAGCGCAGATGGCGCATGTGCAGCAGCTCTCACCGCTGTGGGCGTATCAGTATGCCGACGGGCTGCGACGTTCTCTGCGGATGCTGTACCCGCAGTCGCTGGCGGTCAGTGCGATGGACAGCCAGTGGCAGCAGATGCTGAGTTCACAACGTGGGGTGACGCCGTCGGTCTCCGGCTGGCCGGATGCCACCGTGCGGGTGGATGCGCTGTTGACAGAGCTGCAGAGCCTGGAACGCCTGCACAAAACGGTCACTATCTCTTATCTCAAATCCTCGCTTTATGACCTCCGCAAGGACATGGACCGCGACACGCCCTTTAGCGTGCGACTGAACCGGCTGGAAGCCCTGCAGCGTGCAAATCAGACAGTCAGTCAGGCTGAACTGGATGCCCTGCAGGCGACGCTCAAATCGTACAGCGTGCGGCTGTATCAGCTGCAGCCGGCACCGCGGGACTTGTGATGATGCCGCGATTTTATCTGTCATTACGCCTGATGGTGGTGGTCGTTGCCGGTGGTCTGAGCGCCTGCAGCGCGCCGCTGTCAACGCTGCCGGAAGCCGCGCTGGAGCAGAAAGCGCAGGCCGGGGATGCACAGGCGCAGTACGTGCTGGCCGGAAAGCTGTCGGCTCGCGGCGAATACGGACGGGCGCTGGCGCTGATGAAACAGGTGGCCAGCCAGTCAGCGGCCTCGGATGCGTCACGTTCAACCCGTGCGGATGCGGCGCGTCAGGCCGGGGACGGGTATTACTCCGGGCTGGGGGAGCCGCGCAACGAACCGCTTGCCCGTCAGTGGTGGACACGGGCGTCGTCGCTTGGTGATGCACAGGCCAGTATGAATCTTGCCGGACATTGCCAGGCAGAACATGGCACATCGCCTGTTGCGGACTGCATCAGTCAGTTTGAGAAGGCAGCACAGCAGGGTAACGCTGAGGCACAACTAATGCTTGCCCGCTGGTACCAGACACAGCCTGAGGGTGAAAAAACGGCGCTGTCATGGCTGCAAAAAGCGGCCGCGCAGGAAGAGCCCGCGGCGCTGGCCCTGCTGGCCCGCTGTTATGAAACCGGCAACGGTGTGGACAAGGCACCGGATATCGCCCGCCGTGATTACCGTCAGGCTGCCGCGCTGGGTAACCCGGAGGCACAGCGCTGGCTGGCTGAACACAGTGAAGGCACGGAAATACTGATGTGGTATCAGAAAGCGGCGCAGGGCGGGGATGTGGCCGCGCAACGCTGGCTGGCACAGGCTTACCTGAGCGGTAACGGCGTGGCGCAAAACCAGACTGAAGGGATGCTCTGGCTTAAGCGTGCTGTCGATAAAGGCGATGCCCGCGCACAGTACCTTTACAGCCAGTACCAGAGCACTGATGAGATGCGGCTTCACTGGCTGACGATGTCGGCAAAAGGCGGCGACCTTAAGTCTGCGCATGCGCTTGCCGGGTGGTATGAAAAACAGGGCGATGAGGCTCACGCCAGAAGCGCCTGGCAGCAGCTGGCTGCACGGGGCGATGCGGAAGGGCGCTACCACTACGGCGACATGCTGCGCCTTGGCCTCGGCGGACCACACGATTATACGCAGGCCTTTATGCAGTACCGTCTCAGCGCGATGGCGGGAAACCGGATGGCACAGTACCGGGCAGGCATGATGAGCCAGGACGGACTGGGGCTACCGCGCAACCGAATTCAGGCCTATGCCTGGTACTCCCTGGCCGCTACGGAAAACGCTAAAGACGCGGTGGATGCACTGAATGTGCTGGAAGCCCTGCTGAAGCCCGATGAAATTAAAGCCGCACAGAAGCTGGCCCGGGAGTGGAGCCTGCGTATTGCTCAGGATCAAAACGAGGTGGCTCGCTGACTGGATGTTGTGCCCCTCGGATGATGGTGGCGTGGTTGTTTTTTAATCACTGGGCCACGACGGAATAGTTTCGTGTGTGATTTGCGTCACAAAAATATTTGCAAAATCGAACATAAAAACATCGCAAAAAGAACAAATACAAAATCTGCGCAACTTCTTGCTTAGCTTTCAGGATAAAACACTTTTTACGCAATAAACGCCGTGAAAGTGAGAGGTTTGCGCAACTTCTTGCTTGATTTTGCGCAAGATCTGGCGCGACCCCGTTTTTTACCTGAAGTCATAAAACACAAAATCATTTAAAAACAACAAGATAAAAACATGGCATGGAAGTTGCTATATGTCTGGCGGAAGTTCACATCACGTTTAATTAAATGGAGAAGTTAGCAATGCCAACACCGTGTTATATCAGCATCAAAGGGAAAACCCAGGGCAACATTACTGAAAACGCATTTACCGCAGAATCTGTCGGTAACATCTATGTGGAAGGCCACAAGGACGAAATGCTGGTACAGGAAGTGAAGCATGTGGTCACCGTGCCTACCGATCCGCAGTCTGGTCAGCCGTCAGGTCAGCGCGTGCATAAGCCGTTGAAGTTCACCGTCGCGCTGAACAAGGCCGTCCCGCTGATGTACAACGCCCTGGCCTCCGGTGAAATGCTGCCGGAAGTGAAGCTCAACTGGTACCGCACCTCCGTTGAAGGGAAGCAGGAGCACTTCTTCGCGACCACCCTGGAAGACGCGACCATTGTCGATATTAACCTGCATATGCCGCATTGCCAGGATGCGGAAAAATCGGACTTCACCCAGCTCATTGAAGTCTCACTGGCGTACCGCAAGATTACCTGGGATCACCTCAAATCCGGCTCGTCCGGCAGCGATGACTGGCGTAAGCCGGTTGCCGCATAACCGTCATACAGCCCGGGCTTCGGCCCGGGTTATTCAGTGCTGAGGTGTGGCACCGGCCAGACCTGAACACTGAGAGAGACATTGACCCCGAACGGTGAAAGCCGGGCGTGCGGTAGCCATTGCCCTGAAAGAGGGGAGATGACATGGCGGACTGTACGGGACTGCAGTTTACAGTGACGGTGGGGGAATTTCTGTCATCAGGCTCGTGGTTAAACTCCGGGGCTCTGAACGACAGCAGAGGCAAGTACAAAGCATACACCGGGTCACCCTTACCGGGCTCATTGCGGCTTATGTTTATGAGAGATTAATTATTAGAAGGTTCCTTTATGAGTAATTCAGTTTTTTACCGGAAAGAACGTCCAGAACGTTGTAAAGCCAGATTCAATTTTGATGGACACGGTGGTGTTACGTTAAAACCGGATAACAATATTATTTTTCAGGCTAATGGTTATAAAGAATATATTGAGCCTAAGACACGAAAAATAACGCTGAAAGTAAATGCAGTTGATAAAAAACAAAGCGAAGAATATAACGTATCTCTCGATGTAACAAACAACTGTATTGTTTACTCACGAGTTGTGGGTGATACCAAAAAACATTCAATTTCTGAGCGGAAAGCTAAGTTGCTTTTAGATGAGAGAAATAAATGGAAAACTCAGGGGGTTAATAAGGTTTCAGGAGAGGATGCTGAGAGTTTTCATGTTTTAAGTTTTTTATGCAAAGCTCATGCAACCTCATCGGCCAGGTCCTGTCTTATATCCGGGACTATTGTTGATAATTTTAACACCGCATCAGCATACAAAGGACAAAACCTTAAGGCTGAATTGATAAACAGAGTGCCTTTTGAAAACCCTTTTGCCAGTGGAAACGAAAAAGAATATTTTCTCATTGGTGAAGTGACGAAGGACGATATTAGTAAGCTTACTGAAATACTCCCACAGCAAAAAGATAACAGTCCCGTACAGAAAGAGAACAATGTTGCTCCTGCTCCTGCTCCTGCTCCTGCTCCTGCTCCTGCTCCTGCTCCTGCTCCTGGTTCGGGTTCGGGTTCGGGTTCGGGTTCGGGAGGGAGGGGGGAGACAGTAGGTTCTGCAAATAGCAACAATGTCATGGGGGCATCAGTCAATAATCCTGCTCCACAATTAAACACATCGACCAGTACGTCGAACTCCTCCACCTCAACGCAGCATGGAATGCCCGGCGCTCAGATTACAAGTGCTGCTAATAGGTTAGTCAATGGTACGGGACTGCAGTTTACAGTCAGGATGGAGAATTTATCCGCCAGCACGTTTGCGGTGGTGGAGTATGAGCTGAAGGAATCCCTGAATGCGCCGTTTGAGCTGAGCCTGAAACTGGCGAGCCCGCAGCCCGGGATTGATTTTGGCGACGTGCTGGACCAGCCGTGCGAGCTGATGGTCTGGTATGACGGCGAACTGCAACGACGGGTCAGCGGGATCGTGAGCTATTTTGCGCAGGGTGATACGGGATTCCGGCGCACCCGTTATGAGGCCATTGTGCGACCGGCGCTGTGGCGTACCGGACTGCGTACCAACTGCCGGATTTTCCAGGTGAAAAAGCCGCAGGACATCATCGGTGAACTCCTGGAGGAAGCGGGCATTCTGGACTACGCCTTCTCGCTGCGTCAGGACCATGCCGCGCGCGAGTACTGCGTGCAGTACCGGGAAAGCGATCTGGACTTTATCACCCGTCTGGCAGCGGAAGAGGGGATGTTCTTCTGGCACGAGTTTGATGAGGGAAAACACCGGGTGGTGTTTGCCGACCATATCGGTGCGCTGGAGAAAAAAGACAGCCCGGTGTTCTTCAGTCTGGCGAATCAGGGACTGGAGCTGGGGGCGTATATCCGCCAGTTCCGCTATGCCGAAGCGGTGCGAACCACGACGGTGGAGCTCCGGGACTACAGTTTCAAAAATCCTGCTTACAACCAGTCGAACAAAAAAATCAGTAACGAGCTGGCCCATCAGCGTGAGCCGTACGAGCACTACGACTATCCGGGGCGCTACAAGCAGGCTGAAAGCGGTAAAGCTTTCAGCGCGTACCGGCTGGATGCGCTGAGGGCCGATGCGGTGACCGGTAACGGCCTGTCAAACTGCGCGGACCTGCGCCCAGGACTGCGGTTTACGCTGGAAGAACATCAGAACGAGGCATTTAACACGCAGTGGCAGGTCGTGTCCGTGAAGCATGAGGGAAAACAACCGCAGGCGCTGGAAGAGGAAGGGGGTGACAAACCCACGACCTTTACCAATAAGTTTGAAGTCATCAAAGGCGGGACCGCCTGGCGCGCGCTGATGCCGGAACGTCCGATGGTGGACGGCCCACAGATAGCGACGGTGACGGGACCGGCCACGGAAGAAATCTACTGTGATGAACACGGGCGTGTGAAGGTGAAGTTCCCGTGGGACCGCTATGGCAACAGCGACGATCTGAGTTCCTGCTGGGTGCGTGTGAGTCAGGGCTGGGCGGGGGGCCGCTACGGTATGGTGGCACTCCCGCGCGTGGGCCATGAGGTGGTGGTGAGCTTTCTGGAGGGGGATCCGGATCAGCCGATCGTTACCGGGCGTACGTACCATGCGACCAATCTGGCGCCTTATGTGCTGCCGCACAATAAAACCCGTACCGTCATTCGCACGGATACGCATCAGGGAACCGGGTTTAACGAACTGAGTTTTGAAGATGCCGCGACGCGCGAGCAGGTGTTTCTTCATGCCCAGAAAGACCATGACACCGTCATCAATAACAACCACCGGCAGAGCGTGGGAAACGATCAGCATCTGAGCGTTGTGCAGGATAAGTTTGAACGTATAGACAGGCACAGCCATCGTACCGTGGGGCAGGATGATTACGAACAGATCCACCAGGATCACCATCAGTCCATCGGGCGCAATTTTATTCAGAGTATTACCCAGTCCTTTAAGCGCTTTATCGGTGGCGGTGAGGTTACCCGCATTGAGGGCAGCCGTCAGACCACGCTAACCGGGTCTGAAGAAGCCATCATTGGCGCTAACCAGCGCACGGTGGTGAATAACAATCATTACCTCAAAGCCACGGATATCGTACTGGAAGCGGGCCAATCCTTCACCGTCAAAGGTCCGGGAGGGTTCATGAAGATAGATGAGTCGGGCATTACACTGCAGGGCAATCTTGTCAAAGTGAATGAAGGGGGAAGCCCGGGCGTCGGGACAGCCCCGGTCTCTGTTGAACCTGAATCACCGGCGGCACCTTCGCTGCCGGATGCACCATTACGCCCTTAAGGAGGCTTTATGCCAGGCGCTGCACGACTGGGTGATACCGGACAAGGCCACGCGTGTTTTCCGGATACGCCAGTTATTGAAGGAAGTCCCGATATTCGTATCAACGGGGTGCAGGCTGTCCGTCAGGGCGATGCGGTGGCCCTCCATGGTTGCCCGTGCCCCAACACACCGCATGGTATGCATTCGCGGTCTATTTCAGCGGGGTCATCAACGGTGCGCTTTAACGGGAAACCCGCCGCACGTATCGGTGATGCGATTGGCTGTGGCGGCATGATTGCCTCCGGTAGCGGTAACGTCATTATCGGTGACACGCCCTGGAAATCTCCGGTTCATGACTGTGCGAAGCAGGCTGTACTTGACCGTGCTCCGTTACTGGGTCTGTCGCCTGCGCTGACACCAGAACCCCTTCCTGATGTGAGAAAGCTTATCTCTCGCTGAAAGTCATTGATTAGATAAAAAGGTCGTTCCGATGGAAACACGTTATCCGATAAGGCAGGCTAACGGCAAAGACTTTGACAGTCAGGAGGAAATACTGACTCTGCTGCGCCAGGAAAAACACGGGCGCTGGCTGTCGGGCTCCAATGACATGTGGCACGGTGGTATACATATCAGCCGCAATACTGCCCCCTGGTCGGTGTTGACGCCGGATACCGGTGACGATGCGGTACCGCTGCAGTGTATTGCCAGCGGAGAACTGGTGGCCTGGCGCGTATGCCAGGATTACGTTATGGGTAACCTTGGGGACAAACCGCTGCAGTATTCACCGTCATTTTTGCTGGTGCGCTCAGTACATAAACCTGCAACAGACGCGTCCACCTGGCTGTGCTTTTACACGTTATACATGCACCTTGCGCCGCTCTCCTGTTACCCGAAATGGACGGTGTATCAGGTGACCCCAAAGGGCAATGGTCTTATCATGCGCCAGTACAGCGGCAGTGAAGTGTCGGGGCAGACCGTGCCCCCCGAAGTCTCTCATAAAGCCCGTCTTCACAGCGGTGAGCAGGTGCTGATTGAACGGCAGGAAACGTTCCTGCTGCACAACGGGCAGGCGGAAGTGTTTGGCCTGGCGCAAAGACTGAAAGACGGCTCGTCAGTGGGGGATAAGTTCTGGACCTCCGCCCGTCCGGCTTTTATGGAGCCGCTTAGCGAGCAGTATGGTTATCTGCCAGACTGGATGTCAGTAGCGCTGAAGAAGGGGCAGTTTGATACCGTGGTCTGTCCTTCGGTGATGACGGCCATTAAGGCCGGTGATGCGATAGGATTTCTGGGGAAAGAAGAGGTACCGGACGAGTTCAGCAATGTAACAGCAGACTGGTTCTCGCACATCGAGGTGCTGAGTAACGATGGCAGGATGCCGCTGTTTCTTAATAACCCGGCGCAACTGCATACGGGGCGCCAGTTTTTGCTGGTTCCTGAAGGGAAGCAATTGTACCAGTGCGAAGAAAAGGGCAGCAGCCCTGCCTTTGAGCCGGTGGAGCTGACGAATCAGGGGGATGCCGCAGATATCATCCCGGCCGAATCAGCCACGTCTGCGACAGACAGCGCCAGCGTGGCGTATCTGCAAATCCGTCCCGGTACCTGGGTACGCAAGGATGATGTGGATACGGTGAGTCAGAACGACCTGGCGAAACTGAAGTTCAAAGCCGTGGGGCAGGAGCCCGTCAGAAATCAGCTCCGCAGTCTGGAACAGCAATGGGTCATCGATGCGTTCCGCTGGCTGGGTAGCCAGCTCTGGGCCGGACGTGATCTGGAGTCGGGGCAGTTGCAGGCGTATTACACCAGAATGGCGGATGATCTGGAGAAAGGGAATATTCCCCAAGGTTCGATAAACCGGTACCGCAGTTCAATATCCGCCGCTCTGAACCACTGGAACCCATATGTTGATTTTTTCCTGCGCAGGCTGGTGGTAAAGCACGAAAGTGAATGGCATGGCGGAAGCACTAACCCGAAATGGAATGGTGTGCTTGCCACAATGACAGGCGAATCTTTAGCTTATGTTCAGCAGTGGCTGGATGCGCATGAGTGGATGAGTCAGGTGCCGGAGTTCAGCAAAGATGAAGCCGTGTGGCATTTTCATCCGGTTGAGTTTTTGAGTACTCTTAATACTGGTACTGATGGTGTTACATATGAACAATTGAAAACGATTTTCCCTCAAGCGTCTGATTCAGACATTAATACTGTTGTGAACGAACTACGCGGAAAGCTTAAGCTATATAAGCTGGATACCCCTACAAGACTGAGACATTTTTTCTCCCAAATTAAAGGTGAAGTTGGTACTGATATGAAAGGGAAAACTGAAGGGTTTCAATTCTCACCAGAGGCATTACGATCATTCAGTCAGTACTACCGACAACATCCGGATGAATCAATAAAAGATGGTTACGAAAAAAATGCAGCCAAAGTGATAGTTCGCAGCGCTGATGAACAAGCGATTGGGCGTAAGCACTATTTACGACTGAATGGAAATAGACAGGATCATCCTGACGATGGTTATAACTTTAGAGGTCGTGGGTTAATTCAGATTACTGGATATGAAAAATATCATGATTTCATGTCTGAATATCCTAATTATTGGCAAGATGCTGTTCCAGATACCGTGTCTCATCCTGAGGTAGTTAATGAAATGCCATATGCAATTCGCACAGCACTTTGGTATTGGATTAGCGCAAAACCCTACAGTGCAGATAAAGGAAGAGGTTATGATGATGTTGCTGATGTGACTATAATAGTGAATGGTGGCAGTATGGGGCTTACCGCGAGAAGAAATGCATACAGATTATGTGAGAAGGTTTTTTTATGAAAATAGTTTTCTTTGCTCTTTTTTTTATGTATTCACTTCATAGTTATGCTGATGAATGTGGCTTAGATGAGATAATGATCGCATCATGTGCGTTGAAAGGTAATACACATCGAACTGCTTCATTTTGTGTTAATGAGAAGAAAGGCTATCTTTATTATTCTTTTAAGAGGAATGGAAAGGAAGAGTTAAGAGTGAATTTTAGTCAAGATAGAAAGCTAAAAAGATGGGTTGACCAATGGACGTACACTACATATTTTGGATTTAGTCGAGGGAATTATGATTATGTTCTTGGTGTCCCTGAAGAAAAACCAAATGCGGTTGCATTTTTAGATGTAAAGAAAAACGGAAATTCTTTAGTTTTGAATTCTTGTGTTTCTAATTCTTTTGGTGGTAAGGATGTTAAAAGTAGTAGTATTGAAGATGTTTCAGATAGTTCAGTGAGGGATAATAATTTCAAATTCCCATAGTCTGTACCGAAATGGAATGGTGTGCTTGTCACTGTGTCGGGGGAGTCTTTAGCTTATGTTCAGCAGTGGCTGGATGCTCATGAGTGGATGAGTCAGGTGCCGGAGTTCAGTAAGGACGAAGCAGTATGGCATTTTCATCCGGTAGAGTTTCTGGCAGTTATAAATACCTCTACGGTTAATTTAAAAATAGCTTGTTTAAGAGCGTTTATGCGAATGATTCGGGTTGGTGAGGGCACAACTGCTGATGTAGGATATAGAACTATGTTTGCTGGTGCTACATTTGAGAGTTTTGATGATCATCCTAATCAATTACATACTGCAAATGGTATCAGTTCAACAGCGGCTGGAGCGTACCAGTTCTTATATCGAATTTAGCGTTCACTAAAACTTAAACTGCAGCTAACAGATTTTTCACCTAAGAGTCAGGATCTTGCCTGTATTGAGTTGATTTATGAAGATCACTCATTGCAGCTCATTTTAGATGGGAAAATTAATGAAAGTATAAATTTATGTAAGAATACATGGGCAAGCTTACCCGGTTCTCCTCATGGACAACCAACTCAACGATTGAATAATGCTATATTGGAGTATAATAAATATCTTGAGGATGAAAAGAAAGGTAATACATCTTTACATGCAACTGAGCGTGAAATGCTAGATTTCATCATTGAGAATTACAAGGTGGACTTGTGAAAAAAATAGCTTTGATTTCTTTCCTTATGGTATCACAGGTTCATGCTGGGAGTGATTTCGAAATTTCATCGAAATGTGGAAGTGTTGATTATAAAATTTTATCAAATTGTAGGGTTAATAATTTAAAGTCTGGACAGGTTGAGGTTAGTAATCCTGAGTGTACTATGCAATCCTTAGTTATTAACAATAAAAAAATAGACCTTGCTCAGTTTGGCGGAGTAATTGAAAGAGTAAATAAAAATGGTGAAAAAGTAAGTATGATGCAGTATGTTTTTTATAGTGCATATTGCATCCAGGATAAAAAGTTGGTGCTTGCTTCATCTGGTGGATGCAATGCCTGTGGTGAAAAATTCGAAGCATTTAATTTAGATGGTATAAAAAGTTCAATACCATCCGGATCTTTAGGGAATGGAGTCGACATTTTACCTGATAAGCTTTTTATGCATTAATTTCTATGGTGTGAAAAATGAAGTTAAGAAATAAATATCCACTGCTAATTTCTCTACTATCTACTTTTGTTATAAACATCTTCTCGGTTGGAGATGTCGTAGCAGGTGAGTTACCCAAAGGAAAAGACTATCCTGTGAAGCATGTATACAGAGGAAGAGTTGTATCTCATGTTGATAGAACAGATGATTTTACAAACACGTATAGAACCCGATTTAAAGAGGCACTACAAAATCCTGTGACATTTGCGGGGGAATATTCCCAGGCGGTATGGGGATGTGGAGGTTCTGGATGTCATGTTACTGCCTTAATTAATAAAAGAACAGGGAAAGCACTGTCACGTTCATTCTTGGTATATTATGAGGGGGATGATAGTCCTATCGGAGAAGATATCCTCTATATGAATAAATATAGCCGTCTGTTAGTTACGTATGAAGTGGATGAAGATACACACAAACGGTTTTATAATTATTATCTTCTGAATAATGGTGATCTTGATTTAATTGATAAAGTAAGCGATAACAGACCGGCGAATACCCCTAAGTAGAGAGTTATCTCACTTTCACTGATTGGTCGTTTCCTCACAATACTGATAGCTGAACATGTATTAAGAGGAAAGTAACCCAATGATTCATCACTGTGCTTGGCTTTTATTCTGTTTTGGGAGATTTATCCGTGCCCCTTTCTCAGTCTTTTTTAATACACGACCAGACCACTCATGACCAATGGCTAAGTACCATTGGTCAGGGTGGTTGTTTTATTCTTGCTGAATCTGCCATTAACGATGCCGTTCCCTGGCAAGCTGAGCGCCATTCTGGAAATAATGAACTGACACGTTTGTACTGGGATGAGACTGGAGCCATTCATGCGTCCATTTCGCCATATATCATCCCGGTAAATTCGGATAACTGGGAACAGGCAAAAGAATACATCCTTACCCGTGACGGTTGGGGTATAGGGATCCGGTTATCCTGGTTGGATCGTATTCAGAGTAATGAAGCGCAACTGAAGGTGCTTTCACAGCATCTGCGCTCATGGTTGCTGGTGACCACGCCTGAACAGGACGATGTGACGTTACGCCTTGCCGACTGGCAGGTTGTCCGTCCGCTGCTGGAGGCCAGTACCCATCCTGAAGCAACGGCTTTCTTCGGTCCTGTTGCTGAATTCTGGCATCTTGCGCCCGATGGCTCAGCTGAAAAGCTGGAACTGACTCATCACACTGAACATCCCTCCAGTATCACGCCGCCCCGGACACTCAGCCCGCTGCAGTGGCAGGCCATTCTGACGCCTTCCCTGTTGAATACCCTGCAACGCTATATGGCCCACCTCCGGCAACACCATCCCCGTTGGCACGATGCAGAAAACAACGAACTGCAGCAGTTTACTGAACAGCACTACCAGCAGGCTCTTGAATATGGTTTTCGCCATGACCGCGACATTGTGCGTTACCTGGCGCTGGCGAGCGAACTCCTTCCCGGCTTTATTGGTGACGCCTGGGCGCAGGCCATCATGAGAGACGCTGAATATACTCCCGCAGGCAGTCGTATGGACCGCCTGTACAGTACCGCGGTTGAGATGATGGATAACGCGTAAAACAAGGATGATGGTATGAGTGAGAATAAATCGGCAGCGATGGTGAGCAGTCAGGATGCTGCTGAAAAGAATTTTTCCACTGAGAATAAAATCTCCGGGGGCTGTGTCAAATGTGGCTGCGAGGCGCTGATTCATTACCAGTATGATTCCGGAAAGCCTGTTCCTGATGCGTCCTTCGTGCTGACCGACAGTAACGGAAAGCAGATTAATGGCCGGACTGATGCAGATGGCCTGTGCCTGATTTACGACATGGGATGCGGAACGTTTGAGCTGTTGCTGGATGAAGGTTCAGACACCTTTGAACCGGAAAAGGCAGAGACAAATAACCCGGTACTGCAGGACAAACCTGAATATGCTCGCCTGGCGGGGGAGTACTTCACGCTGTTTCTGCTGCTGCGCCAGCAGGGGTTGCTGGAATATGATGCAGAAGACTGTAGCGATAAACAGGTCACCGTTAACGATACCGGCTGGCTGGGCGGGATATTCACCTCCGTACCGGAAAATTACCGTGACGCGTACGTGCGATTCCGGCAGCTCGACCGGCAGATTAATCAGGGCAATATCGCGCTCAAAGAAGCCATAAATAAAATTCACCACCGTCTGGCCGCAGAAGTGGCTGACCAGGTGGGGGATGATAACACTGCGCTTTTGTTGTTCTGCCAGATTGCCCTGGGCTTTGTGCCCGTGGTGGGGCAGGCCATCGATTTTTATGCCATCGGTGAATGGGCATGGGACAGCTGGAAACACCCCGAAACCCTGGATGACCCGCTACATATTGCTGATGGCGTACTCTGCGCCATCGGGTTTATCCCCGGACTGGGGGATGCCATCAAAGTCTCCGGACGGGCCATTCTGCGCGGCCTGGAAAAGTCCCACCTGTTCAATTCCGGTGATATCCAGTTTGCTATTCGCACTATCAGGGGACTCTCTGACGGCAATCTGGTGAAGGGGCTGAGCTATCTGCAGGGCCAGCTTAAGCATTATGGCGCGCAGGCCCAGGCATTATTGTCTGAGATACATACAGCACTGTCAAAAACGCTGACGGACGCGGCCAGTAACAGCTGGATTGTGCAGATGATCCACGCGGAGTTTCGTGCGCTGGTGGATGCGCTGGGACGACTTATTGAAAAATTTGATGCTTCAATGGCGTACATCACGGCCAGGTTTGATGAATTTGTTGCGAAGGTCGTTACCCGCGTATCGGATTCTGCTCGTCCTAAAGGCAGTTATGAACGCAAAAATGCAGAAGGAATATCAGCCGCAACGGTATCGGTGAATGCTGGTCGCAACCGGGGCGACGTCGTGGATAAAACCCGGCTTGAGCAGGACGCGCTGAAAAAGGATGAGACCTGCCTGGCCTCCAGCAAACATTGCCAGACGGAAGGTGAGCCGGTCGATATGGCAACGGGGGCGGTTGTGGACTGGCGTACCGATTTTACGGTCCCTGGATTTTTCCCGCTTGAATTCCGTCGTTTCTATCGTTCAACCGGAGAGCGGCAGAGCGGATTGCTGGGTTCACTCTGGCGCTGTCAGTGGGATATGCACCTGGCCCTGGATAACGGGCTGATTACACTGGTGGATGGCGAGTTCAACCAGCATGTCTTTGCTTCGCCGGATGAAGGGCAGCCCAAGCGGGCGGCTTCCGGGCCAGAATGGCGCTTAAGTCGCGAGCAGGGACGACTGACATTACGTCACGTTGACGGCATCCGTTATGAGTTTGAGTATGCGCAGGGTAAACAGCTCAATCTGACGTCGATGGAAGATCGGGCGGGTAACCGTATTACTCTTCTGCGTGACCGGGGAACGTTACGCTGGGTCGTGCTGCCGGATCGCCGTCTTATTTTTGCCGAAACTGAGCATAACCGACTCACTACACTGAGACTGTGTGACAGGGATAAAAACGCGGTAAAAACGCTGGCAACGTATCGCTATGATGCGCAGGGGCATCTTCTTGAAGTGCGTGCCGGTGAGGGGCGGAGTTTTGATTATCGTTATTCACCTGAAGGCTGGATGACCCGATGGAATGATCTGTCGCAAACTTGGGTGGAGCATACATACGACAGCAAGGGGCGTGCGCTTACTGACAGAACATCAGGCGACTACTGGCGTGGACGGTATGTCTGGGATGATGAGACCCTCACCGGCCACTACCATAATGGCTTCGGTGGTGTGGTGAGCTACACCCGGGACCACAGAAATAACATCCTCTGTCGTCGTCAGGCTGACGGCGGAGAGACCCGGTTTGAATGGCAGAACAATCAGCTTGTTGCACAAACGGATCCGCTGGGTAACCGCACGGAATATCTGCGCAATCAATGGGGACAGGCTGTGGTTGTCACTCTGCCCGATGGTGCCTGCCAGCGCTATGTTTATGACGAAGAGGGAATATTGCAGGCGCAGACCGATCCCTGTGGCAATACCTGGCATTATGAGCACAGTCAGCATGGGTTACTCACTGCCATCCGGGACCCGGAAAACCGCCTCTGGCAACAGCGCTGGAATGAACACGGACAGCTGGCGTCAGTGGTGTCACCGAACGGCAGTGAACGAAAGTGGCTCTACAATGCGTCCGGCCTGACAGAATGCGTGGAGTCATCAGGCACTCCACGTATTTATTTTTATTACGATCGTCAACATCGTCTGACTGAGCGACGTATTGTTCCTGCAGAAGGGAAGACGCTGAGCCGCGGGTGGGCGTACAAAGGAGACCGTGAAACGCCCTTCAGGGTGACGTATGAGGACCGGACGGAAAGTCATCTGGAATGGGATGCGGAAGGTAATCTGACTTCCGTGCGTGACGCGCTGGGGCTGGTGCACCGTTACGCCTGGGGGGCGTTTGATAATCTTACCGGGATAACGAACCCGGAGGGGGCCACCGTCAGGCTTCACTATAACGTGGAAGCTGAGTTTGCAGGCGTTACCAACAGTCATGGTCAGAAGTGGGTATACCGGTTTGACGCCTGCGGTCGGTTATCAGGAGAGCGACATTATGACGGAAGACTGTACCGGTACGAATACGATGTCTGCGGACAGCTCAACGCCCGCCATGCACCGGATGGCAGCGTGCTGCGTTATGGCTACGATAAGGTACGACGCCTCAGTGACATCACGGCTTATCGCGCAGACGGAGAGCAGGAAAGCATCACGACGTTCAGCTATGACGCCGCAGGGCGGTTGCTGAAAGCAGCTGGTGCGGATGCAGTGGTGGAGTACGAGTGGAGCCCGTCGGGCAGGATAGTCTGTGAGCGTGTTAACGGGCAGGAGATTCGCTCTGTTTACGATGAGAGTGCTCAGCGCATCGCCGCCAGCGGTTTGCTGAAAGAGCTGGGTCTCAACTGGCATCAGGGGCGTCTGGCCGCGCTGTCGGTAGGGAGTTATCAGCCGCTGACGTTCAGCCATAATGGGGCTGGTCTGGAGCAACAGCGCAGCAACGGTCAGGGATTCTCGCTTCGACATGAATGGAGTGACACCGGACTGCTGGTGCGTCAGTCTCTGGCGCCGGACGGTGGTCGGGTGAATGACGTGCTGGAGCGTCAATACCGGTATGATGTACTGGATCGCCTGGTGGGCATTGACGACAGCCACTGGGGAAATCGGGAGTTCAGACTGAATGGCACCGGGCAGATAACCGGGGAACGTGGCTGGCGGGCGGAGCGCCGGAAGCCCAGAGTGTTTGCGTATGACAGCGAACTGAATCTGAAGGAAATTCATTCACTTGTTGCCGGTAAAGCGCCGGAGCCGTCAACGCCGGTGGTGCATACGGAGAACATTCATTACGACGTGGCGGGAAGGGTGATCCGCTACCGCGATATGTATTGCCATTACGACGCCTGTGGCAGACTTATTATCAAACGTCGCGAACGTGCGGGGTTCAGGCCGGAAGAAACGCACTACACCTGGGATGCGCACGATCGGCTGATTCGGATACAGCGTCCTGATGGTGCGCGGTGGCGATACCGGTATGATGCCTTTGGGCGACGGGTGAGTAAAGTCCGTGAGGGTAATGTGGAGTCGGCCAGGAGTCTGCTGCGAGTGGATTACTGCTGGGATGGCGACCAGCTGGTCGGTGAACAACAGTGGCTGGCCGATGGCAGTGCAGCCCGCGCCGTACAGTGGGTATATGAACCGGGCAGCTTCCGACCGCTGGCACAGGTGGAAAAGCAGGGGGATACGACCCGCCTGCATTACATCGTGACGGATTTGACCGGTACGGCGAGGGAGCTGTGCAGCGAAGACGGCGAGGTTCACTGGCGCGGTGAGCAGGCGCTGTGGGGCGGGTATCAGGAGACGAAAAAGCCAGTTCCCCACCCCATGTTCCCGGGGGATGCGGCTAACGATGAAGTCAGCTGTGACCTGCGTTATCCCGGTCAGCTTTATGATGCCGAAAGCGGGTTATACTACAATCGATATCGTTATTACGATACTGAACTTGGGCAATACCTGTCGTCAGACCCAATAGGTTTAGCTGGTGGGATAAGGCCACAGGGTTATGTGCATAATCCGCTGGAGTGGATTGATCCACTTGGTTTGGTTGGCAATCCAGAAACGGCGACACATATAACGTACCAAGGTATAGATTCTGCAACAGGGAAACCTTATGTAGGGTACGCAAGTATGCCGGGTAAACAAATTGGTGAGGATGTAATGAGTTATCGTTATGGTGGAGATTTTAGTCGATTTGGTGGACAAGCACCCGACGTTTTGTATGAGGGGTATGGTCAATCCGGTAAAAATGTGGCACGTGGATTAGAGCAGAGAACATTTGAAAGATTGGGAGGGTTGGAAGGCACTGCGAATAAGCAAAACCCTGTCGGTCCTGGCAATATTAAACGTAATGATTATCTTAATTCAGCAGATACACATCTGAGTAATAAAAAGTGTGGTAAGTAAGGAGATGGTAATGGGTTCAAGAATAGTGTGGCGTAAAGGTGACTTTGTTAATATAAGGTTGCGAGATGACCTTTATACTATTGGTCAAATGCTGACTAGCCCAGTGATGAGATTTTATAATGTTTTTAATAACAATGGTGTTTGGAGTGATATTAATTTAAATAACGTTGATGTGTTATTTCGGGTTTTTATTGATCGGGGTGTAAATACACAGTTAGTAACGGGGGAGATTAAAGTTGGGGCGATTGTTCCTTGTGATATCCCAGATGATCCATACTGGATTAAACCTTATACTCTAACTATGGATGCTGGGCACTATATGGGGGATAGGTATAGTTTCCCTTTTCTTGGAGGGAAAATTATACATCTTGATGTAAATGGTGGTATTGGTACTACACTGGCACCTGTAGTGAAAGATGATCTAGTTTTACCCGAAGATCGTGAGTTAATTGAAAAGTATGAATTAACGAACATGTGGGGAGCAGATAGTTTGAGTGCTCGGTTATGCCGATTTTATGACTCAGGAATTAATCGGGATGATTTGAAATTTGAAGTTTTCCCCGGGTTATGGAGTGATCGGGATGAATTGCGTCCACTAACTTGTAGGTTGCCAGTTCCTTTTCGTTAATTTTTGAAGGTTTATTTCAGGTTACTGGCACCGCTGGAAAAGAAAAAAGATTATCCAGTTACACTGCATAGTTGATGACCCATGGGACGGCGTCAAAGGTAAGCGAATTCATTGTGGTAATTTGTGAATATTAGCAAGTACGTTGATGAGGATTAAGGATGTTTCCCTGGGCAAGCCATTTATTAATGTGAGTTAACGGGGAAATAATGATTCGTCATGTTTTATTTATTACATTTACTGATAGTGCACTACCGGAACAAATTCTGGCTGTCAGATCGGCATTTCTGCAGATCCCCGATCGGTTTGAAGGGGTTACAAGTGTGGAATGGGGTATCAATGACAGCCCCGAAGAGAAGAATGCGGGGTTTACTCACTGTGTGCTGATGGCGTTCGCGGATGAGGCAGCCCGCCAGCGTTATCTTCCGCATTCAGCGCATGAGGATCTGAAAGCGATATTTCGACCGATTCTGCAGGACATCATCGTACTGGATTATACCCTGACGCCCTGATTTATTTTTTTCTGTAGATTGATAACCCGATGGATTTAAGTGAAATGACACAGACGATGACGGATGACGTAAAACGTATTATGGCCGCATTCAGAGAAGCACCGGTCATGACGTTACAGGCCGTCACCACCATGACAGGCCTGAGTGAGCACACCACGCGATTTATCCTGGAGCAGTTTCGGCAGGCCGGACTGACTCATGAAACGCATGGGCACTGGAGTCTGACTGAAGCGGCAAGTATAATCCGGGAGTCAGCGCTTCATGTCTTTAACTCTGAAAGGTAAACTAACCCATTCACAGGAGCTGTATTCACGCATTGCTTAATAGCTGATACGCGAAGCCGTGTGTACAAAAGCAGGAAGGCATATGACAAGTCGTCCCCAGATGATAATCAACGTGTTACAAGCGAATCCCGATAAGCAGTTTACGGCTCGCCAATTAGCACAAAAAATCATTGACCATTACAGCGCCGAACTGGCTGAAAAGCGCAAAAATCCGCGTTTTGCCAGCGACGAAGATTTTTTAAGCCAGATAACAGCAGAGGTGGGTGGTAGCCGGACTGTTAAAGCGAAGGCGATGTGCCCGCAGGTGATGACGCGTGATAAGCCGAGACCGCGATTGTTTTATTGGGGGGAATCTATGGTTGAACTTACGGATGCCAATATAGCTCCCGAGCCAACAATTGAAACGGTTAGCCTTACCGAGCATTCGTTATATCCGATCCTGATTGATTACCTTTCGCAGGAAGAGGGGCTATTGTGCCGTCGTATTGACGAAAAGCGTTCAAGCAATAACAAGGGGCTGGGAGGAAATCACTGGCTATATCCCGATATTGTTTCACTGGAGCCTCTGGATAAAGAATGGGACGATGTAGTGCAAAACTGTGTTCGCCATAGTGAAGGTCGTTTAACGCGACTGTGGTCCTTTGAGGTGAAAAAGCAGCTCAATCGCAGCAACGTGCGTGAATGTTTCTTCCAGGCGGTCAGCAACTCCAGTTGGGCACATTTCGGCTATCTGGTTGCGACCGAGATTAACGAGGATAAGCAGCGTAGCGTGGAACGTGAACTTCAGATGCTCTGTGCATTACACGGCATTGGAGTGATCCTTCTGGATCCGTATGATTTCTCTAATAGCCAGACGTTGATCCCTGCACGCGAGCGCACCAGCGTAGACTGGCAGTCAGTGAACCGTCTGGTGGAAGAAAATCGAGATTTCAAAGATTTTATTGAGCTGTTAGGGGAATACCATCAGACTGGGAAAATTCATAAAACGCTATGGAATAAATAGCCACTGTCAGATCAGGTTTGAGCTAATGCAGCTAATATATATAAGAATGGCAAGTTCTTTAAAGAACTTGCCATTTTGTTCAACTCACAACTTTGTATCTTGAGTTGAAGCATCTATATTTTCCCACCCACTCCCTTAAATTTTTCAACAAACGCTGCAATTTTTTGGAAAACGCTTTGCTTTTTTGTGAGGTATTGGGGATTTAGTGGGCTCATTTTGGGCAAAACAGCATTGAGCTCTGTGCCATTGTCGCTGGCAAACTCTCTTTTAAGAGAAGTGGTAATATAACGTTTAGCTGCCTCTTCATTCAGATTCTCGGATCCAATTAACTCTTGTGCTTCGCGCAGTTGCTCTACCTGTGCAAAAGCAAAGAAGGCGTCTACAATACTGGCCTTGTCACTAATTTTGTCTAGGTCGGTTTGATTAATAAAATCAACAACTAAGCTTTCTTTAGCGCGACTCCCAAGGCTGGCACGTATTAACCGACGAACTTCATCAATTAAGCCTGCTTTACTTTTATTCTTACGGTTGTGTTCAAAAATTAGCTCGAGAATATAATCTAGATTAATTTCTTGCGACTTCAGTAAATCTACCTCGAAGACAACGTCATCCCAATCAATAGTCGATTTTTCTTTTTCAGCGGAAGATTTTTCCCGACGCAGCCAGTCGCGAACATCGTTATAAGTTGAACGGTAGTCCTGAATTTTCCGTTCAGACGGCATGTTAATCGTTTGCAGCGTCGCCAGATCCTCATCGCTTAAATAATGCAGGGTCTTGAACTCCTCAACCGCCTCAGGGTCATTGATGTTAATGTTCTGCAAGGCCTTCAGGCTGGCAAACTCGTCGTAGTTTTGCAGTACGTTCTCAACGCGTAAATACTCGCCAAAGAGTTTCGCAAAGGCTTTTTTGTCGGACTCTTTCTCAATGGCAGAAGGTTCGGGAAAGCGTTGCTCTAACTCCCTTACTACGTCCACAAAGCCACGCCTTGCCTCACCGGTCACCACATCGGAAAAGCCCTCCATGTATTCCTTGTAGCTCTTCTCGAGCACCACGTTCTTGGTGTTTTTATCGCCAAACAAGGTGATGGCGTCAATTGTCGCCTGCTCTAGATCACGGAAGGTAACGATATTGCCGAAGGTTTTGGTGGCGTCATAAATACGATTGGTACGTGAATAGGCCTGCATCAAACCGTGATAACGCAGGTTTTTATCCACGAACAAGGTGTTCAACGTAGGCGCATCAAATCCGGTGAGGAACATTCCCACCACAATCAGCAAATCGATTTCCTTAGCCTTAACTTGCTTGGCCAGATCGCGGTAATAGTTTTGAAAACCATTACTCTCCACGTTGAAGCTGGTTTTGAACAGCGTGTTATAGTCTGCTATGGCGGCACTTAAAAACTCTTTGGCACTGCTGTTCATTGCCGATACGTCAAAACTTTCATCCAGAATATCGCCTACGCCATCCTGTTCCTCATTGGCCACAAAAGAGAATATGGTAGCGATTTTTAGCGGCTTATCACTGTCTTTTTGCAAGTCTTTGAACGATTCGTAATATAGCTTGGCGGCATCCACGCTGCTCACGGCAAACATCGCATTGAACCCTTTTGCCCCTGCGTGCAGGCGATGCGTTTTTTGCCGAAAGTTATTCAGGATGTACTGCGAAATTTGTTTTATACGGATGGGATGCAATAAAGCTTGCCTGTTTTCCGCCACGCTGAGCTTTTTCTCGTCCTGTTCACTTTCAATGGCTTTGAAATGTGGGCGCACATCGTTGTAGTCCACTTTGAACTTAAGCACCTTTTCATCTCGAATCGCATCGGTGATCACATAAGAATGCAACTCTCGACCGAACACGCTGGCCGTAGTGTCTGCCCCCGAAGCGTTTTGCGGAAAAATTGGTGTGCCGGTAAAGCCGAACTGATAGAACTTATTAAACTTTTTCTTTAAGTTCTTCTGGGCTTCACCAAACTGGCTACGGTGGCATTCATCAAAGATAAACACCACCTGTTTGTTGTAAATGGGCAGGTCGTTTTCGCTCTTCATCAGGTTATTGAGCTTCTGGATGGTGGTGACGATGATTTTGTTGTCATCTTTATCCAAATTACGCCTGAGGCCAGCAGTGCTATCAGAGCCGTTCACACTATCCGGCGAAAAACGCTGGTACTCCTTCATTGTCTGGTAATCCAGATCTTTACGATCCACCACGAAGAAAACTTTGTCGATGAACTCCAGCTCAGTGGCTAAGCGCGCCGCCTTGAAGCTGGTCAAGGTTTTACCAGAACCTGTGGTGTGCCAGATATAACCGCCGCTTTCCGTATTGCTCCAGTTTTTAGCCTGATAGGCGCTGTTGATCTTCCACAAGATACGCTCGGTAGCGGCAATCTGGTAAGGGCGCATTACCAGTAGTGCATCGCTCACATCAAACACCGAATAATGCAGTAACACATTGAGCAGGGTGTTCTTCTGGAAAAAGGTCGCGGTAAAGTCTTTCAGGTCTTTCAGCAAGCTATTATCAGATTTCGCCCAGTTCATGGTGAAGTCGAAGCTGTTCTTGTTGCGTTGGGTGGTATTGGCAAAATAACGGCTATCGGTGCCGTTTGAAATCACAAACAGCTGCAAATACTTGAACAAGGAATGTTCGCTGTTAAAACTCTCTTTGCTGTATCGATGCACCTGATTAAAGGCTTCGCGGATCGCCACGCCGCGCTTTTTCAGTTCCACCTGTACCAGCGGCAAGCCATTCACCAGAATGGTGACATCATAACGATTGGCATGACTACCCTGTTGCTCAAACTGCTTGATGACCTGAACCTTATTACGGGCAATGTTTTTTTTGTCTACTAGGTAGATGTTCTGGATATGACCATCGTCAAACACAAAATCATGGATATAGTCGTTGTGAATTTTGCGGGTTTTATCAACGATGCCATCGCTTGGCCTGTCCAGCCAGGTCTCCACAAACCGCATCCACTCACCGTCAGCAAACTGCATGTTGTTTAAGGTCTGCAACTGCTCACGCACGTTGGCCAGCAACTTCTCAGGCGAATTCAAACTAGGTGCATATTCGTAACCTTGATTCTGCAAATCCTGAATGAACTCCCGTTCCAGGTCACCTTCGCTCTGGTAGCTTTCATTGACCTGCCATTCCTTGGCGTATTTATCGAGAACGATAAAGCTATTTGATTCGGCAACAGCCTTGTATTCGTACATGCTTTACCCCTAAATCTTTTTCTTTAGTTTTCAGCCTGCTGAAAGCGATACATTGTATTGATTTCATTAACCAGATACCGCAAAACACGCTTGTCATCTTCAGTGAGATCGGCCACTTCTTCGCCCGCATGTTTCGAGTGGCTGGAGATATTAATAATCCGAGCCTCATACGGGTTGGTTGTTCCGTCATCAGTTTTTGGCAACAGGTCGCCCCATTTCTTATAGCCGAGAAACGTGGAGGTTTTTTCCAGAATATTTCTTAAGAAATTGAAGTGATATTTGCTCAGTTGACCACTCTCGATGGCTTTTTCGAGTTCTGACTTCAAATAAAGATGATATGAGAATGGCGAGTCATTGGGTTGCTGGTCTAACTGAAATGTGCCGTCGTCAAGCCTGGTCATCCGATACTTATCAAGCCATTTTTTCTTGTAACCACCGTCATCACTGTTGAGTTCATTATGCAGAACGTTATAAAAAAGCGGATTGTGAGTGGTTATGATGAATTTGACATCAGAATTGTTTGACTTGATCAGTTGGGCCAAATCTACGGCCAATTCGATCAAATGGTTCTCATCCAGCGAACTGACCGGGTCGTCAATAAATATATATTCCAATTGGTCAAACGCGTTGGTTTCACGCTCGGCGGGTTCAGCAACATTGAGAATGTCAATCACCTGCTCGATCAGCGTATAGAAAATACTCCAAATGAAATTGCTTTCCTCGCCTTTGGAGATTTTTAGATTCCCTGAGTGTTCATCATCACCGCGCTCAAGGGAAAAAGTCACCTCCGAAAACGCCTTTACAGTGATTTCTTTGTCGTCCTTGCCTTTGATTTTATATTCTTCATTGAATCGTGGGGTTAACTTCTCATTAGCATAGCGCTGAAAGTTGGTGATAATGTTTCGATCTTGCCCTTGATCTTTCAGCACCCAATCAGTAAACGAATTGGGCTGGATCCTTAGCCTGGGCTCGGTATCCTGCACCAGGTCGTTGTCCCAAAAGAACAAATCCTCGGTAAAAGCATTGTAATACAGGAACTTGTCTCGTGATAGCTCAGATTGATCGACTTCATCCTCATCATTCCTGGGGGGAACATGCTGCTTAAATTCTCGCGACAGGCGCGTTTTCCCCGTGCCATTAAAGGCATAGATCAACTGTACCTTTTTATTGGCGTTTTTAAGCTGCTGGGCGATTTCTGCTAGCGTCTTGCTCATATCAGGCCACTACCTCTTCAGGCTTGGGAAAACTCAACAGCAAATCGCGGTAATACTCATATTGCTTTTGGCGTAATGCGATTTCACGTGGCAAACCTTCGCTGATGGAATTGGTAAGGGCTTCGAATTTGTCCAGAATGGCGACGATGCGGGCTTGTTCGGCAAGCGATTTTTCGAGGTCATTTGGATACGGAACAGGAATTGCGATTTTAGCAAATCCATTAATCAATAACGTATTGACCTTGGTTCTGGCCACATACTTTGCTTTCTCGGCAATGAAAGATGCTGTTTGCATGCAATAGGAAACAAACTTCGGGTTCATTGAATGTCGGAAAGCATAACAGTGATCGTGAATAGCCACCTTTTCATCCCCAAGCCAAGCTACGGCTTTACCAACATCTTCAACGGTTTCGCCGACGTCGGTTATCACTACGTCTCCCTTTTCCGCATAGCGGAGCGAACTGGCCATATTACTTCTGACCTGAGAAAGCGCATGAGTTGTAAAGACGCCGTACCGAGTGTAAATCTCACCGTAGTGGATAACACTGATGCCATCTTCGACGTAATCAGCTTTTGTGAATCGCTTTCCTCGAATAAATTCGCCGATCTCCCCCAAAGTTTTCCACTCCACGTCACCCTCTTTAAAGCTCAATAAGTGGTCGCGATAGTAGTCGTATTGTTTTTTACGGGCTGTAAGCTCGGCTGTAAGCTCGGCTGTAAGCTCGGCTGTAAGAGAGGTAAAATTGTCCAAAATGCGGACAATTTCGGCTTGTATTTCAAGCGATTTTTTTAGGTTTTTAGGACAGGGGATGGGGACAACTATTTTAGCCAGATCATTACCTGAAACCCTGCGAACTTTTGCGCCTGTTATGTATTTTCTTTTCTGTTCCTGAAATACTTTTGTTTGAACAAAATAGGCCAAGTATTTAACGTTTTGACTATGTCGAAATAGCATCATATCGCCAGATATCGCAGCCTGCTCACCAAGCCATGCTAGAGGTTTCACAACGTCTTCATCGTTTTCTGAGGTGGTCGCAAGCAAGAGGTCATTTTTGTAGGTTTTTCTTAGTCTATTCGCCAACTCTTCAGAAACATAAGAAAATGTTTGTCTGGCCGATAAACTGTACTTGGTATGGATCTGACCATAATGAATAGCTGGAAACCCGGCATCAACAAAATCCTTTTTCTGCATTCCGTTCCCACGAATAAACTCACCTAATTCACCTAGCGCCTTCCATTCAACCCCAACACCATCCAACAGTTTTTCCATAAAGCTCATCTTGCTCATGCCCCCAGATCCTCACCTTCAATCTCCGCCACAATCGCATCAATCTCCGTCCGCAACTGGTCAATCTTGGCGACGGTGATTTTCAGCTCGTCATTGAGCGCAGTGATATCTACGACTTCACGGTTGTCCTTGGCTTCGATATAGCTACTCACCGACAGATTGTAATCATTGGCCTTAATGTCTTCAAAGCTCACCGATTTGGCAAAATGATCAACGTCTGTTTTGCTATCAAATACCTGCATGATTTGCTCAATATGCTTCTCAGTGAGCGTGTTGTTATTGGTTTCCTTCTTAAACAACCCGCTGGCATCGATAAACTGGGTAGTCATGTCGGTTTTGTGTTTGGACAGCACCAGAATATTGACGGCGATGGTGGTACCAAAGAACAGGTTGGGCGCGAGTGAAATCACGGTTTCGACGTTGTTGTTATCCACCAGATATTGGCGAATTTTCTGTTCGGCGCCACCCCGGTAAAAAATGCCGGGAAAGCAAACAATGGCTGCACGGCCTTTGCTGGAAAGGTAACTGAGCGCATGCAGCACAAAAGCGAAGTCGGCTTTGGATTTGGGCGCTAACACTCCTGCCGGGGCAAAACGGTCATCATTGATCAGGGTGGGATCGTCTGAGCCTATCCATTTCACTGAGTAAGGTGGGTTGGAGACGATGGCATCAAACGGTTTGTCATCGCCAAAATGCGGATTACGCAGCGTATCACCGAGCTGGATATTGAATTTGTCGTAGTTGACGTTGTGTAGGAACATGTTCATCCGCGCCAGGTTGTAGGTGGTGTGGTTGAGTTCCTGTCCCCAAAAACCGTCTTCAATGATGTGGGCGTCAAAGTGTTTTTTGGCTTGCAGCAGCAGTGAGCCAGAACCACACGCCGGGTCATAAATCTTGTTGACGCTGGTTTGCTTGTGCATGGCAAGTTGCGCAATCAGTTTGGACACGTGTTGCGGGGTAAAAAACTCGCCGCCAGATTTGCCAGCATTGGCGGCGTAGTTGGAGATAAGAAACTCGTAAGCATCACCGAAAAGATCGATGTGACTACCTTCAAAATCGCCAAAATCTAATTCAGCTACCCTTTTGAGCACTGCCGCGAGACGTGTATTTTTTTCTTTTACCGTATTGCCGAGCCGGTTGCTGGTGGTGTCAAAATCAGCAAACAAGCCTTTGATATCGTTCTCTGAAGGGTATCCACTGGCTGACATTTCAATAGCCGAGAAGATGTCAGCCAAATCGGTATTTAATTTTTCGTTAGTACTAGCACCTGCCGCGATGTTAACAAACAAATCGTCTGGGTAAATGAAATAGCCTTTGGTTTTAATGGCGTCATCTTTGATTTCCGGGGTAATGACACTCCGGGGGAGTGTTGCATACTTGACACTGTCATCACCGCCTTCAATGTAATTGGCAAAATTCTCGCTGATGAAGCGGTAAAACAGAGCGCCTAGAACGTATTGCTTAAAATCCCAGCCATCCACTGCACCGCGTACATCGTTGGCAATCTGCCAGATCTGGCGTTGCAGTGCGGCGCGTTGTTGGGTGCTTGTCATGGTAAAACTCCGGTTTTAATGCATTTTTGATAGCCAAAGGCTCATAATTAGTCCTGCATTATAACGATTAAGGATGTTCTAATCATTTCGAATCGCCACTAAATTGTGTGAATCGCAGGGGTAATGGCGATTGATTAATAGTTAGACGTTACACGGATAACGATTTGCCCAGTATTCCCCCAAACGGCCGACTTAAGGGCTGGCGCACCTTGCATTATATATTCTGATCGCTGTTGGCCTTGCCAGACAGGAAAGTAGAGCGCTTTCGGGCTCGCAGATGCATATGTTCATCATGCGGAGGTTGCCGACGGTGCAGAAACGTAAGCTGTTTCCCCGAACGTTAGTTTCGGACATCATCTGGCAGCAGGAACAAGGGAAACGTTACGGGCCATCAGCACGGCTTTACAGCAAGGCGGAGTACATCTGGCTTGCCAGTTCTGGCGAACTCACGCAGCAGAGCACGTTGTTTCGCTTTACGTACATTATCGAAACCCTTCGGGCAATGGACTGGATCGACTGGCTGGTGTCCGCAAAAGAATGGGAAAAAAAAAGCTAAACTGGCAGGTAATGTCTGTGCGATCTACACGCCGAAAGACGAGCTGCATCAGGTATTCACTGATAAGGGCGAACTCATCAGGCCGATGGAGTTGCGGCTTACTGGCGATATCAGCGGCATTCCTGCACTGCTGGTTCAATGTAATCTGAGCGCTGAACACTTGCCTGATGACGAGGGATTTTTCGTTTATCGGCTGTTACCTAAACCATTCCGTGAGCATAAGAGGCTCATGCCCAACTAGATTTCTGATGAAAAAAAGAATATAGCGATAAAAGGACGCTCGGCCAAATAGGCTGAGCGTCCTGTTTTTAACCTTGAGCGTATAATGGTATAGCATCAAAAGTAAATCATTCTGGCAGAGAATCCGCCAGATTCCTGGCTGAAACACTGCTGCTGGATTGCTCCATTACCGCTGGTGGTGGTTCTGTAGCAGTCACCGCTACTGCTGGACCAGAGCCTTCCAGGATATTCAGAAACGATGCCAGCATCATGCGCAGAGTATCAGGGCTCGTGTTATCAGCAAGTAACGTGGCCAGCATAGACGGTAAGCGCCTGTCAATCTCGCCCAGCGCTATACCGGCCAGCAATGCCGTTCGTGATAACTCACCGCGATCGCCCCGGTGGTGCGCCTCTATCCTCGCATCAGCAAAACGTTCGCTGGCATGCGTTTCAGGGCGCAGGTAAATCAGTACTTTCCTGCGGTGCATTAGACATCCTTATTAACCCAGTGCTTTCAAACCATGTACCAGTGCGAACTGCGGGTCCTGAGCAACAACGAAACGATCTTTGCGCAGGTTAACGTGAGCACGAATGGCATCGGCCAGCAGACAGGCTCCACCGCCCACGACAGCTACGTGGGTATAACCTTTGAAGCGATCAATCGTTTCCAGCCCCCGCGCCTGGTAACGCGCAATACCGCTGTGGATCGCCTGTTTAATTCCATCTACAGCACGTGGATCGTTGATATTGTTCGTCAGATACGTATCGTCGAATCGTTTGATGATCAGCCGATCCACGTTGTAGCGGGATAGCGCCATACCGGCTTTACGTAATGCCTGCTGAACTTCATCAGTCACCAGCGATACGCCTAACGCCGGATCGCCGTAGATACGTGATACAGAAGACATCTGGCCTGTGACCTGCGAGATATCAAGGGTTGTTCCCCCAAGGTCAACAATCAGCACCGAGTTGGATGACGAAAGTTGATCACATAGCCCAATACCGGCAGGAATAGACTCCGGACGCACGGTAACGCGGGTGATGGTAAACAGGCGACCATTATTTAGGTCCACAGGTTGTAGCAGGCTCTGTTTCTTGCGCTCAATGTTATCAAGCCGGTACTGGGAGTCTTCATCGTAAAACTCCGCCAGCGGCAGCGTAACCACGATATCCACGCACTGCGGTGCAAGCCCACAGGTCCGTAGCGCGTGATGGACTGCAACTGCATTGAGTGGGCTGTACTGCCATTCGGTATTGCTGGTAGTGAGTGAATCCGGGGAAATCAGGTCGAACGAGTATTTCTCTTTGCCAGCGGTGTAGTTAAACGGCTTACCGTTGCCAAACGTGGCTGACCAGCCTCGTTTGAAGCTGTTAGGGCTGATGTGGGTAAAGGTTTTGCCGTGCTGCTCCCACAGCATTTTGATGTGAGTCGAACCGTCGTCGATGTAAATGCGCATATTGCACCTAAGTTGAGTCAAATATGAGTTGATATTGAGTCATCCGGCGTTGCCGGACACGTGAAGGGCGGCTATTGAGCCAGAACTGAGAGCACGATGAGATGAATCAGCACCAGCAGGCGCTCAACGAGAAAAGGCAGTGCTGCCAGTAAGCCAAGCGTGAGAAATCTTTTCATAGGGTTAATTTCCTGTATGGGGTGAGTAAAATGCGACTTGCCATACAAGATTTAGCGATGTTTGTAGGGTTTTACTGGCAGGAGTAATGTTGTTTATGCCTTTATCAAAAAGCATAAAGCAGACGTTTAGTTAAAATGGATCTGAGGTATTAAATTTTAGAAGTGAATAATTTGGGGATTTGATACAAGAGAGAAGACGCCCAGCCGCGAAGGCTGAGCGCCCAGGATTAGGTCACTTTATTTTCAATTCCACTAAACAGGTTATCAATGTGGTCAGCGTACCACTGCATCATCTCACGTCGGCTTTCGAGATATTGGGCGTGGTTATACGTTCCGCGAATACTGTTTTTATCCACGTGGGCTAACTGCATTTCTATCCAGGCAGTATTAAAACCTTGCTCATGTAAAATGGTACTCATTGTGTGCCGAAAACCGTGGCCGGTAGCTTTACCATCGTAGCCGATACGTTTGATCACCATGTTGATACTGGCTTCACTCATCGGTTTGTTGATGTTGCAGCGCCCGGGAAATACCAGTTGATACTGACCGGTGTAGGTTCGAAGCTCCTGCAGGATCGCCAGAACCTGGTTTGACAAAGGCACCAGATGTTTGCGGCGCTTTTTCATTCTGCTCTCCGGGATCGTCCAGAGTGCATTATCCAGGTCAAACTCATGCCATTCTGCAGCGCGTAGCTCAATCGTACGAACACCAGTCAGTAACAACAGGTTAGTTGCCATACGTGTAATGCAGCTACCGTGATAATCGGCCAGGCAGGAAAGGAATGCGGGTAATTCAGATGCCTGAAGGTGAGGGAAGTGTTCAGTCTTTGGCGCGGTTAATGTGCCGGTCAGTTCTGCTGCTGGATTAATCGTCGCACGTCCTGTTGCGATGGCGTAGCGGAAGATCTGATTGCAGTACTGCCTGACCTTGCGTAATTTTTCCAGTGAGCCACGCTTTTCAATCAGACGTAAAACCTCCAGCATCTCCAGAGGAAGGATCTCCGCGACAGGGCGCTTGCCCACATGCGGGAAGATATCCTTCTCCAGAGCCTCCAGAACGCTTTCTGCGTAGCTTTCCGACCATGAGATACACTTGTGCTTATGCCATTCCATGGCGAGCGCCCTGAAGGTATTGACGACGGATATTTTTTTGGCGAGTTTTTCGAGCTGCTTTTTCTCACTCGGGTCACCTCCGTCCGCAATCACCTTTCTCGCTTCGTCGCGTTTTACACGCGCGTCAGCCAGGGAAATCTCAGGATAAACGCCAATAGATAACTTTTTCTCTTTACCGGCGATACGGTATTTCATACGCCAGTAGCGTTTTCCGGTAGTGGTAACCAGGAGAAAAAGGCCACGTTCGTCAGAAAGTTTATAGTCCTTCTCTTTAGGCTTCGCGGTCTCGACCTGTCGGGCTGTCAGTGCCATATGGGGGCCTCAATTTTCATTGAACACAATAAGCCCCCTGAAAAGCCCCCAGATGCAACTTGATTAAGGTAGAGTCGAGTTGAGGTCAGTGGAGTTCTGAATGTTCGAAAGTGATGTATGGCAGTGATTATACTTGAGTTTTGTGGAATTTGGGAGACGTACATAGAAGTTAAAGTGGTGCCCGGACTCGGAATCGAACCAAGGACACGGGGATTTTCAATCCCCTGCTCTACCGACTGAGCTATCCGGGCAACGGGGCGCATTAAACCCGATCGTACTTCCGTCGTCAACGAAATTTATCGTTTTCGCTACCGACTGCACACTCTGCCACCATTTCGCTGACAACTTAGGCGAAAAAGTGCGTCCACAGGGCTGAGAGCGGCATGGCGAGCACCAGCGCAGGCAGCATATTCACCACCGCAAACATCTTTATCCCGCAGATTCGAAGACCCGTTGCCAGCAGCAAAAGGCCGCCCACGGCGGTGAAGTCGGCCATCATCGCGGTTGTTGTTAACGGGAGAATCAGTGTGGCACAGGTCGCTAGCGCCAGCTGAATCATCAGCATCGGCACGCAAATTGCGGCGACGGCAATCCCGAGCGTGGTAGCGAAGATGGTGGCGGTGAAGAAATCAAGAAACGCCTTGGCAATCAGAATGCTGGGGTCGCCGGTCATCCCTTCCTGCATCGATCCAAAAATCCCCGTGCCGCTGGCGCAAAACAGAATAATGATTGCCACATAGTTCTGAATAAACGTCTCTTGCGTTCCGCTTGCGGTTTTTCCGGGGCGAGAGATAAGGTTTTTGGCTTTGCTCACCGCCGCGTTTATCCCTTTCTCCAGATAGCAAAATTCGCCAATGAGCGCGCCAAGGAGTGTCGCCAGTACCATCACCGGTAAATTGGCGCACTTGATAACCAGCAAAATTCCGATGCCCAGCGACGCAAGCCCAAAGATCGAGGGCATAGAAGAGCGAATACGTTCAGGTAATCTTTGGCTTAACGCCGCACCAAGCACGCCACCCAGTAATACGGCACCGGCATTAATAAAGGGTCCAATAACCAAAATACACTCCTGTTATTTAATCATTGATATTGAATTATTATTACATGATGAAGGCGGAGAGCGGGTAGCTTTCGCTGCCAGAAATGCATAAAGTTTCTGTCTTGCACCTCAAAATAAAAGGTGACATTATTGCGCGAATTTTCTCCTCCAGTCTGGATCTCTGCTCCCCTTGAAACGGGTCTCTACGCCTATGAAATCACTAAAAATTGCCGTCAGCCATGAGCTGGTTTCTACGCTGTCCACGCACCGGGAAGTGGTGACACTGGATAACACCGATTTTACGGATGTGGCGGCAGTCGTCATTACCGTGGCCGAAAGCCGCAGCGGTATTCTCGCATTACTGAAACGCACAGGGTTCCAGCTTCCAGTGTTTATCTTCTCGCAAGAGCCTGTGGATGCTTCAGAAGATGTTGTCACAATGATAAGCGGCAAAGCGCAAGAGTTCCTGGAACTGGAAGCGGCAGCCTGCCGCTACGAAGAGAACTTACTCCCACCTTTTTTTGACACCCTGAGCCAGTATGTAGCGATGAACAACAGCACTTTTGCCTGCCCTGGCCATCAGCACGGTGCCTTCTTCAAAAAGCACCCGGCGGGGCGTCAGTTTTTCGACTTCTTTGGCGAGAACGTTTTTCGTGCCGATATGTGTAACGCTGACGTCAAGTTGGGCGATTTACTGATCCACGAAGGCTCCGCCAAAGATGCGCAAAAGTTTGCGGCAAAAGTGTTCAACGCCGATAAAACATACTTTGTGCTTAACGGAACGTCCGCGGCCAATAAAGTGGTGACCAACGCGCTGCTGACACGCAGCGATCTGGTGCTTTTTGACCGCAATAACCACAAATCCAACCACCACGGGGCGCTGATTCAGGCAGGGGCTACTCCGGTCTATCTGGAAGCCGCGCGCAATCCATTTGGATTCATCGGCGGAATCGACGAACACTGCTTTGACGATACCTATCTGCGTGACCAAATCCGCGAAGTGGCCCCCGAAAAAGCCCATGACGCTCGCCCGTTCCGACTGGCAGTTATCCAGCTCGGCACCTACGACGGCACGATCTACAACGCCCGTCAGGTGATCGACAAGATCGGCCATTTATGCGACTACATCCTGTTTGACTCCGCATGGGTCGGCTACGAGCAGTTTATCCCGATGATGGCCGACAGCTCACCTCTGTTACTGGAACTTAACGAGAACGATCCGGGAATCTTTGTGACCCAATCGGTGCATAAGCAGCAGGCCGGGTTCTCGCAAACGTCGCAGATCCATAAAAAAGATAACCACATTCGCGGCCAGGCCCGGTTCTGTCCGCATAAGCGCCTGAATAATGCGTTTATGCTCCACGCTTCAACCAGCCCGTTTTATCCGTTGTTTGCCGCGCTAGATATCAACGCCAAAATCCACGAAGGGGAGAGCGGGCGCAGGCTGTGGGCGGAGTGTGTCGAGCTGGGTATCGAAACGCGGAAAGCGATCATCGCCAACTGTAAGATGATCAAACCCTTCATTCCGCCAGTGGTGGCGGGGCGGCCGTGGCAGGATCATCCAACGCACGCGATTGCCAGCGAGCGTCGTTTCTTCAGTTTTGAGCCGGGCGCGAAGTGGCATGGCTTTGAGGGTTACGCCGACGAGCAGTATTTTGTCGATCCGTGCAAGTTGCTGCTGACTACGCCGGGGATTGACGCGGAGACAGGTGATTACACGGAATTTGGTATTCCCGCGACGATCCTCGCCCATTACCTGCGCGAAAACGGCATTGTGCCAGAGAAGTGCGACCTGAACTCGATCCTGTTCCTGCTCACGCCCGCAGAAAGCGCGGAGAAGCTGGCGCAACTGGTGGCGATGCTCGGGCAGTTTGAACAGCATATCGAAGACGATACGCCGCTCGCCGACGTGCTGCCAACCATCTTCAATAAGTACCCGGTGCGCTATCGTGACTATACGATTCGCGACCTGTGCCAGGAGATGCACGATCTGTACGTCAGCTTTAACGTGAAAGATCTGCAAAAAGCCATGTTCCGCAAAGCGAGTTTGCCTGCGGTGGTGATGAATCCGCAGGATGCGAATCAGGCCTATATTCGCGGTGACGTGGAGCTGGTGCGTATCAGCGAAGCCGAAGGGCGAATCGCTGCTGAAGGTGCGCTACCATACCCGCCTGGCGTGCTGTGCGTTGTGCCGGGAGAAGTCTGGGGCGGCGCGGTGCAACGTTATTTCCTGGCGCTGGAAGAGGGCGTTAATCTGCTGCCCGGCTTCTCACCAGAATTGCAGGGCGTCTATAGCGAGAAAGATGCCGACGGCATCAAGCGGTTGTATGGGTATGTTTTACAGTAATGTGCTCGCATTTTGCCCGGCGGCGCAAGCTTGCCGGGCCTACTAAAACCGTCAAAGCCTGTCGGATAAAACGCAGCCGCCACCCGGTTTTTTTCACTCCGCACTGCGCCGGTACATCCGGCGCGGATGGCCAATCTTCCCGTACAGCATCTCCACGCTTAAAAAACCCGCATCCACGCAGTGTTCCAGATAGCGCCGGGTAGTGGTTTTGCTCAATCCTGTCTCGTTCACCACCTCATCCACGGAGAAGCAGTGCGCCGCCTGGTCGTTAAACAGGGTTTGCACCAGCGCCAGCGTGTTCTCCTCAATCCCTTTACTGCCATTATCCTGGCGGTAATTTTTGGCCTGCAACTGATACAGCGAATCAACGTTCTGCTGATCGACAATCTTCCACACTCGCTGCTGCTCGGCGAACTGTACGAAGCGCTCCAGTGACTGGCTGAGCCGCTTCCAGGAAACGGGTTTCAGGATGTAGTCGAACGCGCCGTTACGAATCGCCAGGCTACAGGTGTCCATGTCACTGGCGGCGGTAATAAAAATCACCGAGCAGTTGGCATGCACCAGTAAAGGATTGCTAATTAAAGTGATGCCTTTACCGTCCGGCAAATAGTTATCCAGCAGAACAAGCTGCGGCTGCAGACTGGAAAGCAGAGTCTGTGCCTCGGCAAGAGAAGAGGCGATACCCACCAGGCGAAGGCGCGGATGTTTACCGATCAGCTCCGCATGAAGTTGTGCCAGCTCGTTCTCATCTTCAACGATCAGTACGTCGATATGTTCATGTTGCATAGTCAGTATCTTCCAGTTCCTGAACAGGTCGCTTCGGAGTTCCCGTGGCGGGAATAAACAGCGAAAAAATCGTGCCCCGAGGCATGTTATCGGCAACCTCTATGGCACCGCCAGCCTGGGTGACGTAACTGTCGATCAGGTACAGGCCTATCCCATGATCGCCACGCGTTTTCGTCGTGATGCCGCGTTCAAAGATCCGCTCGCGGATCTCAGGCTTAATGCCAACGCCCCGATCCGCCACTTCAATAATCAGCTCACGTTCGTTGAGTTTTATCAGCACTTCTACCGGCTCATGTGGAAGCGGGGCACGCTGGGTGGCTTCAATGGCGTTATCCAGTAAATTCCCAATGATGGAAATCAGCTCCGCTTCGAGAAGCGAGGCGAAAGGCTTATCCACCCGACAGGCGGGATCAAAGTTCAACTCGACGCCTTTCTCTCGTGCTCGCGCGGCTTTACCTAATAAAAGGCCACACAACGTCGGCGAGCTAAAGCGCGAGGAGATAAAGTCCAGCAGCTCCTGAGCGTGTTCTGATTGCGCCTGAATAAAGCCAATTGCTTCTTCGTAGCGCCCCATATGTAACAGCCCCGACAACGTTGTCATTCGATTCAACTGCTCGTGGCGCATGATGCGCAGGTTATCGACGTAACGTTTGACCTGGCTTAACTGGGCGCTCAGGGAGTCTATCTCATTGCGATCGCGGAAGGTGATCACCCATCCCTGAAGTGAATCTTCGAGCATTATCCGCACGCGGCTGGCAATCACGGTCAGATCGTTAAAGCGACAAATCTCATCGTGAGTATCTTTCACCAGCATGGTTTGAGGTGAGAAAAACGGGACCGGAGTAATTACCTGGCTAATCGGCTGCCCGCGCAGTTCCCGTGCGGGTTGTGGTAAACCGAGAAGATTACGCGCTGCCTGGTTGATCACCTCGATCCGGTGATTATCATCAATTGCGATTACCCCTTCGTAAATCGACTCCATCATCGCTTTTTGCTGGCGCACCAGCAGGCCGATTTCGCGCGGTTCCAGCGAGAAAATCTGCTTCTTAATGCTGCGTGTGAAAAACCACGAGAAGACAAACAGGGCGATCAGCAGCAGCACGGCGGCAATTAAAATGTTTACCACTTTGCTGACGGTAATGGTGTCGAGATAGCTGGTGAGATACCCGACAGAGACAATCCCCACCACTTCTCCCGCGTCGTTGAAAATCGGCGCTTTGCTGCGTAGCGAAATCCCCAAACCCCCTTTACGGATGGTGGTGGTGCTTTTGCCGTGCAGCACCTCCTCGTTATCCCCGCCGATCAGCGTTTTACCGATCCTGTCTGCAAACGCAGAATGGAACAGGTGCAGACCTTTATTGTCACCAATCACAATAAAGCTGGCATCGCTGCGGGTTGCTATTTGGAACATAAATTCACGAATGGCTTTGATATCCTTTTCTTCAACCTCTTTGCGCAAGGTTGGAATAAGCGCAATCTCTTCCGCC
This sequence comes from Lelliottia sp. 7254-16, assembly GCF_002922995.1. Lineage (NCBI taxonomy): Bacteria > Pseudomonadati > Pseudomonadota > Gammaproteobacteria > Enterobacterales > Enterobacteriaceae > Lelliottia > Lelliottia sp. 7254-16. The sequence continues at coordinate 389,395 of NZ_PQVS01000002.1, forward strand.
TGTATTTTGGCACGCATGCTCATTTCCTGATAAAGCTGTCTGCTGACGTCGGCATAGTAATATCCGCCCAGTAATGCAAAGAGCACTGAGAAAAAGGCGACCAGCGAAATAAAGAGCTTAATCTGAAACGACACTTTCATGACTATCACGCAGGGTATCAACGGGTTTCGCCAATATATCATCTTTTTTCCGCTTGCCAGGAGCTTTGCCTGAAACTTGTGATCATTTCCACAGCGCGGCTCGCAAAACAAAAATAGATAATTCAGGCTTGTCTTAATGCTAATTTAATTAATGTTATTTGTTTGTACGTTCTGGAAAAGAAACCATAAAAACCACGGCAATAAATAAGGCGTTAATCACATTAAATAAAAGAAACCATTAAAACCATAGAGGCCATTAAAACTTCGGTTTTAATATGCCTTTCCTCACATAAAGTAAGCCTTTGAGACTCTAGGATTAACGCACAAATAACCAAGAGGCTTAATTATGAGCACTACTGACGATTCTTTCTCTGTTACCCACGACCCGATTGAACTTCAGCGGCCGTCGCTTAAAGAGCGCTGGTGGCACATTATGGATACCTGGAAAGTCGGGATCATTCCCCTGCCGCTGTTTGTATTAGCCGGTGCGCTGATCGCTATTGACTGTCTGGGCGGAAAACTCCCGAGCGATATCGTGGTGATGGTCGCAACTCTGGCGTTCTTCGGTTTTGCCTGCGGTGAGTTCGGCAAACGTCTGCCGATTGTCGGCAAACTCGGTGCGGCGGCGATTTGCGCCACCTTTATTCCGTCGGCGATGGTTTATTACGGCCTGCTGCCGGACGTGGTGGTCGAATCCACGACGAAGTTCTACAAATCCACCAACATTCTCTATCTCTACATCTGCTGCATCATTGTCGGCAGCATCATGAGCATGAACCGCACGGTGCTGATTCAGGGCTTCCTGCGAATTTTCTTCCCGATGCTGTGCGGAGAAATCGTCGGCATGATCGTCGGGATGGGCGTCGGCATGGCGCTCGGCCTTGAGCCGTTCCAGATCTTCTTCTTTATTATTCTGCCGATCATGGCGGGCGGGGTCGGCGAAGGGGCAATTCCACTCTCCATCGGCTACGCCACGCTGCTGCACATGGATCAGGGTGTTGCGCTCGGTCGCGTTCTACCGATGGTCATGCTCGGTGGCTTAACCGCCATTATTATCTCCGGCTGCCTGAATCAGTTGGGCAAACGCTATCCGCACCTGACCGGCGAAGGCCAGCTGATGCCAAACCGCGCTAATGCCGACGCCAACGTGTCACAACCGGCGTTCTCCGGCAAAGCCGACGTCACCACGATTGCTTCCGGCGCACTGCTGGCGGTGCTGCTCTACATGCTGGGTATGCTCGGTCACAAGCTGATTGGCCTGCCAGCACCGGTTGGCATGCTGTTTGTGGCGGTACTGGTTAAGCTCTGCAACGGCGCATCTCCACGCCTGCTGGAAGGTTCGCAGGTAGTCTACAAATTCTTCCAGACCTCCGTGACCTACCCGATTCTGTTTGCCGTTGGCGTGGCGATCACCCCGTGGCAGGAACTGGTCAATGCCTTCACCGTCAGCAATCTGCTGGTGATTGTCAGCACCGTCTCCGCGCTGGTAGCGACCGGCTTCTTCGTCGGTAAAAAGATTGGTATGCACCCGATTGATGTCGCCATCGTCTCCTGCTGTCAGAGCGGGCAGGGCGGTACCGGCGACGTGGCGATTTTGACCGCAGGCAACCGTATGAGCCTGATGCCATTCGCCCAAATTGCTACCCGAATTGGCGGCGCGATTAATGTCTCCGTCTCGCTGCTGGTTCTGGGCAACTTCCTCGTCTAAGTCTTCAGGAAAGAACAATGAAACTTGCAAGTTTTCTGTATCAGGGTAAACGCAGCTACGGCATCGTGCAGGCCGATGGCGTCGTGGATTTAGGTCGCCGTCTGGGCGATCGCTACAGCGACCTCAAAGCGCTGTTGCAGGGTAACGGCCTGGCGGATGCCACACGTTATGTCAACGACGTCGTGGATATTCCAATGAGTGCAATCACCTTTTTACCGGTGATTGAGCAGCCGGAAAAAATCCTCTGCGTTGGTATGAATTACGCTGACAAACGCAAAGAATTTGACCAGCACAATCCGGCCCCGACGCTGTTCGTTCGCTTTGCGGATTCCCAGACCGGGCACAACTCACCTGTGCTCAAACCGCGCCACTCCTGCGAATTTGACTACGAAGGCGAGCTGGCGGTGATCATCGGCAAAGGCGGCGAGAACATCCGCCGTGAAGATGCCCTGAGCCACGTCGGCGGATACAGCTGCTACATGGACGGTTCCGCCCGCGACTGGCAGCACACCTGGTTCACCGCCGGGAAAAACTGGCGGCAGACCGGGGCATTTGGCCCGTGGATGGCGACCGCCGATGAAATCCCTGATCCGCACAGCCTCGCGATCCGCACCTGGCTTAATGGACGTATGGTGCAGGAAGACAACACCAGCAGCATGATCCACAAAGTTGCGGAATTGATCGAGTACATCAGTACCTTTACCCGTCTCAGCCCCGGCGACGTGATCATCACCGGGTCGCCGGGTGGTGTAGGCAAAAAGCGCAATCCGCCGCTGTTTATGAAAGAGGGCGATCGCATTGAGGTGGAGATCGAAAACATCGGTCATCTGAGCAATGTGATCATGGAAGCACCCGCGCAAACCCTGGCGGCAGCGCACTGATTAAGGCGGCGGCATGCACTCGCAACTCCCTATCGACTTTCGTCAGACGATTGTCGCGCAACACCCGGAACGCTTAAGCCAGATTCGCTATTTGCTGGCGGACAGTGGCCTGGGGCTGGACAACGACATTACGCTGTTTGTGGAGGCCTGGTCCGGCCCGCAGTTAGTGGGATGCGCGGGGCTGGCTGCCAATGTCATCAAGTGTGTGGCGGTTGATGAAAAGCTGAGGGGCGCAAATCTCAGCGCCCGTCTGCTGGCCGAAGTGGAAAATGCCGCACTGGCGCGCGGCCATTTTCACCTCTTTCTCTGCACCCGCCCGTGTAACAAAGAGCGCTTCGCCCGCAGCGGTTTCTGGCCGATTGCCCAGAGCGGCAACAACGCGGTGCTGCTGGAGAATACCCCGCAGGGTATCGAGCGTTACTGTCGCTCGCTGCAGCGCAGCCGCAAGTGTGGGGAAAAAATTGGCGCGATTGTAATGAACGCCAATCCGTTCACCCTCGGGCATCGACATCTGGTGGAGCAGGCGGCGACGCAGTGCGACTGGCTGCATCTGTTCGTGGTGCGCGAGGACGCGTCGTTCTTCCCGTTTAGCGACCGTCTGGAAATGGTCCGTGCGGGCGTGGCGCATTTTCCGAATGTCTCGGTGCACGAAGGGTCGCAGTACATCATCTCACGCGCCACTTTTCCGTCCTATTTCCTCAAAGAGACCGGCAAAGTTCAGCAGGCGTGGAGCGAGATCGACGTGCTGATTTTCCGCGACTTTATTGCCCCAACGCTTGGGATCACCCATCGCTTTATCGGCTCGGAACCGTTTTGCGACATCACCCGCCAGTACAACCAGACGCTGCATCAGCTCCTTGCAGCGGAAATCGACGTGGTGGAAATGCCGCGCATCAAGGCGACAGGAAACGCTATTTCGGCGTCAGAAGTGCGCCGTTTACTCAAGACACAGCAGTTTTCCCGCATTCGGGAAATTGTCCCGGAGTCCACTTTCGTGCATCTCGAAGCGCACTACAGCGCGAGCGCGGAAGTCGCATAACTATCAGGAATTTATCATGAATATTGTAAGGGAGGCGCTGGCCGGAACGCAGGAGTCCAGCGACCTGATGGTGAAAATCGCCCCCGCCGACGGCGAGCTGGAGATTGTCATCCACAGTGAAGTGATTAAGCAGTTTGGCGAGCAGATCCGCCTGGTGGTAAACGAAACACTGCGCGCTATGGACGTGCGTCAGGGGCTGATTATCGTTGAAGATAAAGGGGCGCTGGACTGTGTGATCCGCGCCCGTCTGCAAAGTGCGCTGATCCGCGCCTCAGAAACGCAGCAGATCGACTGGAGCAAAATGTCATGAATAAACTCCGTCGCAGTATGCTGTTTTTACCCGGCGCTAACGCCGCGATGCTCTCTACCGCGTTTATCTATCGCCCTGACTCCATCATGTTTGATCTCGAAGACGCCGTGGCTCTACGCGAAAAAGACACCGCGCGCCTGCTGGTCTTCCACGCGTTACAGCATCCGATGTATCAGGATATTGAAACCGTGGTGCGCATTAATCCGCTGAGCACGCCGTTTGGCCTGCTGGATCTCGAAGCGGCGGTTCGCGCGGGCGTGGACGTTATCCGCCTGCCAAAAGCCGACACCCCGGAAGATATCTTCGAGCTGGAAGGGCATCTGGAGCGCATCGAGCGTGAGTGTGGCCGCGAAGTGGGTTCCACACGCGTGATGGCCGCGATTGAATCAGCAATTGGCGTGATTAACGCCGTGGCGATTGCTCGTAGCTCGCCGCGCCTGATCGGCATCGCCCTGGCGGCGTTTGACTATGTGATGGACATGCAAACCGAACGCGGCGACGGCACAGAGCTGTTCTATGCCCGCTGCGCGGTACTGCACGCGGCGCGCGCCGCCGGGATCGACGCCTTCGACGTGGTGTGGTCAGACGTTAACGACGAAGCCGGGTTCCTGCGCGAAGTTAACCTGATCCGCAAAATGGGCTTCAACGGCAAATCTTTGATCAACCCGCGCCAGATCGACCTGCTGCACAACGCCTACGCGCCGACTCAGCAGGAAGTGGATCACGCGAAATTAGTGATCGAAGCGGCAGAAGAGGGCGAGCGCAACGGCCTGGGCGTGGTTTCGCTTAACGGCAAAATGGTCGATGCGCCGATTATTGACCACGCGCAGAGGGTGCTGGAACGCGCGGCTGCCTCTGGCGTGCGTCGCTAAGGATGACACAATGAATCAGACAGAATTGCTCCACCTGAATTTCCCCCACCTGCGGGAACTGAAACCTTTTGATACGGCCCATAGCGCTACGCCGTGGCTGGCTGATGTTGAAGAAAAACAGCGTCGCAAGCTTTGCGAAACCGTTGAAGAGGCGATTAAGCGTTGCGGCTTGCAGGACGGGATGACTATCTCGTTCCATCATGCATTTCGCGAAGGCGACCGGGTGATTAATACCGTCGTCGCGCTGCTGGCTAAAATGGGCTTTAAAAATTTGACCCTGGCGTCCAGCTCGCTGATGACCTGCAACGATGCGCTGATCGAGCATATCCAGAGCGGCGTGATCTCCCGGATCTACACCTCCGGGATGCGCGGCAAACTGGCTGACGCCATCTCTCACGGGCTGATGGACGAGCCGGTGCAGATCCACTCCCACGGCGGACGCGTGAAGCTTCTGCAGGACGGCGAGCTGAACATCGACGTCGCGTTCCTCGGCGTGCCGTGCAGCGATGAGTTTGGTAATGCCAACGGAACTCAGGGTAATTCCTGCTGCGGCTCGCTGGGCTATGCGATGGTCGATGCTCATTTTGCCCGCAAAGTGGTGCTGCTCACGGAAGAACTGGTGCCGTTCCCGAACATGCCCGCCAGCCTGGTGCAGGATCGCGTGGACTATGTCGTGCAGGTCGAAAGTGTGGGCGATCCGGCGAAGATCAGCGTCGGCGCGGCACGCGTCACCAGCAACCCTCGAGAGCTGATGATTGCCCGCTATGCGGCGGACGTGATTGAACACTCTGGCTATTTCAAAAACGGTTTCTCGATGCAGACCGGCTCCGGCGCGGCGGCCACTGCTTGCACCCGCTTTATGGGAGAGAAAATGGAGCGCAGCGGCGTGAAAGCCCGCTTCGCACTGGGTGGGATCACCGGTAGCCTTGTCGATCTGCACGAGAAAGGGCTGATCGAAAAACTACTCGATACCCAGTGTTTTGACGGTCAGGCAGCGGCCTCGCTGGCGCGCAATCCGAATCACGTGGAGATCTCCACCAACGTCTACGCTAATCCCGGCAGTAAAGCGGCCAGCTGTGATCGGCTCGACGTGGTGATCCTCAGTGCGCTGGAGATCGACGTCGATTTCAACGTCAACGTCATTACCGGCTCAGACGGCGTGATGCGCGGAGCATCGGGCGGGCACTGCGATGTGGCGGCGGCCGCTAACCTGACGATTGTCGTCGCACCGCTGCTGCGCAGCCGTATCCCGACGGTGGTGAAACGTGTGACCACGCGCTTAACGCCAGGGGAAAGTATCGACGTGCTGGTGACCGATCACGGCATTGCTGTCAATCCTGCGCGCCCGGAGATCCGCGAGCGGCTGGAGGCGGCGGGACTGAAAATTGTTGATATCGAGGCGTTATATGCGCGGGCAATTTCGCTCACCGGCGAGCCGAAACCGATTGAATTTACCGACAAAATCGTCGGTGTGATCCGCTACCGTGATGGCAGCGTGATCGACACTGTCCGACAGGTTAAGGAGTCATAATCATGACCATTGCGACACCCGCGCATGCGGGTGTTAGCTTGGCGCAAATGCTGGCGGCGAAAGAGAGCCGCGCGGCGCGCCAGGCTGACTGGCTCACGCACTATCAACAACCGGTGATTTCGCTGACCCTGGTGACGCCCGGTGATATCAAAGATAGCCTGCGCTATCGAAACACTATGGGTGTGGCGCTGCAGATGTGCGATCAACTGCTGTGGGAACACCGCTGGCGGGTGCTGGATCGCCAGGTGCTATGGCTGCCAACGGGGCCAGAAGCTCTGTGGTGTGTAGAACATCAGGCATCTGAAATCAAAGCCCACTGCGCCGAATTGGAACAGACGCACCCGCTGGGGCGGCTGTGGGATATGGACGTGATTTGCCCGGATGCCGGACATGTCGGACGACGCTCTCTGGGTGAGAATATGCGCAGGTGTCTTCTCTGCGACGAACCCGCACACGCTTGTTCCCGCTCGCGTCAGCATCCGGTCGAGCAGGTTGTCGCCCGCGTGGGGAAGATGATTGATGACTGGTTCTCTCGCGACTAATCCGCACGTCAAAGATGTACCGCAACTAGCGGAAGAGGCGCTATGGCGCGAGTTAGAGCTCACGCCAAAACCGGGGCTAGTGGATAAGATCAACACCGGTTCGCACCGCGATATGGATCATGCGCTCTTTGTTCGCAGCATTGCCGCGATCGCGCCGTGGTTCTCGCGCTTTGCCGAGCTGGGTGCGGAACATGCCGGGAAACCGGCAGCGGAGCAATTGCGCCTGATTCGCCCGATGGGTATGGCCTGCGAGCAGGCCATGTATGCAGCAACGGGAGGTGTAAATACTCACAAAGGCGGCGTTTTCGCGCTGGGGTTACTCTGTTTTGCCGCTGGGCGCGTTAAAAATGTGAATGCGCACACGCTCTGTTGTGAGGTGAGTAACATTTGCAGCGGGCTGGTGGATCGCGAACTGGCTGGGCGTACGGGCAGGGCAACCGCCGGTGAGCGGCAATATGAGGATTTTGGTTTAACCGGCGCGCGTGGTGAAGCGCAAAGCGGCTTCGCAACGGTTAGAAAAGTGTTATCGCAGTGGAATCGTCATCAATTGCATGACTTGTTATTACGCCTAATGGCGGTGAATCAGGACAGTAATCTGGTATCGCGCGGTGGCATGGAAGGGCTGCGCTATGTGCAGCGATACGCTCAGCATCTCGTGGCTAATGGCTGGGATCGGGCCGCGCTGACAGAGATGGATAACGCGCTGATTGCACGAAATTTAAGTCCAGGAGGTAGTGCGGATTTGCTGTCGGTGGGAATGGTGCTGGCAGAGTGTTGATGAAAAACTCATCTCCCGCCGGGAGATGAGTCCACAGGATTATCGCTTCTGGAGCAAATAGCTATTCTCAAAGCCAGGTAAGCTGCCGATCACGTCGAAGCCGTTGAAGTAACCTCCCGCGCGCAGCAAGTCAACTGCCGGGCCGACCTGCGGCGAGTACTGGTGGTCTCGGTAGTCGTCAAAGACAATAAATCCGCCGGAAACAACGGTTGGGGAATAGAGCAGGAAGTCGATTAATACATGACGACCTTCATGGCCCCCATCGATGTGCAGCAGCACGGTCTGAGGATTAAGGGCCAGAACACGTTCAATACTGAGTTCTGAGTATCCGCGCACCAGATTTACTTGCGGGAAAAGGCGTTCATGGTAGAAACGCAGCTCACTTTCCTGGCGTGGCAGTTCCATTGGGTCGATGCTAATCATACGGCGTTTATGCTGGCAGATTTCATTCATAAACGACGTGGATTTTCCCTTCCAGACGCCGATCTCAATGATGTCGCCAGCAACGTTATTGTGTTCGAGCAGCCAGCACAGATATCCGAGGCATTTCACATGGTCGTGGAATGACAGCTCTCTGCGTGACATTGCCAGCTCCTCAGGAAGTTCAGCCTGGGTTCGCGCAAGCGCTTCGCCAACATTATCCCAGGTTGTGTCAATGATGTTTTTAATCACGGGATCCTGGAAAAAAACCTTTAAGTCAGCGATATCTAGCATCTTTTAACCTTATCTGCGCGGCAGGAATGACAAAATGTCGATAGTGATAAATGTGCCACAGTGGGGTGAGAGTGAGGCGCTAAATACGTCCTGTTTTTATAGGTAATTATCAGGATAGATAGGGACGTCCCTCTCCTGAGAGGAGAGGGACAGGAGGATTAATGCGCGATTGGCTGAGCACCATGCGGAACACGGACGTGTTTGTATTTGAACAGTGCGATGAAGGCGAAGAACAGTACCAGCGAGTAACCGGCGAAGATAAGCCATACAGGCTGCCAGTCGGTAATCCCGTTTGTGGTGTACATCTCAACGACTTTACCGCTCACGACGCCACCGAGGATACAGCCGAAACCGTTGGTCATCATCAGGAACATACCCTGAGCACTGGCGCGGATTTCAGGCTTAACTTCTTTTTCAACAAACACCGAACCGGAGATGTTGAAGAAGTCGAAGGCGCAGCCGTAAACAATCATCGACAGAACCAGCAGTACGGTACCGAACGCCGATGGGTCGCCATAGGCAAACAGACCGAAGCGCAGCATCCATGCAAAGATACTGATAAGCATCACGTTCTTGATGCCGTAACGGCTCAGGAAGAACGGAATGGTCAGGATGAACAGAGTTTCAGAAATCTGCGAAATCGACATCATCACCGATGCGTGCTCAACGATAAAACTACCGGAGAACAGCGGGTTGTTATCGAAACTGTGCAGGAAGGTGTTCCCGAACATGTTGGTGATTTGCAGTTCAGCACCCAGCAGCATGGAGAAGATAAAGAAGATCGCCATGCGTTTGTTTTTAAACAGTGCAAATGCGTCCAGACCGAGCATTGAGCTCCAGCTCTGTTTTGCCTGCTGATTCGATACCGGAATGTGCGGCAGCGTCAGGGTGAACAGTGCTAACAGAACAGACAGTCCAGCACCGATGTAGAGCTGCATATGGCTCAGTTCGAAGCCTGCGAAGCTCACGCCCCACATCGCCATGATGAAGCCGATGGTGCCCCAGATACGGATTGGCGGGAAATCGGTCACGATATCCAGACCAGCGGATTTAATGCGGTAGTAGGAGATGGTGTTGATAAGTCCCAGCGTTGGCATATAGGCCAGTGAGTTAAGCAGGATAACAATAAACATCCCGCCTGGCGTTGTAACCCCTGCCGCCATAAAGAGCGTTCCTGCTCCCACCAGATGGCACAGCGCGTAAAGCCATTTTGCGCTGATCCATTTGTCCGCCACGATCCCCAGAAGCGTTGGCATAAAGACCGCAGCAATACCCAGCGAGCTATATACGGCACCGATAGACGCACCGTCGAACTTGAGCGTCACAAACATGTAGGAGCCGAGCGTGGTTAGCCAGCTACCCCACAGACAGAACTGCAGAAACGACAATATTTTAAGCTGCAGCTTAAGGTTCATGTTACTTTCCTCACAATTGAGCGGGAGATATGTTTTTATGGGAACATTCAGGGTTGTTATTTGATGCAATTCTATCAGCAGGCAACGTTATGTTTTGTTACCTCCCGCAAAAAAATGCAATCCTCATTAATTTGCAGTTTAGATTGTGATGCAAATAACATTTTCGTATGGATGGTGGGGATGAGGTGCGGTTTGTTGCCCTCACCCCGGCCCTCTCCCACGGGGAGAGGGAGAAAAATCGTCCTCAGCGGGGGAGGGAGAACACCGGACCGTTCCCTCTCCCTTTGGGAGAGGGTTAGGGTGAGGGGGAAAACCTACCTACGACGATAATTCTTCTGCGCCGTATTCACCTTATACAGATAACGACGAGATTCGGCGGAAGGGTGGCGGGTAGTCAGCGTCGAGTAAACATCCCCTGGTGCCATGCTGTTGATGATGTTTGCGGCCTGGATTTTATCGCTGGAGAACACGCGCAGTACGCTGCCCGCACCGCCGTTGTAAGCGGTGATCACCGCGTAACGGCGTGACGTCGGGTTATCAATTCCGCCGAGATAAACATTGTTCAGCATCGCCAGGTAGGCGGTGCCCGTATCAATGTTACTGGCCGGATCGAACAGGAAGCTGCGGCTCGGCGTGCCGGATTTACCCTGCGAACGGAACACATCTTTTCCGGCGCTATGCTGGACAACCTGCATCAGCCCTAAGGCGTCGGAACGGCTTACTGCGTAAGGGTTAAAGGAGGATTCGGTCTGCATGATCGCCAGAATCAACGACTCATCCACGCCATATTTGCGCGACGCCTGACGCACCATGCCCACGTACTTATGCGCACGTTTGTCGAGGTGATTCGGCACCAGATTGATCGTCACGCTGTAGATAATTTTCAGGCCGTTGCTGCGGCTTTTCAGGCGCGTTTTCAGCAGATAATCAGCGAAGGCGGTGGCGCGTCCTTCCCAGCGGATTGCCTGGCCGGTCTGGTCGACAACTTGTCCGTAAAGGAACGGCTCTTTGGAGATGGTGATATCGTCGGCGTCAGAATAGAGGTCGATTGAACCCGGATCGTCGCCCATCAGCAGGGTTTTGACGATCGCCTGGCGTAAGCGCGCCGCAGGCTCGGTACCGGCGATGGTTTCAATCGTGATTGTGCCGTCATCGAAGTTGATGTGGCTACGCGTCTGATAGGCGTCGGTATATTTAACGTAATCCTTCGGTCCCGCGATAAGAACTTCGTTAAATCCCCAAATATTCTCGATGTTATGGGCAAACTGCCCCATCAGAATGTCAAAACCGTTCGTGTCCTTTACCCAGGCTTCGTTATAGCTATCGCCTTTTTTACTGGAACAAGACACAAGCAACGGCGCAACAAGGGCTAGCGCTAATAATTTTTTCATCATTCCGGGATTGCGTGTTGTGTTTGCTTTGTCGCGGTTATTGCCGGATGGCGCTGCGCTGACCCGGCCTACCGTCTGCAGGCTCGTGCAAGCAAAGCGCCGCCGGGCATCAAGCCCGCGCTGTTATTTTTCTGGCGGCGTGTAGCCTTCAATGTGCACATCTTTGCCTTCGAACAGGAAGTTCACCATTTCCTGTTCCAGCAGCTTGCGGTGTTCCGGGTTCATCATGGTGAGTTTTTTCTCGTTGATGAGCATGGTTTGCTTCTGCTGCCACTGCGCCCATGCCTCTTTAGAAATCTCGTTAAAGATGCGCTTACCCAGTTCGCCCGGATAGAGCTGGAAATCCTGCCCTTCGGCGTCGCGCTGCAGATAGGTACAAAAAATTGTTCTGGCCATTATTATTCCTCGTTGTCTGACCGAAGCTAAACCACGGCTCCGGCACGTAATTGCTGTAACAGGCGCTCCACGGGAGCTGCCAGCCCGACGGATGGCGGTTGCGCTAAGTTATACCAGAGAGCCACGCCTTCATCCATGCAAGAGGCGAAGGAGGACACGGGAAGCCACATGGGCACAATATCCAGATGGAAATGGCTAAAGGTGTGGCGAAACGCAGTCAGTTGCTGGAGTTTATCGGCACTAATCTGCCGCTGGGCCAGCCACTCACGTAATCCCTCTTCATTTTCAAATTGTGGAAAACAATATAATCCACCCCATAAACCACTTGGCGGACGCTGAGCAAGGTAAACCCCATCGCCATGCTGCATTAACAGCATAAAGCCGGTGCGTTCAGGGATCGTCTGCTTCGGTTTTTTGCCTGGATACTGCGCCCAGGAATGATTCGCGTAGGCCACGCAGAGGTTGTTCACCGGGCAGAGTTCGCATTTCGGTTTAGAGCGGGTACAGACGATCGCCCCCAAATCCATCATCGCCTGGTTGAAGCGTTCAACGCCTTTCGCTGGCGTCACTGTTTCGCTGATCTCCCACAGGCGTTTCTCGACCTCTTTCTTACCCGGCCAGCCGCCCACTGCGTAGCAGCGCGCCAGCACGCGTTTCACGTTGCCGTCGAGGATCGGGAAATGTTTACCGAGTGAAAGAGAGAGCACAGCACCTGCCGTGGAACGACCCACTCCAGGTAGGGCGGCCACTTCATCGAAAGTTTCCGGGAATTTGCCCTTATGCAGCGTCGCTACCTGCTGTGCCGCTTTATGCAGATTGCGCGCACGGGCGTAGTAGCCAAGCCCAGTCCACAGGTGCAGCACTTCATCGAGGGGAGCATTGGCGAGATCGGTTATCGTCGGGAACCGCTCCATAAAACGCTCAAAATAGGGGATAACCGTTGCGACTTGCGTTTGTTGCAACATCACCTCGGAGAGCCATACTTTGTACGGCGTTTTTTCAATTTGCCAGGGCAGGGTTTTACGCCCGTATTTGTCGTACCAGTCCAGCACCTGGGCTGAAAATTGAGAGGCTTGCATGGTCATCGATTCGCATAATCAGGGACGCAGATTGCAACATAGCGTCTTGCGACTGTAAACCGGATCTTTCCCATGCTTGCATACAGGGCTTAACTTTGGATAATGCCCGTTTCCCGAACAATCTCACAAGCAGACTACTCTTTTATGAAAAACGACGTCATCTCACCGGAATTTGATGAAAACGGTCGCCCGCTGCGCCGTATTCGCAGCTTTGTCCGCCGTCAGGGCCGCCTGACCAAAGGGCAGCAACATGCGCTGGATAACTACTGGCCGGTGATGGGCGTTGAGTTCAGCGAACAACCCGTCGACTTCTCCGAGCTGTTTGGTCGCGATGCGCCGATTACGCTGGAGATCGGCTTCGGCATGGGTTCTTCGCTGGTGACGATGGCGAAAGCGCGCCCGGAGCAGAATTTCCTCGGCATCGAAGTTCACTCACCTGGCGTCGGCGCGTGCCTTGCAACCGCGCACGAAGAGGGCGTCGAGAACCTGCGCGTCATGTGCCACGATGCGGTTGAAGTGCTGCACAAAATGATTCCTGACAATTCTTTGAACATGGTTCAGCTCTTTTTCCCTGACCCGTGGCACAAAGCACGTCATAATAAGCGCCGTATCGTTCAGGCAGAATTTGCTGAGCTTGTGAAAAGTAAGCTAAAACTGGGCGGTGTCTTCCATATGGCCACCGACTGGGAACCTTACGCGGAACACATGCTGGAAGTGATGTCGTCGCTCGACGGGTATAAAAACCTGTCTGAAAACAACGACTATGTACCGCGACCGGATTCACGTCCGGTAACGAAATTTGAACAGCGTGGCCATCGTCTTGGTCACGGTGTATGGGACTTAATGTTCGAGAGGGTTAAATAATGGCAAACCGTAGCCGTCGTCTGCGTAAAAAGATGCACATCGAGGAATTCCAGGAAGTTGGTTTTTCCGTCGCATGGCGTTTCCCGGAAGGGACTAGCGTCGAAACCATTGATAAGGAAGTCGATGCCTTTATCGATGAAGTGATCGAGCCAAACAAACTGGCGTTTGATGGCAGCGGCTATCTCTCCTGGGAAGGCCTGATCTGCAAGCAAGAAATCGGTAAATGCACCGAAGAGCAGCAGGCACTCGTGCGCAAATGGCTGGAAGACCGCAAATTCGAAGAGGTACGCGTCAGCGAACTTTTCGACATTTGGTGGGACTAACTAGCAAAGGGCCGGCAAATGCCGGCCCGTTTTGTCTTGAGGGATAATTATGATGCGCAAAACGCTGCTGGCTGTGGCACTGATGACCACCGCGTTAACTGCCCATGCGGATTACAAATGCGAAGTCACACCGCGCGACGATGTGATTCTCAGCCCGCAAACCGTTCAGGTAAAAGGTGAGAACGGTAATCTGGTGATCACGCCAGATGGCAACGTAATGTATAACGGCAAACAATACACCCTGAGCGCGGCCCAACGCGAGCAGGCGAAAGATTATCAGGCGGATCTCCGCTCGGCGTTACCGTGGATTGACGAAGGCGCACTGACGCGCGTTGAGAAAGGCCGCGTGGCGCTGGATAAAATCATCGCCAAAGAAGTCGGTGAGAGCAGCAATATGCGCACCCGCCTGACCAAGCTGGACGCCCAGCTGAAAGAGCAGATGAACCGCATCATCGAACACCGTACGGATGGCCTGACGTTCCACTATAAGGCTATCGATCAGGTGCGTGCCGACGGCCAGAACCTGGTGAATCAGGCGATGGGCGGTATCCTGCAGGACAGCATCAATGAAATGGGTGCGAAAGCCGTGCTGAAAGGCGGCGGTAATCCACTGCAAGGTGTGTTAGGTAGCCTGGGCGGATTGCAAACTTCGATTCAGAATGAATGGAAGAATCAGGAAGCGGATTTCCAGAAGTTTGGCAAAGACGTATGTCAGCGCGTGGTTACGCTGGAAGACAGTCGTAAGGCGCTGGTGGGTACGCTTAAGTAAGGTGCGGTTTGTTGCCCTCACCCTAACCCTCTCCCACGGGAGAGGGGATCTGTCAGGTGCAGTTTTTACTCCCTCCCTATGTGGGAGAGGGGATCTGTCAGGCGCGGTTTTAGCTCCTTCTCCCTTTGGGAGAGGGCTGGGGTGAGGGGACCAGACGATTCAAATCGTCCAAAATGGCACCCAACACTCCTTCCTCATTCGTCCTGCATTCATTATTCCAGAAACGAATCACTCGCCAGCCGCTGGCGTTCAAAAACGCAGTCCTGCGTAAGTCATACTCATAATCATCCTGATGCTGGCTGCCATCAAGCTCGACAATCAACCTTGCCTCAAAGCAGGCAAAATCCACAATGTATGACCCTATGGGCATCTGGCGACGAAACTTGAACCCGTAAAAACGACGCCCCCGGAGTAAATACCAGAGGTGAAGTTCTTCGGGGGTCATACATTTGCGGAGTTGTTTAGATTTTTCCATCCCCACACTCTGCCAGCCTTTCCCTTAGCCAGCAGAACGGGATGCAAAATCCTGAAGCTGTCTTCAGGACTCTTCGGCGAGGAACAGCTCAAGCAGGGAGTTGAGGAACAGCTTGCCGTGTTCGGTGATCTGCCAGAACGCGTCGCACTCCGTCAGATACCCCTTCGCCAGCGCTTCATCAATCTGCGGGCGAATCACTGATTCCGGCAAGCCGGTATAGAGTGCAAACTCCGCGCGCGGCGCGGCTTCCAGCAGGCGGAAGCGGTTCATGAAGAACTCGAACGGTTTATCTTCCACTTCCACGTCGTGCTGACGCTCCAGATAACGTCCTTCCATATACCCACGCGGATGACGGGTTTTGGCGGTACGCAGAATGCGCCCGTCGGGGAAGGTCACTTTGCCGTGTGCGCCGCAGCCAATCCCTAAATAATCGCCAAAACGCCAGTAGTTCAGATTGTGCTGACACTGGTAGCCCGGCTTCGCGTAGGCGGAGGTTTCGTACTGCTGATAACCCGCAGCCGTCAGCAACTGATGGCCTTGCTCAAAAATGTCCCACAGCGCGTCGTCGTCGGGCAGCACCGGCGGACGCGAACCAAACAGCGTGTTCGGCTCGATCGTCAACTGGTACCAGGAGAGATGCGGCGGGTTCAGCTCAATGGCTTGACGCAAATCATCCAGCGCCTCTTCCAGTGATTGATCCGGCAGGCCGTGCATCAGATCGAGGTTAAAACTGCGCAGTCCCAGACCCGTCGCCAAATGCGCTGCGCGCTTTGCCTCTTCCGGGCCGTGGATACGCCCCAGACGCTTGAGCTTGGGTTCGCTAAAACTCTGGACGCCAATCGAAATACGGTTCACCCCGGCGCGCTGATACTCGACAAAACGGTCGGCCTCAACGGTGCCAGGATTGGCTTCCATCGTAATTTCCGCATCGGCTGCCAGATTCAGACGCGCACGCACGCCGTCCAGCAGCGTCTGCATCGCCGGGCCAGAGAGTAGGCTCGGTGTACCGCCACCAATAAATATGGTCTTAACTTCACGTCCCTGTGCGTAAGGTACGTCGGCATCCAGATCGGTTAACAGATGCTGAACGTAGTCGTCATGCGGCACTTCGCCTTTCAGCGCGTGCGAATTGAAATCGCAGTACGGACATTTCTGCACGCACCACGGGATGTGAATATAAAGACTCAGAGGTGGCAAATTAGCCATTACGTAATGCTTCCAGTAACAGTTTCAACGCGCGCCCACGATGGGAAATCGCGCTTTTTTCTTCGCGGGTCAGTTCCGCGGCGGTTTTGCCCTCAGACGGGACAAAGAAAATCGGATCGTAGCCAAAGCCGCCGTTACCCGCCGATTCGCGAGCAATCACGCCCGGCCAGCTGCCGTGGCAGACAATCGGCGTCGGGTCTTCTGCATGACGCATATAGACCAGCACGCAGTGGAACTGTGCCTGACGCTGCGCATCCGGTACGTCTTTCAGGGTTTCCAGCAGCTTTTCCAGGTTTTGCTGATCGGTCGCATCCACGCCGGAGTAGCGCGCAGAGTAAATACCCGGTGCGCCGCCCAGGGCATCTACCGCCAGGCCTGAATCATCCGCAATCGCCGGAAGACCGGTCACCTGTGCCGCGTGACGCGCTTTCAGGATCGCATTTTCGATAAACGTCAGGCCGGTCTCTTCCGCCGAATCCACGCCCAGCTCGGTCTGCGCGACCACGTCCAGACCAAAATCATTCAATAGCGAGGCCAGCTCGCGCACTTTGCCGGCGTTACCGGTGGCGAGAACAACTTTCTGCATAATTTAATCCTGTTGTGACAGTGCCGCGACTTCCGTCGGGATGTTTTGCGGGTTGAGGATTTTTACCTGTTTATGACGTCCCAGTTCACCCTTTTCAATGATGACCTGGCTTTTGGCGACGCGAAACTGTTTTGCCAGAAATTTGGTCAAATGCGCGTTCGCCTGGCCGTCCACGGGAGGGGCGGTAATGGCGACTTTTAATTCGTCGCCATGTAACCCAACGATGCTGTCGCGGCTGGCTTTCGGCTGAATATACAGCCGTAAAACCAGCCCATCGACGCAGGGGCAGACGGCACTCATAGCGCCATCCACAGCCCCGGCAGCAGCATGTTGCCCGTTGACTGTAACAGTTCAGCGATGCCCATGTTCAGGACATACAGCAGCAGAACCAAAATCATCGGCGAAAAATCGATCCCGCCCATCGCTGGCAGCAGATTGCGGATCGGGCGCAGGAGCGGCTCCGTCAGCTGAATCATGGCGTATTCGACCGGACTACGGCCACGGCTCACCCAACTCATCACCGCCATCACCAGCAGAACCCAGAAGATCAGCAGACCGATGGTTTTCAGCAGAATTAGCACCGCTGCGATCCAGATGATCGGCTGGAAGGTGACCACCATAAACAGCACGATGGCTTTAATAATACTGAGCACAAACGCCACCAGCAGAGAAGCGCTGTCGATCGGCCCCATCGGTGGAATAACGCGGCGCAGCGGCCCAATCACAGGCTGCGTGATTTTCACGACAAACTGCGAGAAGGGGTTATAAAAATCACAGCGGGCCCACTGCATCCAGACGCGTAACAGCAGCGCCATCGTATACAGCTCAATGACCGTTGAGAGCAGGAAAGTCAACGTCTTCATGGCGTTCCTCAGGTTTCCTTATTTTGGGGTGTAATCGCGCGCACCGAAAATAGCTGTGCCGATGCGCACCATAGTGCTGCCTGCCGCGATGGCGGCTTCCATATCGTCCGACATGCCCAGTGAAAGCGTGTCTACGGTGGTGTAGCGCGCTTTAAGCGCCTCAAATGCTACAGCCATTTGCTGTGCTACGGCAAACTGCCTGTCATAACTCGTTTCGGGAGCCGGAATTGCCATCAGTCCGCGCAAAGTCAGACCTGGCAGTTCAGACACCTGTTCGGCCAGCGCATCCAGTTCAGCCAGAGTAATACCTGACTTGCTGTTCTCATCGCTAATATTGATTTGAATCAGAACGTTAAGCGGAGCCATATCGGCAGGGCGTTGATCGCTCAACCGTGTGGCGATACGCAGGCGATCGACCGTATGACACCAGTCGAAATGCTCTGCGACCAGCCGACTTTTGTTCGACTGCAGCGGGCCGATAAAGTGCCATTCAAGGTTCGCCTTCCCGGTTTGCTGGAAATAGCGAATTTTGTCCACACCCTCCTGAACGTAGTTCTCACCAAAAGCACGCTGCCCGGCGTCGATGGCTTCTGCGATGGCGCTCGCAGGCTTGGTTTTACTCACTGCAAGCAACGAAACTTCTTCTGAAGCACGGCCGCAACGCGTTGCAGCGGCTGAGATTTTGTCCCTGACCTGTGCCAGGTTATGCGCAATGTCGTTCATGAGTCCGAGGATGGTTGTATGGATATGGAAGAAATTGTGGCCCTTAGTGTAAAGCATAATGTCTCGGATCTACACCTGCGCAGCGATTCTCCACCGCGCTGGCGTAGATTAGGCAAACTCGAGCGCGCACCGTTTCCCGCGCCGGATGTCGCGCAGCTGTTAAAAACATGGCTGAATGACGAACAGCAGGGGGCCTGGTGGGCGAACGGGCACGTGGATTTTGCGGTGACTTTGCTCGGCGGCCAGCGCCTGCGTGCCAGCGCGTTTGTGCACATTCATGGCGTCTCGCTCACGTTAAGGCTGCTGCCGGTGGAGTGCCCGCAACTTTCGGAGCTTGGTGCCCCGCGGGCAATCCTCGATCTGCTCTCCAGCGACAATGGCCTGATTCTGGTCACTGGAGCGACCGGCAGCGGTAAATCTACGACGCTGGCAGCGATGGTGGATTATCTCAACCACCACACTGACGGGCATATTCTGACGCTGGAAGATCCGGTGGAGTATGTCTATCAAAGCAAGCGATGCCTGATCCAGCAGCGGGAAATTGGGCTGCACTGCACCACTTTTGCTCAGGCGCTACGGGCGGCGCTACGTGAAGATCCGGATGTCATTTTACTGGGCGAACTGCGCGACAGCGAAACCATCCGGCTGGCGCTGACGGCAGCGGAAACCGGGCATCTGGTGCTGGCGACACTGCATACGCGCGGGGCGTCTCAGGCTATTGAACGGCTGGTGGATACCTTTCCGGCGGAAGAGAAAGATCCGGTACGTAACCAGCTGGCAGGAAGTTTGCGCGCCGTGCTGGCACAGAAACTGGTGCGGGATGTGCATGGCGGGCGCGTGGCGCTTTTCGAAATGCTGGTCAACACACCGGGGTCAGCGAATCTGATTCGTGAGGGGAAAACGTGGCAGTTGCCCGGTGTTATTCAGACCGGGCAACAGGTGGGGATGCAGAACTTCGACCAAAGCCTTGCCGAGCGTAAAGCGCAGGGAAGGCTTTAGCGGCGTTAAAACCCTTGCTCGAAGAAGCTTTCGAGGATAATCACCGCCGACGCCGAATCGACGCTACCTTTGTTCAGGGCGCGGAATCCGCCATGTTCAAACAAACCGGCACGGGCTTCGACGGTGCTCAGACGCTCATCGTGCAGTTTGACGACGACACCAAATCGGCCATGAATCTTATTGGCAAATTTGCGCGCACGGGCGGTGAGCGGTTGTTCGGTACCGTCCATGTTGAGCGGCAGGCCGACGATGACGGCTTCGGGTTGCCACTCTTTCAGCAGGCGTTCGATAAGCGTCCAGTCAGGCGTACCATCCTGGGCTTTAATCGCCGTCAGTGGACGCGCGGTGCCCGTGATGCGTTGACCAATCGCCACGCCGATACTTTTGGTACCAAAATCAAAGCCAAGAAGGGTTCCGCTCATTATGCGTGCCCCGCTACGCCAGGCATGGTCTGGATGTCGATACCAATGAGTTTAGCCGCTTCACGCCATCTGTCGGCAATCGGCGTTTTAAACAGAATGTTCAGGTCAGCAGGGGCGGTGAGCCACGCGTTGTCGAGAATTTCCTGCTCCAGCTGGCCTTTCTCCCAGGAGGAGTAGCCCAGCGCGACCAGCACTTCGGAAGGCTGATTGTGCGTGCCCAGGGTTTCCAGCACGTCGCGCGAGGTGGTGATAACCGTATTATCGGAGACGCGAATGCTGGAGGAAAAACCCGGAGGCGTATGCAGGATAAAACCACGATCTTCTGCCAGCGGGCCGCCGAGCATCACCGGCTTATCAAGACGGATCTCCGGGGCGCGGTCTTCCGGGGTGATCTTGAGCTTCTCAAGAATGCCCTCGATTTGCAGATTTTCCAGCGGTTTGTTGATGATAATCCCCATCGCGCCGTCTTCGCTGTATTCACAGATATAAACGACCGAACGACGGAAAATCGGGTCCTGGAGAGCAGGCATGGCAATAAGAAAGTGATGCTGTAAATTCATTGTCAGAGGTTCTGATTCCTGGTTTAAAAAGCGACAAGGCCCAGTATGCGGACAATCCTGGGCCTTGTCACTATCCCCGTCATACTTCAAGCTGCATGTGCGTTGGCTGCGCTCGCTCACCCCAGTCACTTACTCTAGTAAGCTCCTGGGGATTCACTCGCTTGCCGCCTTCCTGCAACTCGAATTATTTAGGGGATAAATACTTCGCGATGAGTTCGTTACTGCTTCAGACGTTTTTCGATCGCGTCCATCAGCATGCCGGTAATGGATACCGGGAACTCAGCTTCGATTTCGCGGATACAGGTCGGGCTGGTGACGTTCACTTCCGTCAGGCGATCACCGATGATATCCAGGCCGACGAAAATCAGCCCTTTGGCTTTCAGCATTGGGCCAACGCGGCGGGCAATTTCCCAGTCGCTGTCGGTCAGTGGACGCGGTTCGCCACGGCCACCGGCAGCCAGATTACCACGGGTTTCGCCGCCCTGAGGAATACGTGCCAGACAGTAAGGGACCGGCTCGCCGTCGACCACCAGCACGCGTTTGTCGCCATCCACGATTGCAGGAATGTAGTTCTGCGCCATGCAGTAGCGGGTGCCGTGCTCGGTCAGCGTTTCAGCGATCACACCGAGGTTCGGGTCGCCTTCTTTCACGCGGAAGATCGACGCGCCGCCCATGCCGTCCAGCGGCTTGAGGATGATATCGCCGTGCTTCTGCCAGAAGGCTTTCAGCTGCGCTTTGTTGCGCGTGACGAGTGTTTCCGGCGTCAGGTCGGAGAACCAGGCGGTATACAGCTTCTCGTTACAGTCGCGCAGGCTCTGCGGTTTGTTAACGATCAGCGTGCCTTTCTCTTCCGCGCGCTCAAGGATATAGGTGCAGTAGATGAATTCGGTGTCGAACGGAGGATCTTTACGCATCAGGATCACGTCGAGATCGGCAAGCGGAATATCCTGCTCAGAACCGAACTCGTACCATTTATCGTAATTTTGCTCGACGTTAACGATGCGCGTGCGGGCGCGGGCTTCACCGTTGTTCAGGTAAAGATCGGCCATTTCCATGTAATGGAGCTGGTAGCCGCGACGCTGTGCTTCCAGCAGCATAGCGAAGCTGGAATCTTTCTTGATGTTAATGCTTGCGATGGGGTCCATCACGATGCCGAGCTTGATCATTGTTCTTCTCCGTTAATGCTTCAACCCAGATCGCCAAAACGCACCTGCAGTGCGGTGATGGCAGTGAGTGCCGTTGTCTCAGTGCGCAGAACGCGAGGTCCCAACAGAATATCAGTAAATTGATAACGTGCGGTCATGGCAATTTCATCCGTCGACAGCCCGCCTTCTGGGCCAATCAGCAAACGCACGCGCTCGACCGGCAGCGGCAGCGTGTTGATGCTGGCGCTGGCACGCGGGTGAAGATTGAGCTTCAGGCCGCTCTCTTCTTCAGCGCACCACGCCTCTAAATCCATCGGCGGGCGGATCTCCGGAATACGGTTGCGACCGCACTGTTCGCACGCGGCGATGGCAATCTTCTGCCACTGCTGAATCTTTTTGTTCAGACGTTCAGCATCCAGTTTAACGCCACAGCGTTCAGAAAAAAGTGGCGTAATGAGGCTTACACCCAGTTCGATCGATTTCTGGATAGTGAACTCCATCTTTTCGCCGCGCGACATCACCTGGCCCAGATGGATATGCAGCGGGGATTCCCGGTCATCCACTTCACCGCGCAGGACGTTAACCTGCACGCTCTTTTTATCGGCGCGGGTGATTTCGGCGTCGAAAACCTGATTGCTGCCATCAAAAAGCTGTATCGCCTGGCCCGCGCCCATGCGCAGTACGCGACCAACGTGGTTGGCGGCTTCGTCACAAAGAGCAATTTCACTGCCAGCGGCAATCAATTCCGGGTGATAAATGCGAGGGATGCGCATAGTCAAAAATTCCATATGAAGTGCGGTATAAACCAATTGCCGCTAGTGTAGGTTAGCTCTTTTGCGCCTGGCAAGCCCGCTGCACATACGGGTTGTGATTCCCCTGGACTTTGGCGATGCGGCTATCGCGCTCGCATTCCCAGTCGGTAACCGGATACTGTTTATCCCAGGCGTTAAAAAGCTGGGTTTGTTGGCGAGAGAGATTCAGCTCGTAGCGATCGCGCATATAGAAGTAGGTGCGAGCGATGCTGCCGCGCGCACGGGCTGGTGGCTCGGCAACTTTCTCTTTGAAATCGACCTTCATTCCGCACTGGCCGTACTGGCCTTCACCGCCGTTCCACTGGCTGTACATGAAGTTGGCGCGGTCGCCATTCACTTCGCCCACGGCGGGTTGCAAGTTGTGCATGTCACTTTCTATCTGGCGATAGATTGGGTCTTTAGCGCAGTTTTTACGCCCGCCGTCCTGCCAGCACTGGCGCTGATGGCCAAACTGCCATGCCGGAACTACGTGTTCCCATTCGATGCGGTTGGCGCGATTTTCGTTTTTACGCACTTTGTAGCCGCACGATTCGAGGTCAACGACCCCTTTTTTGCCCTGCCAGTTAATTTTGCAGCCGCAATAGAAATCACCTGGCGCATCGGCGTTCACTTTGACGCCTGCGGCCTTGGCCTGAGAAAAACTGTTGATACCGTCGGCCAGCACAGGGCCTGAGAGAACTGTCGCCAGCAGAGCGACAGCGGAAGAATAATTACGGGACATCTCGAACTCCGTGTCAAAACGAGCCCGCAACGTAGCGAAAGATGTTCCAGTATGCAATCAGTCAGATCAGGAAAGTTCCTGATTGTTCAATTGATTATTCAGCAACCAGTGGTTCACCGCATTTGACACAACGGTAGGTGGCTTCACCGCGCACCACGCGATTGTGACGGCGAACAGTCAGCTGATGCTGCTGGCACTGACAGCGATAGGGGAAGGTATTACGTCGTACCGATTCCAGCTCGAACTGGTGGGTGCGCCGCGCGGGAACGCCGAGTACGGCTTCCATCATCCATTTCCACTCTTTGCCGTGCGGTGCCACGCGGCCAAAGTGTTTCCATACCAGTAAGTGCGCCAACTCGTGCGGGACCACTTCGTCGATAAACGCCTGCTGGTTTTCCATCATCAGTACCGGATTGAGGCGAATTTCGTATGATTCAAGCCAGGCGGTGCCTGCCGAAGTGCCGCGCTGCTGATAGACCACTTTAGGTTCAGGATAGTTTCGCCCAAGCTTCAGGTTGGCTTGTGCGAGTTTATCCCGCAAAGCGTGCATGACGGCTTGCTGGAGGGCGATGGGAAGGCGTGGGGTTTTCATAGGGGCAGAGGATAAAGTGCTAAAAGGTGGAGTGCAAGCGAGAGGTTTTGCCCGGGGCGCTGCGCTTGCACGGGCCTACGTTCAGAGCAACAGTAGGCCCGGCAAGCTTGCGCCGCCGGGCAGGGTCCTTAGTTGCTGGCGCCAATCTCGCGCAGCGGACGGCCTTTCATCAGGTTACGTTCGATATGTTCCAGAGAAACGTGTTTAGTTTCAGGAACCAGCCACAGAGTCAGAACAATAAAGAACAGGTTCAGACCGCCGTACACCCAGAAGGTGTTGGCGTTGCCGAGCGTATTCAGCATGGTCAGGAAGGTAGCACCGACGATCATGTTGGCGATCCAGTTGGTCGCCGTTGAGCAGGTGATACCGAAATCACGGCCTTTCAGCGGCTGAATTTCGGAACACAGGACCCAAATCAGCGGACCGGCACTCATCGCAAAACCGACGATAAACATCAGCAGCATCCCCACGGCAAAGTACTGCGCGGTCGCGGAGTGAATGCCCACATGCATCATGGTGCCCAGCACGCCCATCCCGACAGCCATCACCAGGAAGCCTAAGGTTAGCGTCGGTTTACGACCCCAGCGGTCGACCAGACCGATGGCGATAAAGGTCGCCAGCACGTTGGTCAGACCGACGATCACCGTCCCCCACATCTGTTCGGTGGTGTTGGTGTAGCCCGCCAGTTCAAAGATTTTCGGCGCGTAGTACATGATGACGTTCATCCCGGTGAACTGCTGCATGACTTGCAAAAGCACGCCAAGGAAGACCGCGCGACGGAAGTTGCTGTTCTCTTTAAACAGCGCCCAGCCGGTCTGTTTGACCTTCAGACTTTCGCGGATTTCATCGAGCTCGTGTTTGGCTTCGGCACTGGTATCACGCAGGCGCATCAGCACGCGTTCCGCGTCGTGGAAGCGGCGTTTGGCGGCATACCAGCGCGGGCTGTCAGGCAGGAAGAAGACGCCGATCAGCAGCAAAATCGCCGGGATGATAATCACACCCAGCATCCAGCGCCATTCGCCGCTGTAACTGAACGCGGTATCAGACAGGTATGCGCCGAGGATACCGATGGTGATCATCAGCTGGTACATGGAGATCATGCTGCCGCGAATTTTCTCCGGCGCAATTTCCGACAGATAAAGCGGGGCGGTATACGACGCCACGCCGACCGCCAGACCGAGCAGCACGCGGGAGATAATCAGCACTTCGACGTTAGGCGCAGCGGCGGAGCACAGTGAACCGGCAACAAACAGAATCGCGCCGATCATCAGGCTCTTTTTACGCCCGAGGCGATAGGAGAGCCAGCCGCTGCCGACGGCACCGACTGCCGCACCGAACATCATGGAGCTCACCACCCATTCCTGGGTGTGCGGGCTAATCTGGAATTCATCGGTGATGAAGGGTAAAGCACCGGCAATGACGCCGATATCCAGGCCGAATAGAAGTCCTGCCAGGGCTGCGAGGAAGCAGACAAAGAATGTCATCGCCTTGTTGGACGTACGCCCCTGTTTTTTATTGTCAGGCATTATGCCCTCCAGTTGGGTTATCAATTTTATCAATGTAAAGGGTAGGTGAGTACGACGTAAAAATATGTGACATATCTCACGTTGGTGTAATCGGTTACACTCGATGTAAACTGTCAGTATTATTAAAGCTATGAAAATATAGTGTTAATTCTGTTGATGCGCATCCCGTTTACCGCAGTTTCAGACTTAACTGAAATGAAATGTAACAGCAGATGAAGGCAAAACATGCAAAGAGATTAATCTGAAATGAAGGGCTGTAGAGGGTGGTGTAAGCGGTTTCATTTGGTGGTTTTTGTCGGGTAGCGGCTACGCCTTACCCGACCTACAAAACCATAGCTCGTAGGTCGGGTAAGCGTAGCGCCACCCGACAAAGGCAGCGCACAGAAATGCAAAAGGCCAGCACGAGGCTGGCCTTTTCAAACGCTATCGGTCGATTACTTCAGACCGGCAGCTTCACGCAGCAGAGCGGCTTTGTCGGTTTTTTCCCATGGGAAATGTTCGCGACCAAAGTGACCGTATGCTGCGGTTTCTTTGTAGATTGGGTGCAGCAGATCCAGCATCTGGATCAGGCCGTATGGACGCAGGTCGAAGAACTCGCGCACCAGCAGAGTCAGCTGTTCGGTAGAGATCTTCTCGGTACCGAAAGTTTCGACCATGATGGACGTCGGTTCTGCCACGCCGATAGCGTAGGAAACCTGGATCTCACAGCGATCGGCCAGACCCGCAGCGACGATGTTTTTCGCCACATAACGCGCCGCGTACGCCGCAGAACGGTCAACTTTAGACGGATCTTTACCGGAGAACGCGCCGCCACCGTGACGCGCCATGCCGCCGTAGGTATCAACGATGATTTTACGACCGGTCAGACCGCAGTCGCCCATTGGGCCACCGATCACAAAACGGCCAGTCGGGTTGATGTGGTATTTGGTAGAGGCATTCAGCCATTCTGCAGGCAGAACTGGCTTGATGATCTCTTCCATCACCGCTTCCTGCAGCGTTTTCAGCGCAACGTCTTCGGAGTGCTGAGTCGACAGTACAACCGCGTCGATACCGACGATTTTGCCGTCGTCATACTGGAAAGTGATCTGGCTTTTTGCATCCGGGCGCAGCCACGGCAGCGTGCCGTTTTTACGCACTTCTGCCTGACGCTGCACCAGACGGTGAGCGTAAGTGATTGGCGCAGGCATCAGCACGTCGGTTTCGTTGGTCGCATAGCCAAACATCAGGCCCTGGTCGCCAGCACCTTGCTCAAGCGGATCGGTACGATCAACGCCCTGGTTGATGTCCGGGGACTGTTTGCCAATCGCGCTCAAAACGGCGCAAGAGTTGGCATCAAAGCCCATATCAGAATGCACGTAGCCGATTTCACGCACGGTGTTACGGGTGATCTCTTCGATATCAACCCATGCACTGGTGGTGATCTCACCACCCACCAGAACCATGCCAGTTTTGACATAGGTTTCGCACGCCACGCGCGCTTTAGGATCCTGTTCCAGGATCGCATCCAGCACTGCATCGGAGATTTGGTCAGCGATTTTATCAGGATGCCCTTCTGATACAGACTCGGACGTAAACAGGTGTTTTGCCATGTTATATTTCACCTAAGGAGTATTTGGTAAGCTCAAACTGCTGTGCGCAATGGCCGTAGAAGACGATTCTACCAAGACCTGCAGGTAAATAAAACCGGCAGTCTGAGTGTTAATCAGTATAGATGGATTAACATCTGGACGGCTATTTTAGGTCACTTCTTCGCCCGATTTCCAGTTTTTTTTGACCCCGCTCTCATTGTGCTAAAAACGCAGGTGGAAATTTTTCCTGACGGTGCTGGCAAGGTGCGCATTTATGTTTTGCATTTTGGGAGTTATGTGGGTATAAAACGCGGCGCGCGGCTCATACAAAAAAGCGCTCGATGATGTCATCGTGTCGCCACTTCCAGCCGGGTTGAGCAGTGAATACTTAGCTTTGGCTTGAGGTCCGTCTTCTGAAGGCGGCCGTGGAGGTGATACCCGATAATGAACCAACGTTTTCCGTTAACTCAGTTACGCCGTTCTGGCGTGCATCTGTTTCCCGCAATCCGCATTTCTAATCTGCAAACCTGCCGATGTTATACCCATTTCGGTGCTTCTCAGGATTCCAGGGCCGGTCATCCGCTTGGTGAAAACTGAACAAGGGCGCTCTTGTTAATTCAGGAGTTATCTCGTGGTTTCGCCGAACCTTGTCATACAGAGTTCGGTTACGTGTTTTACAATGATATGAATAAGAAACCGGTCGCACGGTCTGAATTTCAGCACACTCTGCTGGAAGACGGGGCCGTTTATGGGTTGTTATCGCGGTGTGACACTGCGATAGTAGTCAACTGTTTTACACTTAATACAAAGAGTTGAGGTTCGCTATGTCTGACGACATGTCTTCAGTTTCGCCTTCGTCAGCGGGCGAACAGGGTGTACTACGTTCTATGCAGGAGGTTGCGATGAGCTCCGAAGAGGCCAGCAAGATGCTGCGCACATACAATATTGCCTGGTGGGGTAATAACTACTACGACGTCAACGAACTGGGCCACATCAGCGTTTGCCCGGATCCTGACGTACCGGAAGCTCGTGTGGATCTCGCCAAACTGGTGAAAGCGCGCGAAGCGCAGGGCCAACGTCTGCCAGCACTGTTTTGCTTCCCGCAGATCCTGCAACACCGTTTGCGCTCCATAAACGCCGCGTTCAAACGTGCGCGTGAGTCCTATGGTTACAAGGGCGACTACTTCCTGGTCTATCCGATTAAGGTCAACCAGCATCGTCGCGTCATTGAATCCCTGATCCACTCCGGTGAACCACTGGGTCTGGAAGCCGGTTCTAAAGCGGAACTGATGGCGGTACTGGCGCACGCCGGTATGACGCGTTCGGTGATTGTCTGTAACGGCTATAAAGACCGCGAATATATTCGTCTGGCGCTGATTGGCGAGAAGATGGGCCACAAGGTCTATCTGGTTATCGAGAAGATGACTGAAATCGCTATCGTGCTGGAAGAAGCTGAACGTCTGAACGTGGTACCGCGCCTCGGTGTGCGTGCGCGTCTGGCGTCCCAGGGCTCCGGGAAATGGCAGTCCTCTGGCGGCGAAAAATCCAAATTTGGTCTGGCGGCAGGTCAGGTTCTGCAGCTGGTGGAAATGCTGCGCGAGCGCGGTCGTCTGGACAGCATCCAGCTGCTGCACTTCCACCTCGGTTCGCAGATGGCCAACATTCGCGATATCGCCACGGGCGTACGTGAATCCGCGCGTTTCTACGTTGAGCTGCATAAGCTTGGCGTGAACATCGAGTGCTTCGATGTGGGCGGCGGTCTGGGCGTGGACTATGAAGGGACGCGCTCGCAGTCTGACTGCTCCGTGAACTACGGCCTGAACGAATACGCCAACAACATTATCTGGGCGATTGGCGATGCCTGCGAAGAGAACGGTTTGCCGCATCCGACGGTAATCACCGAATCTGGCCGCGCGGTGACTGCGCACCACACGGTGCTGGTCTCTAACATCATCGGCGTGGAGCGCAGCGAAAATACCGAAGCGACCCCGCCGCAGGAAGATGCGCCACGTGCTCTGCAAAACATGTGGGAAACCTGGCAGGAAATGCATGAACCGGGCAACCGTCGTTCACTGCGCGAATGGCTGCACGATAGCCAGATGGATCTGCACGACATTCACGTCGGTTATTCATCGGGTACCTTCAGCCTGCAGGAACGCGCCTGGGCAGAGCAGTTGTATCTGAACATGTGTCATGAAGTGCAGAAACAGCTCGACCCGAGCAACCGTGCGCACCGTCCGATTATCGACGAACTCCAGGAACGTATGGCGGATAAGATTTACGTCAACTTCTCGCTGTTCCAGTCGATGCCGGATGCCTGGGGTATCGATCAGCTGTTCCCGGTTCTGCCGCTGGAAGGGCTGAATCACGCGCCGGAACGTCGTGCGGTGCTGCTGGATATCACCTGTGATTCCGACGGGGCTATCGATCATTACGTGGACGGCGACGGGATTGCCACCACTATGCCGATGCCGGAATATGACCCAGAGAACCCGCCAATGCTGGGCTTCTTTATGGTCGGCGCGTATCAGGAAATTTTGGGCAACATGCATAACCTGTTCGGGGATACCGAAGCGGTGGACGTGTTTGTCTTCCCTGACGGCAACGTCGAAGTGGAGCTTTCCGACGAGGGCGACACCGTGGCGGATATGCTGGAATACGTGCAGCTGGATCCGAAAAAACTGCTGACTCAATTCCGCGATCAGGTGAAAAACACCGATCTGGACGCCGGACTGCAACAGCAGTTCCTGGAAGAGTTTGAAGCGGGTCTGTACGGGTACACCTATCTGGAAGACGAGTAATGTTGTCCCCTCACCCTAACCCTCTCCCACGGGGAGAGGGAATATGACCCCTCTCCTCGTGGGTGTACGGTCCGGGGACATCATGAACACTTGTTCGGGGACATGGTAGACACTTACAACTAAGGCATACGAACCCGTTTTTGGAGTCGCTTATGCCCTGGGATGCGAGAGATACCATGTCATTACGTACCGAGTTTGTTCTGTTCGCCTCGCAAGACGGGGCGAACATCCGTTCTCTTTGCCGTCACTACGGCATTTCGCCCGCTAC